>JBEKDL010000005.1:0-51689 GCA_050014355.1 Dehalococcoidales bacterium | reverse complement strand
ATGTGGGTGCTGAAACAGCGGAAATATATGCAAATAACTTCACCAACATCGATGATTTGGCTAATGCTAAAACGGAAGATTTACAAAAAATTGAGTCCATTGGCCCAATAATTGCTGCTAGCACAACCGAATTTTTCAAACAGTCAGAAAATCAAGCAATAATAGACAAATTGAAAAGCGCGAAAGTCTTCCATTATTACCAATATGCCAAAAATCCAGTAAGTCCGTCCGGTTCGCCCCTTTCCGGCAAGGAGTTCGTCCTAACTGGCAGGCTGGACTCTCTATCACGACCGGAGGCGGAAGCCAGGATTAAAGCGCTGGGCGGCGTGGCTAAAGACAACGTCACCCGCAAGACAGATTACGTGGTGTACGGCGCCGACCCCGGCTCCAAGCTGGCCCGCGCCCGCGAGCTGGGCATCAAGGCCATTGAGGAAAAAGAATTTTTAAAGCTGATAGGAAAAGGTTGAAATGAAACTAATCGTCGGCCTGGGTAATCCGGGCTATCTCTACGCCCGCAACCGGCATAATATCGGCTTTATGTGCGTCGGCCATCTGGCGAAGGTGCAAAAAATACGCTTCGATAAGAAGCAGGGGCAGGCCCGCACCGGAATCGGCAGCATCGCGGGTCACCGGGTAGTTTTAGCGCGACCGCAGACCTTCATGAACGCCAGCGGCGAGTCCGTCAGCGCTTTAATGAGAAAGTTGAATATTGCCCCAACCGACCTCATCGTCATCCATGATGACATCGACCTGCCGGTGGGTAAAATCCGCCTGCGCCTCGGCGGCAGTTCCGGCGGCCACAAGGGTATCGACTCCGTCATCGCGCGCACGGGCACACGCGATTTCTACCGCGTCCGGGTGGGCATCGGGCGGCCCGCTGCCGAGGAAGGCTCTCCCGAGGAAAAAGAGGGGGCGGTAATATCCTATGTCCTTAGTGATTTCACCGCCGACGAGAAAAAGATTATCGAGAAAACTTTGCCGACGGTAAGTCAGGCCATCTTTTGCCTCCTCTCCGAAGGGCTGGAGGCGGCCATGAACAAGTACAACTAATCGCGTAGTTCACCCTCTTTGCCCCGCTATAGCTTCAAGTGTTATACTTTTTATATCCAACAGCAGGACTTATGTCGAAAGATAAGCTTATATTTATCGGCGTCATCGGCGGGAGCGAAGTGCCGCCGGCCACATCTAAACTTGCCGAAGAAGTAGGCCGTGAGATTGCATTGCGCGGCGCCATTCTCGTCTGCGGCGGGTTGAGTGGCGTCATGGAGGCCGCCTGCAAAGGCGCGGTAAGCGAGGGCGGACTCACCATAGGAATTCTGCCGGGTGAAGACCGGAGTTCCGCCAATCCTTACGTCAAAATCCCTATCGTCACGGGCGTAGGCTACGCCCGGAACGTGGCCGTGGTCAGGACAGCACAGGCGGTCATCGCCATCGACGGCAGCTACGGCACGCTGACGGAAATCGGCTATGCCTTACAGGCCGGGATACCCGTCATCGGCCTGGGCACCTGGGCGCTTTCGATTGACGGCCGGGTGGAGAACAATATTATCATTGCTAAAAGCGCCAAGGACGCCGTGGCAAAAGCAATCGCTGCGGCGAAAAAACAAAGGTAATTTTCAGAGAGCGGAGAGAGGAAAATGGCAAAGATTAAAAACATTAAAGCCTGGGAAATACTCGATTCCCGCGGCAACCCGACGCTGGAAGTAGAGGTCGAGCTGGCTGACGGTACGCGCGGGCAGGCCGCCGTGCCCTCCGGAGCCAGCACCGGCAAGTACGAAGCCCTGGAGCTCCGTGACGGTGATAAAGCGCGCTACGGGGGCAAGGGCGTCCTTAAGGCGGTGGCCAATGTCAAAGGCGTTATTACCCAGGTGATAACCGGCATGGAGGCTACGAAACAGGCAGAAATCGACCGCGCCTTGATAGCTCTCGACGGCACGGCGGACAAATCCAAGCTCGGCGCCAACGCCACTCTCGGCACGTCGCTCGCGGTAGCCCGCGCCGCCGCCAGCAGTCTGAAAATGCCCTTATACCAGTACCTCGGCGGCGGAAAAAGCTATACCCTCCCCGTGCCGATGATGAATATCCTCAACGGGGGCAAGCACGCCGCTAACTCCACTGACCTCCAGGAGTTCATGATACTGCCAGCCGGGGCCGGCAGCTTTAAGGAGGCCCTCCGCATGGGCGCCGAGGTCTACCAGGCACTGAAGAAAGTCCTTAAGGATAAAAAGTTGGATACCAATGTCGGTGACGAAGGCGGCTTTGCGCCCTCCCTCCCCTCGAATAAAGACGCCGTGGAAGTTATCCTGGCGGCCATCGAGACCGCCGGATATAAGCCCGGCAAGGACTGCTATATCGGCCTGGACCCGGCCTCCAGTGAGTTCTACGAGGATGGAAAGTACGTGCTTGCCAGAGAAGGCAAAACGCTATCATCGGCCGAGATGGTAGACTTTTATGTCAAGTGGGTCAGCGCCTACCCCATCATCAGTATCGAGGACGGCATGGCCGAGGACGACTGGGACGGCTGGCAGCTTATCACGAAAAAGCTTGGCAGCAAAATCCAGCTCGTCGGCGATGACCTGTATGTCACCAATGTGAAACGCCTCGCCCGGGGACTTAAACAGAAAGCCTCCAACTCGATACTTATCAAGCTAAACCAGATAGGCACCCTGACAGAAACCATCGATGCCATTAAAATGGCCCGCGAGGCCAACTGGACCGCCGTTATCAGCCACCGCTCCGGCGAGACGGAAGACACTACTATCGCCGACCTCGCCGCGGGGCTTTCCACCGGCCAGATAAAGACGGGGGCGCCCTGCCGCTCCGAGCGCACCGCCAAGTACAATCGTCTTCTGCGTATCGAGGACGAGCTCGGTAAAAACGCGACCTACGCGGGTATGAAAGCTTTTTATAACATTAAACAATAAAACGTCATTCCCGCGTATGCGGGAATCCAGTGACACAGATTAAAGGCCTAGAATGAAACATGGTTACGTGTATATCTTAGCCAGCAAACGTAATGGCACATTGTATATCGGAGTAACCAGCGACCTAATAAAGCGTGTTTATGAACATAAAAACAATTCTATAGATGGTTTTACTAAAAAATATAGTGTACATTCATTGGTTTATTATAAGCAATGTGATGACATTGCATCAGCTATCTCCGAAGAAAAGCGACTGAAGAGATGGAACAGGAAGTGGAAACTTGAATTGATAGAAAAAGAGAATCCCCAATGGAAAGATTTGTACGAAGATATATTGTGACTCTGGATTCCCAATCAAGTTGGGAATGACAAAGAAGGAAACATAGAGAAGAAAAATATGGAAGAAATTATCCCCGGCATTTACTGGATTAAGCTCCCCATGATTACCACGGATGAATCAGGGCTTTCATTCGTTAATGCCTATGTCATCCGCGGAAACGACGGCTATCTCCTGGTCGACGCCGGATGGAACACCGAAGAATCTTTCGCCGCTCTGACAAACGGTATGGCGGAAATAGGCGCTGGTGTCAAAGACATTTCCCAGATTCTGGTCACCCATGTCCACCCCGACCACTACGGCATGGCCGGGCGCGTTAAGAAAATTTCCGGAGCCAGCCTCGCCATGCACCATATCGAAAAAGACTTCATCGAGCCCAGGTATGTCTCCATGGAGGCGCTGCTTAACCAGATAGACCAGCTCCTCGCGGCCAATGGCGTACCGGCTAAAATGATCAAGAACTTGAGCAACGCCACCGTGGGCCTGGAGCGTTACGTCGTCCCCACACAGCCGGACATCCTCCTCCACGACGATGAAACCGTCACCACCGGCCTCTTCACTTTTAAAGTCATCTGGACGCCGGGACATTCCTCCGGACACATCTGTCTCTACGAACCGGAGAAAAAAATCTTCCTCTCCGGCGACCATATCCTGCCGACCATCACTCCCAACGTCAGCGTGCATCCCCAGGCCATCGAGAATCCCTTGGGCCGATATTTCGATTCGCTTAATAGTTTAAAGAACCTGGAAGTCGAACGCGCACTGCCCGGCCATGAAAAGCCCTTTACTGATTTCAGGGAGCGCGTCGATGCGATTTTAAAGCACCACGAGCAGAGGAACGGTGAAATACTGGTCGCCCTGGGTGAAAAAGCCAGGACGAGTTATCAAATTGCCCAGAAAGTGAGCTGGGGTTTTAAAGGCAGCTGGAACTCCTTGCCGGATTTCCATAAAAGGATGGCGGTGCTGGAAACGCTGGCCCACCTGGAAATGATGGCTACCAGCGGCCGCGTGGACAGGCTGCCCGGCGAGGATATTATGCTTTTCCGGAAGGCCTCGCTGCCCCGATAATTTCAGAAAGTTTCTTGAGCCCTTCCTTTTCCATGAACCGCTCAATGCCTTCCAGGACATCCAGGGCGGCGCGGGGATTGCGAAAAGTGGCGGAACCGACCTGCACGGCACTGGCCCCCGCCATGATAAACTCCAGGGCGTCCGCCGCGGTAGCAATGCCCCCGATACCGATAACCGGTATGTCCACCGCGCCGGCCACTTCATAGACCATGGCTAGCGCCAGGGGCTTTATCGCCGGGCCGGACAGACCTCCGGTGATATTTCCGATGGCCGGACGTCTTTGGGATATATCTATCGCCATTCCCTTAACGCTATTAATCAGCGATACGGCATCGGCCCCTGCGCCAGCCACGGCCCTGGCAACACTGACGATATCTCCTGCATTCGGGGTAAGTTTAACGAACACCGGCAGAGTGGTGGCGGCCCTGACCGCGGCGGTCACCGCGGCGGCGGAATCGGGGCTGGCGCCGAATAAGGCGCAGCCGGCTCTAACATTGGGACAGCTGATGTTTACCTCCAGGGCGCTAACGCCTTTAACGCTGTCTAACCTTTTGGCCAGGTCTCCATATTCATCAACAGTATCCCCGGCGATATTAACAATTACCGGCACGCGCCATTTCGCCCAGAGCGGCGCTTTCTCCCGGACGAGAGCCTCCACACCGATGTTCTGAAGCCCGATGGAGTTAATCACACCACCCGTTGTCTCCACAAGGCGCGGCTGCTCATTCCCTTCCCGCGGTTCAAGAGTGGTACCTTTGCAGATGATGGCCCCCAGCCGCTGTGTATCGAACAACTGGCTGTATTCTGTACCGTAGCCGAAGGTGCCGGAGGCGGTCATCACCGGATTGGCCAGGCGCAGGCCCCGCTTATTTTTAGGGGCAAGCTGAACTGATAAATCTACCGGCATACCTCTCCTGCTATTGGTTTCTGGCTCAAAGCTTAGCAGAGTATAAGACGTTATTTCAAGTTATTTGGGTGCTACCCCCCAGTCCGACGGGGTAAACCCCTGCTTGCCAGCTTTTCAACAGGAATATATCATGGTGTCAGGAATTATCATGAAAGCGATGCTTTCTTCTTCAGATAAATCAACCTTCGGCACGGAGGCCCGGCGTCTCCGCGTTGCCTGCCTCCTCACCCAGCAGAACGTGGCTGACCTGGCCGGTATCCCCTGCGAACAGGTCAACCTTCTGGAGCATAATTTCCCCGTTCCGCTGGACAGCAAACGCCGTGTTTTCCGCGAGCTGTGGGCGCTAAAAACAAAGAAGTGATGCTGTGAAGCACCACTTCTTTATAGCACCACCTATTCTATCAGCCTTTTATCGGCCTTTCCGTCAATCCAGCACAGCCATTAATGCAGGTTCGTGTACCCGCTTACCCGGGCAGGTATCGTCCGCGAAATAGATAATACCGGGCCATCGGGAGGCTTGAGCTCCAGCGTAAACCGGTGATAAGGCCCGATACTAACGTTGCCGGAGTTAGGCACAAATATCGTTACCTGGAATAGCTCATTAGGGTCAAGCAAATTATCATCGTTAATCGTGCTTAATTTCGTAATTGTCCAGTTCATGCTCGGTATCATGTTATTGGCGTCTATATAAGAGATGACCAGCGGGCTGACATTGGCGGACGAGGGGCTAAAGTCAACCGGGGTCCCGGCCGCCGGAATTCCGACGAACAAATAAATTTCACTTGCCAAACCGTTGTCCATCTTGGCGATGATATCGCCTTTTAGCTCCACCGCCGCCATGGTCGATTCGACGCCCGCGTTGACGGCTTCTTTCACTTTCTGGGAAGAAAAAAGGCCGGCGGACAAGACCACGTAAGCGAACACCGATGCCACGATGACGAACGCGATAAGGATAATAGCTGTTTCCAGACCGGTAATGCCTTCCTGCGCCTTGCGCAGCTTGATTAATAGCCTTTTCAACATCGTGCCCTCCTCTTCAAATAGAAGAGTTTTAACAAAGGACCGATAACGTCGTTTTTCGGCGTGCCTCTGTTTTCCGGGTTCTATTTATTAGCCGCTGGCGGATTTTCGCCATTACAGCACCATAAAAGATAACAGCGAGGTGATAATCAAAACATAAAAAAAGGCTGCTGTTATATAAATAATTTGTTACAGTTTGATGGGGATAAGTAAGGATACACCATAAATATTGGTTTAGTTTGGAGCTCAGAAATATTTTTTTGGAAAGGATGAAAAAGAAAGGGTCCCGACATGTCGGGACCCTTAAATGCCTGGTCAAAAACGGATTTATTTTTTATGATAGCCGGCAACAATAAAACACTAACGGGCACATCACCCGTTTTCAAACTTCCGGTTTAGTGCCCGTTAAATTAAATGCGCTTATTTAATAATATTTTACAAAAGTGAAGGTATATCCTTGGAAACGTCTTCCAGCGCTTTCAGCTTGTCCTCGGTCTCTTCCTGTCTCTTTTTAAACTCTGGGATAAGGTCCGTGGAGCGGACGTAGTAGTCGCGCACTTTCTCCACATCGCTAAGCTCGGAAAGGAGCACGGTAACATCCACCAGCCCCCTCTCCCTCGGGTAATCGCCGTTACGGATGATAGCCTCCGGGGCGATGTCTCTCATGTAATCGCCGATTTCCTTGACCATATCCATGTTCATTTCCTTGGCGGGCCCGGAGACGAGGTAAAGCGCCCGGCGGCAATCGGCGGGGTTGCACTTAAGCGAAAGCTCGCTGATGGCCTCATCCATGGCCTGGATACCTTTCTGGATTTCCGTGCCCTTCTTCCTGAAGTCGGTCTTCATTGCTATAGGCATTCTGAATATCGGCGCCGTGGTCTTGCCGTAGCCGACGACCGTCCAGCCGACAACGGTCTGGATGATATCGCCGGCATCCAGCAGCTTGGCCCCGATGAATTTCGATTTTTTCTCTTCGCCGGCGCAGAGCAGATTATAGAAGGGCTCGACAATCATGCTGTTTATCTTGGACACGTTGGACTGGATTGACGAATCTTTCCGGACATATCTTTGATTGTCCATGATAAAAACGGCATCGGCCACGGAATAGCAGGACTTTAAACAGGTAGCGACGTTGAAAACCGTTCTCTCCTCGGTGGCTTCTTCATGTTCGAAGGGAAGGACCGCCATGTCCCATATAGGTTTATCGATATACCGCTCTTTGAGGAACTGTGTCAGGACGGATATCGCGCCGGAGCCGGTGCCGCCCGCCGAGCCGGCGATAAGCAGGAAAGCATCTGTTTCAAAAAATCCCTTGGTCGTTCTGATGGCATCAACGATTTTATCGGCGTCTTCCTTGGCGATTTCGGCGCCTAGCTCGTTGATTTTACCCACGCCATGCCCGCCGGTCTTACGGCCGCCGATGAGGATTCTATGGCGGTGGTCTTTACTGATACTGGATAACCCGCTTAAATCTGCGGCATCCGTATTGACGGCAAACACGCCGGTAATGATGTTCATACCGCGCCGGGCGTGGGCCCTGCTGTTCAACCGGGAGAACTCGTCCGCAATCCTGCCGCCACATTGCCCGAGGCCTACAACGACTAATTTCATATCACACCTCGAATATATTTGTTTATATTAGTTATGCTATTTTTAGCATAATGGCGTAAGATTGTCAATTATTCTTTCGCCGATTATTACCACATATTTTAGTACCATGATAATGCCTGACTTAAGATTTAGCCTTGACTGATACTAGTTATTGAAAAACTGGAGTTTGAAGCATATAATAGTTATGCTGGTTGAAGAACGCACATTTTTCAGCGGATGGATAAATGTCTCCTGACGTAAAAGAAAGCAACATCAGCGACCTTGAGAAAGCTGTAGCCCGCGCCGAGGCATTAAGCCGGGCCGCCAGAGAGGCGGCGGGAATATCGTACAGGACCGCCTACGAGGCGGCGCGCCGGGCGGAACAGATAGGCCTGGAGGCGAAAGAGGCCGCCGAGTCGTCCACCCGGGCGGCCCGGGAAGCGATAAGCCGGTCAGAACAAATCGTCCGGCAAGCCCGGGAAGCTTCCGAGGCTACCATCAGGGCGGCCAACGAAGCTATCGCCCACGCTGAAGAGGTCGCGAAAAAGCCCAAAGAGACCGCCCAGTCCGTCGTCAAAGCTTTCGAGGACGCTATCGCCCGGGCGGAAAAAACAGGCATCGAGGCGATGCACGCCGCCGAATCGGCATTGATGTTATCCCAGGAAGGTTTGAGCCGCATCGATGCGACAAGCCGTGAGGCGAGAAAAACCGCTGAAACAGCTACGGAAGTTACACGTGATGCGGTCGGTAAAGCCGAAGCATCAGTCAAGACCGCCAGGGAGGTCTCGGAAGAGTCAATCAAGACGATGAAGGAAGCCATCACCCGGGCGGATAAAATAGCCAGAGAAGCCAGGGACCTGGCTGAGGCGGTCAATAAAACGGCCAAGGACACGGTGAGCCGGGCGGAAAGGACGAGCAAAGCAACCAGGGAAGCCGTTGACGTCGCTGCCAGGGCCTCGGAAGAAGCCGCCAACCGGGCCGACGCCGTGAGCAAAGTCGCGCGGGAAATTGCCGAGGCGGCGCAAAGGACGGCACAGGAAGCGATGAACCGCATCGAGACTCTGGCTAAAGAAACCAGCCAGGCCCACAACACTTTGCAGCAGATGGCCCAGGAAACGATGAACCGGGCAGAAGAAATATCCATAGAGATCCGGGCTGCCACAGAAGAAGCCATTAAGGTGGCCAAAGAGGCCTCGGAAGCTTCAATCAAGGCATCTCAAGAAGCTATCAAGCGGGCGGAACTAATCAGCAAAGAGGCGAATGACAGCGCCGCCACCTCCGCCGCCGCATTCCAGGAAAAGATGAACGGAATCGAACAGGTGTGCCGGGAAACTAAAGAAACATCACAGGCATTAATCGCCAAGGGCCAGGAAGCCACAGCGCGGGCGGAGGAAATAGGTAAAGAGGCCAAGGACAGGGCCCAAGCGCTATCCCACGGATTCCTGGAGGCAGTTACCAAGATGGAAGAAATGGACAGCGCCGCTGCCGCCATCGCGGAGGAGACCGACAAAGCGGTCAGGGAAGCCATTGAAGCATCGAGAAAAGAGGCCGAGCAAACGGTCGCGCGTGCGGAAGCTTTGAGCCAGTCAGCCAAAGAAACAGCCGAGGAATCTAAAAAAACCGTCCAGGCAGCTATTGAAGCAGCCACCGCTTCGGCCCAGGAAAGCGCCAAAGCTACCCAGAAAGAAATAAAAGCTGCCCTGGCCCGGGCCGAAGAGATAAGCCGCCAGACCAGGGAAGCCGCCGAGGCCGCGGTAAAATCGGCCAAGGAGATTACGGGAGCTCTAATTAAAGCCGCCCGTCAATCGGCGGAAAAGACCATGAAAGCTATCCAGGAAGCCACCGAGACATCGGTGAAGGTTGCCAGAAAGACTTCCGAGGCGTCACTAAAGGCGTATCAAGCCACCATAGACGAAAGCGAAACTTCCGAAGAAGCCAGGAAAGACGAGGTTGCGGCTGGCACGGCGGCCGGCGCCGACACCCATAAAAATAAGAGCGGTTCTCCGGAACCCGCCGAAGAAGCTATAAAAGAAGCCCCAGAAGACGAAGAAATAGAAATGGAAAAAAGACCAAAAGAAATCCGCAAAGAGATTAAAGGCACGATGGAAGCACGCCTGGAATCACTGGCCAAGATGTACGAAACAAAAAAAGCCGAGCGGACAAAGAAGGGCGACGCTGAATCCGCCGAAGAATGATAATGTTATATTGAGTTGCTAGGAAGGTCGATTATTTTTTAAAATAAGCCGGTATTGCCGGAAGGTTTGAGTTTAGCTTGACTTTTTATAGGGTGCACCCTATACTGGGCACTAAGTAGTGACTGATTAAAATAGAGTATCACCAAAGTTAATAATATATTAGAAATTATAAATAATAGGAGGTGTCCTGTGGCTGCCCAGAAAGAACGAACAAAGAAGTCCTCCGCGCCGGTAGAGGCGAAAGCTGAAGCGCCGGTTGAAGGGGAAAGCATGGAAGAACGGCCGAAATCCGCACTTGACGAGGTCATGAGCCAGGCCGAAAGGGCCTACGCTGCTTACATGGATGCCGAGCGCCAGGTCGCCAAGGCTTACCATGAAAATGAAACGCAGGTAGCTAAAGCCTACAAAAGGGCCGAAGCGCAGTCCTCCAAAGCTTATGAGTCTACCGCGGCGCAGGCTTTGCGTGACCGCGATGAAGCGATAGCTAAAGCCGCTAAAGCCCGCGAGGACTTAATGCAACGGGCCGAAGAAGCTTATCAGGCGGCGGAGGCAGCCGCTAATTCCGCGTATGAGGCGACACTCGGCGAGGCCGCCAAGTCCCGCGAAGAGAACGTCGAAAGGGCCTGGAGTGTCCGCGATGAGACCATCGAGCAGGCTTGGCAGATTTACTCTAAGATAGCCAGATAACGGCGGTTGTCCCGAAAAACGCAGACTCAATAAGAATGTCATTCCCGCGAAAGCGGGAATCCAGTAGCCAGGCAAATGGTATTTAAATACTGGATTCCCAATCGAGTTGGGAATGACATTTTTTTGGAGAATTAGTACCCTTAAAGGGAGGAACCTTTAAAATAAAGTCGGGTTATAACAGCGAGGGAATATCCTTAATCGTGATATCAATCCCTCGCTGGGTGTTTATCAGGCCTTCCTGGCGTTTCTTGAGGTCGGCAATCAGGTTTATCGCCTTTGAGAAATAGTTCCTGACTTTTTCAATATCGCTAAGCTCGGAAAGTATTAGCGTCACATCCATGACGCCTTTCTCCCGCGGATAATCGCCGCTCCTGATGACAGCCTCCGGCGCCATATTCTTAATGTAGGTGCCCAGCTCTTTTATCAAATCGACATTGATTTCCCGGGGAGGGGCGGAGATGAGGTATAAAGCGCGCTTGGAGTCCAGCGGGTTGCATTTGATGGAAAGCCCGCTGATGGCTTCGTCCAGGGACTGGATACCTTTCTGGGTTTCCGTAGCTTTGTCCCGGAAATCACGCCCCCTCTTGAAAAACGATTTAATGGCCGGTGTTTGTGAGCGGCCATAACCCAGTGTCGTCCAGCCTACGAGGGTCTGAATAATGTCTCCGGCATCGAGGATTTTAGCCCCGATATACCTTTGTTTTTTCTCTTCACCGGCGCAGAGCAGGTTAAAAAAAGGCTGGGCAATCATCTGATTTATCTTGAGCAGATTGTGGCTTACGGGCGAGTCTTTCATAGCGTACCGCTGGTTATCCACCAGGAAGATGGCGTCAGCCACCAGGTAGCTCGATTTCAGGCAGGTGGCCACGTTGTAAACAGTGCGGTCTTCGGTTACCTCTTCATGCTCGAAAGGAAGGATTATGAGATTATAGACCGGCTTGTCCACGTAGCGCTCTTTGATGAGCTGCGTCATAACGCCCACCGCGCCGGAGCCCGTGCCGCCGGCGGCGCTGGCAACGAGCAGGAAAGCGTCCGTTTCCGTGAAATACCGGGCATTTCTGATGGTCTCGATGACTTTATCGGCGTCTTCCCTGGCCAGCTCCGCGCCGAGCTCGTTGATTTTCCCAACACCGTGGCCGCCGGTCTTTTTATTGCCGATAAGGATGCGGTGCTCGTAATCGGACTTGATGGTGGACAGACCGCTCAAGTCGGCGATGTCGGTGTTGACGGCATAAGCTCCGGTGATAATGTTAAGCCGACGCAGGGCGCGCGCCCTGATATTAAGCCGGGCAAACTCATCAGCAATTCTGCCGCCGCATTGCCCGAAGCCGATAACGACCAGTTTCATTTAAAAGCCTTTTCCTACTTGTGTTAATTGTAGGTAATAAGGCGACAATATGTCAACAGGTACTTACGTACACTTGACCAAAAGAGTTCAACATTCTGTTAAATCATGACCGGAGTCATGCCTATATCCGACTGGGTGCTGTTTTTCCATGAGCGCAGACAGGTTGGACGCCAGTGACGAATAAATCCCGCGGACACCATCCAGTTTCTGCTGCATCTCCGGGAAAAGCTTATCCCACGGCGCCCTGTTTAGAATCAGGGCAGTCTCTTCTTCGGAGAAAGACGCGTGGTCTTTAATATTATGTAAATAAAGTTTATTCACCGGGCAAGCGGACTGGCAACACATGCAACCGATGAAGGCACTAAGCCAGTCAGGCTGGCGCGTTGCCCAGTAGGGAACATTTGGCTCCGTTTGATTAAGAAATCCCAGGCAATTTTCGGCATGAATCAGAAAATGGTCAGGGGTGATACTTCCGTTGGCGCATTTAGCGCGGCACAGCGTGCATTTTTCGCAGGAAGGCATCATTTCGGGTTCCTGCCAGCTATCCTCTTCACAGGGAATATCCGAGTAGAAAGCGATTAGCCGGCAGAGACTGCCCATCCCCGGCACATAAACGAGATTGTTTTTACCGTATTTTGCCAGACCGCTGCGTGCCGCCAGAGTTTTCAACGGCAAGCGCGCCCGGACGATTCTGTATCCCGCATTTTTCAGTACCGAGCCGAGAGTTCCTTCGACCTGCCTTTCATCGGCGAGGCAGAGATAGGTCGGAGCAACTTCCGCGGGGTAGTCCCTGCCCTGCCAGGTAAAATACAGTCGCGTTATAGGCTAGGGTATGGCTACAATGAAAATAGTCCGGGCTTCAGGCAGGTCTGTATTAGGCTCCCGGTAAAAGCGCCATTTTTCGGACAGCCGCCGGTTGACCTGACCTTCCTGTACCAGTTTGCCAACCGATTCCTGTGCTTCCGGCAGGTGCTCTACGGATACGGTCTTAGCTTTGTAGCCGGAGGCGTCCAGCGCTGTCCGGATTTCTTTATTTATTTGCTAGACCCCCTTATTCGCCACAAACAGGGCCAGGTCGCCGAGGCGGCAGCTGTAGCCCCACTCGTTATCATACCAGGCAATCAGCTTTATCATATTGCCGCCGATGACCATCGTGCTTAGTGCATCCACGATAGAGCTGTGAGTATTGCCCTTGAAGTCCATGCTGACCAGCTCTTCCTCGCAATATTCCAGAATGCCTTTCAGCGCCCCTTCGGAGGCTTTTTTCAGCGCCTGGTTGACCTGCTCTACGGTTACTTCTTTCTCGACATCGCAGACGAAATCGATGACCGATACGGTAGGCGTGGGGACGCGGAAAGCCAGACCGTGTATCTTGCCCTTGAGCGCCGGGATAACCTGGGCCACGGCTTTAGCGGCGCCGGTGGTGGTGGGGATGATATTCAGGGCGGCGGCGCGCGCCCGGCGGAGGTCGCTATGCACGACGTCCATGATGCGCTGGTCGTTGGTGTAAGAGTGAATAGTCGTCATCAGCCCTCTGGTGATGGTAAAAGTATCATGCAGCACCTTGACCGGCGGCGCGATGCCGTTGGTGGTGCAGGAAGCATTGGAGATAACCCGGTGCTTTTTAGGGTCATAAGCGTTTTCATTCACACCGAGGACGATGGTGATATCCTCGTTCTTGGCGGGCGCCGAGATGATTACCTTTTTCGCACCGCCCTTGGTATGCGCGACAGCTTTAGTGGCATCCGTGAAAAGGCCGGTAGACTCGATGACGATATCGACGCCGTAGTCTTTCCAGGGAATAGCGCCGGGGTCTCTTTCCTGGATGACCTTAATCGGCCGCCCGTCGATGACAATTGCTTTATCGGCGGCGGCGACATCTCCGGGATAGCGCCCGTAGACACTGTCCCATTTGAACAGGTGGGCGTTGGTCTTGGTATCCGCCAGGTCATTGACCGCCACGACCTCCAGTCCCTCTTTGTTGCGCTCCAGTAATGCCCGGAGGGTCAGCCGGCCGATGCGCCCGAAGCCATTGATGCCTACTTTTGTTTTCATTCATACCTCCTATATCAAATATATTATGAAATATTTTTCAATAGCTGTTTTTTGTGAATTCGTCTCCTCTGTATCACGTCCAGGAAAGCCTCAATGCGGGTCTTGACATGGTTGTTCAGGAAAAAGTCGGCGTTGCCTTCCAGCGTCAGGACCGGTAAATCAATGGCGCTCCGGAAGACGATATCGCCGATGCCGCGGTGGCAGAATGCCTGCACGTAGTGGATGACGCCTTCGATGCGCCTTTTCCGGATTTCGGTTTTAATATCGTTGATGCGCTCATGGATGGAATAGGGATAAGTGTAGTTCGTATACTGCTCGGCGAGGGAGGCGCCCGGCTCCGGCATCGCGAACTGGCGCTGCACCTCGTTAAAGACCACCCTGGCGCCCTGCCGTTCGATAAAGCGGTACAGGTCACCGGCAAATATCGGGGGCACGCCGATGTACCCCAGCCGGGTCTCGTCATCGGGATAGGGAGGACGATGAGAGCAGATTTCCAATAATACCTCCAGCTCCCGCTGGTATTTATGATAATCACTGTTAAAGTCCGATGCCGAGACGAGCCACAGGTGATTTTCCTGCCCGCTGACCCGGTTACCATTCCACGTAAGCTCGTCCAGCTTCAGGGCAAGCTCGCGGCACGGCTGGAGCTCGGTGCTCACTTTTTCAGCAGCTTGAAGCGTGGTGCCGAGCGCCGCGGCCAGCCCTTCAAGCGTTTGTTGCATCCGGTTGACATCAGGGCGGTCGGGATAGGCAAACGGCATCGCGTTCAGCCCCTTGAGCTTAAGCGTCTCCATGAGCATGATGGTATTAGAACAATCGCCGCTGGTAACACAGAGCACGTCTTGAATCCCGTAATCAAGGCAAACGCCGTAGATACCTTTTATCCAGCTACAGCAGTTAAGGGGGAACCCGGCCCTTTCAGCTATGGTGATGAGCCGCCCCGGGTCGCGGTCAGCCACGAGGACATTGTTTAAATCGACCGGCTGGTAGCCGGCGGCCAGCAGCACTTCTACCGGGACAGTAGTGGTGATGCCAATTTTTTTCATTTGTTTAATTATATCATATACCGGGTTTGAGATTGCGTAAGGTAAATGAGTATTGTATCTTTATCGTTGAGCCGAAGGAATGATTATGCTATCATAAAATGGTTAAAAAGTTAAAAGACTTTTTACCACGCCGCGGAGGGGTCGCATAGTGGTCTAGTGCGGGCGCCTGCTAAGCGCTTTCCCTGGGTAACTGGGGACGTGGGTTCGAATCCCACCCCCTCCGCCAGAGAAATCCGTGAGCGATAAAATTGACGAATACATTAACAAGCTGGCATCTCCGCAGAAGGAGATTTGCCAGGCATTAAGAAAAATTATTCTCCGGACTTTTCCTGACGTTAAAGAAGAAATGAAATGGGGCGTTCCCGCCTTTGCCGATGGTAATTTTTATATTGTTGCCTTGAAAGACCATGTAAATCTGGGATTTTCCATTAAAGGACTGACCAGAGAAGACATGGCTCTTTTTAACGGCGGCGGGAAAACCATGAGACATATTGAAATCAACAAGATAGCCGGCATAGATGAAAATAAAATCATCAAATTGTTGAAACTTGTCGATGGAAGAGCGAAGGAATAAAGCCAATCCGGGGGATATTCCATGATTACAGACAAGAAACAATTCATAACGATAGATGAGTACATTAATACCTTTCCGGGAGACGTTCAAAGGATTCTGGAAAAAATGAGGCATACAATACGAACGGCAGCGCCTGAAGCTATAGAAGCAATCAGCTATCAAATGCCCACGTATAAACTAAACGGCAACCTGGTACATTTCGCAGCGTTTAAAAATCATATCGGTTTTTACCCGACACCGTCAGGCATTGAAGCATTCAAAAATGAATTATCGCCCTATAAAGGTTCAAAAGGTGCAGTGCAATTTCCGATAGAAAAGCCGATTCCATATGATTTGGTGAAAAAAATCGTTTTATTCCGGGTCAAGGAAAACCTGGAGAAAAAAGGATGATATTTTTTGCTGCTGACCCGTCAAAAGTGGGACGAAAAACTTGAGATTGTCTTTGCCAATGCCCCCCGGATGAGGGGAATTTTCCCCCAGAGGACGCCAATGCCTACCTACCATATTTGGACCATCGGCTGCCAGATGAACCGGGCGGAGTCCGCCCGGCTGGCCGCCCGCTTTGAAGAGCTCGGCTACAAAGCGGCGCAACATATTTCCGGCGCCGACCTTATCGTGCTCAATAGCTGCGTCGTGCGCCAGAGCGCGGAAAACCGGGTCATTAATAAACTACACGACCTGCGGCACCTGAAAAAAGAAAAACCGGACGCAGTTATGGCACTCACCGGCTGCTTTGTGAATTCCGATATCGACCGTCTTAAGAAAAGCTACCCCTACATCGACCACTTTTTCAAGGCCGGTGACCAGCTGCCCTGGCTGGAAAAGCCCGCGGCGCTATCATTGCCCCGCCGCCCCCCGGTCAGCGTTTTCGTCACCATCAGCCAGGGGTGCGATAATTTCTGCTCGTATTGCATCGTCCCCTACCGGCGCGGCCGCGAAAGGAGCCGCCCGCTTTCAGAAATTATCTGCGAGGTCAGGGAGCTGGTGAGGCGAGGGGCTAAAGAGGTTACCCTGCTGGGGCAGAACGTGGACTCTTACGGGCGCGACCTCCCCGAAAAACCCGACCTGGCCGACCTGCTGACGGAACTGAACAGCATCGACGGCCTTTTACGCCTCCGTTTCCTGACCAACCATCCTAAAGACATGAGCCGGAAGCTCATCGTATCCATCGCCCGGCTGGATAAGGTCTGCGAGCAGATTACTCTGCCCGTGCAAGCCGGGAGCGATGAAATCCTGACCGCAATGCGGCGCAGCTATACGGTGGCGCACTACCGAGGTCTTGTCGCCCGGATACGCGAGAAAATCCCGGGCGTCGCCATCAGCACCGATGTCATCGTCGGCTTTCCGGCAGAAACAGATTACCAGTTCCAGCAAACGCTGGACTTGCTCTCCGCGATAAAGTTTGATACAGTGCATATAGCCGCCTACTCACCGCGGGAGGGCACCATAGCTGCCAGGGACTTACCAGATGATGTCCCTGCCAACGTGAAAAAGGCCAGGCTGGAACAGGCAGAAAAGCTCCAGCAGGAGATACAGACCGAAATCAACGCCCGCCTGCTGGGTAAAACGGTGGACATACTGGTGGAAGAGAGGCAAAAGGGCAAATGGTACGGACGCACCCGTACGGATAAGCTGGTGTTTTTCAGCAGCGGCAACGATTACTCCGGGCAACTGGTGAAAATTAAAATCGATAAGACTGGCCCGTGGTCGCTGCAGGGAAAAATCGAAAATTAAGCGGGAGGAGAAATGAATAGAATTATTAAAACCGGCCTCGTGGCGGGGTTGCTCATCGCGATGCTGGCATTAGTTGGCAGCTGCACAACTACCAGTACCACGACGACAAACACGAACAGCACTACCAGCACCTTATACCTGGTGGGGTTCCTGGTAGTCATTTTCGCCCTGTTTTACTTCGTGATGATAAGGCCGCAGCGCAAACGGCAGAAAGAACAGCAAAACATGGTAAGTACCCTACAAAAGGGCGATAAAGTCATTACTGCCGGCGGCATTTTCGGCGTCATCGACAGCATCAGGGAAGACAGCGTCGTCATCAAAGTGGAAGGCGGCACGCTGCTAAGGGTCGCCAAGGGCAGCATCATGGTGCTCAAGGACCAGGACCAGAATAAAAGCCCGTCAGGCAGGTAAATGAACCTTCAGGATTACCTCTCCAGCGCTGAACTCGATGCCATTATCGACCGCGCTTTAGACGAAGACATCGGCCGCGGCGATGTCACCACCGAGGCCCTGATTCCGCGAGACTTCTCCGGTAAGGCAACGCTGCTGGTCAAAGAAAAAGGCGTCCTCGCCGGAATCGAAGTGGCCGGGCGCATCTTTCACCGCGTCGACCCATCTCTGGAGACAGCCAGCATCATGAAAGACGGCATGTCCGTTAAGCCGGGCGATATTGCCGCGACCATCAGCGGTAGCCTGATCAGCATTCTGAAAGCGGAACGGGTAGCCCTGAACTTTTTACAGAGGTTAAGCGGCATTGCCTCGACGACCGCGCTATACGTCGCCGAGACGATGGGGCTGGGCGTTAAAATCATGGATACCCGCAAGACCACCCCCGGCCTCCGTCGGTTGGAGAAATACGCCGTTCGCGTAGGCGGCGGCACGAACCACCGCTTTCACCTCGGCGATGCAGTCTTGATTAAAGACAACCATATCACCGCTCTGCGCGCCACGGGACTGAACCTTCCGGATATCATCGTCAAGGCCCGCCGGAACGCGCCTCCGGGGATAACCGTCGAAGTGGAGGTCACCACCCTGCGCGAGGCGCAGGAGGCCCTCAACGCCGGCGCGGACATCATCATGCTGGATAACATGAGCATCGCGGAAATGAAACAGGCGGTGGTCATGGCGGGCGGCCGGGTCAAACTCGAAGCATCCGGAGGCATCACACTGGACAATGTGCACCAGGTAGCGCTAACGGGGGTCGATTTCATCTCTATCGGCGCGCTGACCCATTCCTACCAGGCGCTGGATATCAGCCTCGAACTGGAAGCTCCCTTTCTGAAGGGAATGAAGCTGTCTTAGACTTTCCCCAATTTTTCCCGGCTATCCAGCATAATCGTCACCGGGCCATCGTTGTGGATTTCTACCTGCATGTGTTGCTGGAATCGCCCGGTCGCTATCTTCAGGCCGCTATTTTTTAACTGGCCGACGGCGTAGTTGAACAACTCTTCCGCTTGCTCCGGGCGGGCGGCGCTTTCGAAGCTGGGGCGGCGCCCTTTACGCGTATCAGCCAGCAGCGTGAACTGGCTTATAAAAAGCAACTCTCCGCCGATATCCAGCGCGGAGAGGTTGAGCTTTTGCTCGCTATCAGCAAAAATACGCAGGTTGATGATTTTCTGCACCAGGTACTGCGCATCTTTTTCCGTATCGCCTTCGGCTACCCCGAGCAAAACGACCAGCCCTTTCCCTATCCTCCCCACCTCCTCACTGGCCACGCTGACCGAGGCCCGACTAACTCTTTGAAGTAGTGCTTTCACTCTTGCTCTTAGCGGCCGGCGGCTCTACCTTGCTTTCCTTTTTTTCTGGCGCGCTGTCCGACGCCTTATCCTTCACAGGTAAAGGACGGTGGTCGGTTACATAGAAGCCGCTTCCCTTGAATATCACCGGAGCCGCGCGAATTATACGCTTGGCTTTTCCCTCGCACTTCGGGCAGACGGCTTTCGCTTCATCATGGAAGCCCTGCCTCTTTTCAAAACGATGATGGCAGGAGCGGCATTCATACTCATAAACAGGCATGTCTGGCAATCACCTCGTACACTAATCTATATTATATTTTAGTATAAATTAGCTTCAGAGGCAAGCTGTTTACCTGCCGTACCAACCGTGTCCCTTTAACAACCCCCTCACGTAGCCTGCCTGCCCTACGTGCTGGATATCATGGGCATTTGCGAGGAGGCGCAAATATGCCGCACGTTTGGTACCCGGCTCTACCGAATAGGGATATTCCCTATCCAGTTCATCTTCCGTGAGATTCTTAACGTATTGCAGCATTACTTTCATCACAGCGTGGTGATAATCCAGCAATGTCTTTATGTCAGGTATTTTAAGGGCGTCCACCTGTGCGTCGGTGTGGCCATAGCCGGTATTCTGGGGGTCGGCAGGCATATTGAATTTCTTATGCCAGCCGTCTTTTATCCATAGCTGCTGACCAAGTATAACATCACCGACTGTTCTGTCCATGCTACGCGTGACGTGCCAGCACAGCCAGCCGATGGTGTTGGCGCCCGGGGAAGGTCTTTTATGCAGGTCTTCAAGAGTCAGACCGTCCAGTACTTTCTCAATTTCCTGGGGCATACGTTCATAAATACTACCGATAAATTGCTGCCACCTCATAAATGCCTCCTGTCAACTGACGATTTTCATATATTACTATATTTCCAGTAAAAGTGCGATTGCTTAGTAAAGCGCTTGGCTGATATAATAAGGTCTATGAACGAGCAAGAAAACCTGGAAATTATGCGCCATTCGGCCTCACACGTCATGGCGGAGGCCGTGCAATCGCTTTTCTCGGACGCCAAGTTCGCCATCGGCCCGGCCATTGAAGATGGCTTTTACTATGACTTCGCTTTACCGCGCCCGCTTTCCCCGGATGACCTGCCGGTTATCGAAAAGAAAATGGGCGAGATAATCAAAGCGGACCTGCCGTTTATTCATAAAGAACTCACTAAAAAAGAGGCGGAAAAGCTCTTCGCCAACCAGCCGTATAAGCTGGAGCTCATCGAAGAAATCCCCGATGAAAAGGTCGGCGTTTACGAGCAGGGTAAATTCATAGACCTGTGCCGCGGGCCTCACGTGGCTTCCACCGGGGAAATAAAAGCCTTCAAGCTGATGAGCATCGCGGGCGCGTACTGGCGCGGCGATGAGCATAACGCCATGCTCCAGCGCATCTACGGCATCGCGTTCGCCAGCCAGAAAGAGCTGGAAGAGTATTTAAAAATACAGGAGGAAATAAAAAAGAGAGACCACAGGAAAATCGGCAAGGACCTGGACCTTTTTGTGTTTTCGGACCTGGTAGGTAAAGGACTCCCCATCTTCACTGAAAAGGGGTCGATAATCAGGCGAGAGCTGGAGCGTTTCGTGGTCGATGAGGAGCTTAAAAGGGGCTATAAACACATTTATACCCCCGACCTGGCAAATGTAGAGCTATATAAGACTTCCGGTCATTATCCGTATTATAAAGAAACGATGTATCCCGTCATGAAGGTAGATGAAGAAGAGTTGATACTGCGGCCCATGACCTGCCCGCACCACTTTCAATACTACGCCAGCCGGCCGCGGTCTTACCGGGAACTCCCGTTCCGAATCGCCGAACTGGCCAAGCAGTTCCGCTATGAAAAATCGGGGGAACTGCTAGGGTTAATGAGGGTCCGCCTCTTCTGCCTGGCCGATTCCCACATCATCTGTCAAAAAGACCAGGCCATCGGTGAGCTAAACCAGGTCATCGACTTAATAGAGTATATCGCTTTAGTCCTAGGATATAAACCCGGTGAAAACTACCGCTACCGGTTATCCCTCGGCGATAGAAAAGATACTAAGAAATATTATCAAGACGATGAATCCTGGGACTACGCGGAAAGCGTTTTACGGGACGTGCTGACCCAGAGGAAAGCTAATTTCTTTGAAGCTGAAAAAGAAGCCGCTTTTTATGGCCCCAAGATTGATATCCAGATGAAAAACGTCGGCGGCAAGGAAGATACGGCTTTTACCGTGCAGTACGATTTCGTGATGCCGAAACGCTTTAAACTTAGCTACATCGATAAAGACGGCAAAGAAAAGGAGCCGATTGTCATTCACCGGTCTTCCATCGGCGCCATAGAAAGGACGATGGCCTTTCTCATCGAGCACTACGCCGGCGCTTTCCCGGTCTGGCTTTCCCCGGTCCAGGTCAAGATAATCCCGGTGGCCGACCGCCATCTGGAACATGCGCACAAGCTGGAAAAAGAAATGAAGAGTAAGGGCATACGCGCGGAAGTGGACGACCGCTCCGAACGCATGAACCCGAAAATCCGGCAGGCGCAACTGGAGAAAATACCTTACATGGTCATCATCGGCGATAAAGAGATGGCCGATAACACCGTTTCCGTCCGCCTACGCAGCGGCGAGCAATTGCCGGCCCAGCCTGCGGCAGAATTCATTGAGGCTTTAGGTAAAGAAATCTCCGGCAGGAGGTGAGGCCTGATGATGGACTCCACACGGTGCAAGAAATGCGGTGGAAACAACCCCCCGGAAACCCGTTTCTGCCAGTCCTGCGGTTCCCCTCTGGTTCCCCTCCCTCCCGGCGCTGCACCGCAGCCACAAGACATTACCAATGAAATACAGCAGCTGCGGAGCATGGTTTCGACGATCAGTGCCCGCCTGGACGCTCTAGAGAAGAATGCAAACCGGCCTGTAACGCCTTCCTCCATCCCCGCCGCCGCGCCGGAGGAAATACAGACACCGGCAGCGGCTTCCGTTCCGCCTATAGTCCCTGCCTCCCCGGTTACCCCTGTACCGGCGGAAAAACCTGCCCGGCCGCCTTTGGAATGGGAGCAGATACTGGGCGGTAACTGGCTGGCTCGCATCGGCGTAATAGCGCTCATCGTCGGCGCAGGTTTCTTTCTGAAATACGCCTTCGATAATAACTGGATCGGCCCCGCCGCGCGGGTTATCATCGGCGTGGTCGCCGGCCTTGTCATGCTGGGCCTGGGTAGCATCTGGAGGAATCGCTACCTGGTATTGACCCAGGCGCTAAGCGGCGGCGGCATCGCAGTACTCTATCTCTCCATCTTCGCTTCTTTCGCGACTTACCACCTGATCAGCATTTACCTCGCAGTTTTCTTACTGTTGATAATAAGCGTTCTCGCCACGGTCCTGGCTCTTCGCTATGAATCTACGGCCCTGGCGATAATCGGCATCCTGGGCGCCTACTTTGCCCCTTTTATATTAGGCGCCTTCGAATATAGGACGTTTCGCGGCAACGGTAACAGCCAGGCTATCCAGCTTCTGGTCTATATTATCGTTATCGACCTCGGTGTGCTGCTGCTTTCCACCTTCCGAAGTTGGCGCTGGTTCACACTGATTGCACTGGGCTGCTCACTGATAACCTACGGTTTCTGGTACGGTGAGTTCCACCGGCAGATAAGCATCGCTATTACCGAGATCGGCATTACCGCTATTTTTCTTATCTTCGTCGGGGCAAGCTCTCTTTTTCACGTCATCTGGCGCCGAATTCCCCGCGCCTTTGACTACGTGATAATGCTGCTGACGGCCGCCGCCTACATCGGTATCTCCCTGGCAATCATGTGGCATGATTTCCGAGCATGGATGGGCGGCTTTGTACTTCTGTTAGCGTTATTTTACGGTCTGCAATCCTATCTGATGTACCGCCGCAGCCCTCATAATACCCTCCTTAGCCTTTTCGCCCTGGGCGCAGCTATTTTCTTTTTCAGTGTCGCCGTATCTGTGCAAATCGGGGATAGAGCCTGGACGACCATCGTCTGGGCCGCTGAATTCGTAACAATGATATGGCTTTCTTTTCGACTGCGGATGCCATTCCTCCGTAATTACAGCTTTGCCGTCTTCCTCGCCATGGCCTGGCGACTGCTGGTCTTTGACACCACGATAAATATCAGGACTTTTACACCGGTGCTGAATGAGCGTTTCCTGGCCTTTTTCATCAGCATCGCAGCCACCTATCTGGCAGTCTACATCCTCTGGAAACACCGGGAAACCTTCCCGGAGTGGCATATTCCCGCTTCCACGCTGCTGGTGTTTGCCAGTATCTTCACCGTCTGGATTTTAAGCTTTGAGGTCTGGCAGACATACTCCCGCGCTTTAAGGACGGCCGCTCCGGCGGCGATTGAGGGTATTCATAACGCCCAGAACCTTTCTCTAACCGCTGTTTGGGCGTTATACGCGGTCGCGGGACTGATCATCGGCATCTGGAGACACTGGCGCGCGGTTCGTATAGGGTCCTTGGCTTTGCTGGCGATCCCTATCATTAAGGTTTTTATTTACGATGTGTTCAGGCTCGAAACGAGCTATCGCATCAGTGCTTTTGTGGGGCTGGGAGTGCTGCTCCTAGTCAGCGCGTATCTCTATCAGCGCTACAGCAAAATTATCAAGGGAGTCTTTAAGGAAAAATAATTTGATTTTCTGATAACGCTTCTACAGATTGAGCGCGAGTTCGTGGTCACAGTTGATTTTTTATACGGGAATATGGTATAGTTTTTGTTCGTAGGGATGACCGTGCTTGTCAGGAGGTAAGTAAGCTCTATAATTAAGCAATTACGTATCAACGAGCGCATCACTGCTAGAGAAATTCGCCTCGTCGGTGACAAAGGCGAACAGCTCGGGATTATGCCCGTTCTACAGGCGCGGGAACTTGCCAAAAAGGCCAACCTAGACCTCGTGGAGGTAGCGCCGACTTCCGTGCCCCCTGTCTGCCGTCTTCTTGATTACGGTAAATTCAAATACGAGCAGCAAAAAAAAGAGCAGCAGGCCCGGAAAAGCCAGAAAGTCCTGCTCCAGAGGGAAATCCGCCTTAGACCCAAGATAGGCATCCATGATTTCGAGGCCAAGGCCAGGGTGGCTAAAAAGCTCCTGGCGGACGGGGCCAAGGTTAAAGTAACTCTAATGTTCCGGGGACGCGAAATCACGCACCCCGAGCTTGGCTGGAAAATTTTACAAAGAATGGCGGAAACGCTCGGCGATGTCGCCACGCTGGAAAGACAGCCGCTGATGGAAGGGAGAAGGATGGATATCATCATGGCCCCCATCGCCGCCAAGCCCAAACCCAAAGTGGAAACAAAGGAAAAGGTAGCTGAAAATGCCAAAACTTAAGACACACAAAGGCGCCAAGAGCCGTTTCAAGATAACGGGCAGCGGAAAAATTATGCGTACTCGCGGGCCGAAGAGCCACCTGCGCACGGCTAAAGCCAAGCGCGTGCGCGCCCAGTTCGACGAGATGGTGCCCTTGAGCCCCGCCGACCGCAAGCGCATATCCAGATTGATACCCTACGGGGTCAAATAGAGGAGGAGGAACCGTTCCTTGCCTAGAGTAAAGAGAGGGGTAACCTCACACCACAGACATAAGAAAATACTGGCCATGACCAGGGGCCATGCGGGCACCAAGCACCGGCTCATCCGGCGCGCCACCGAGTCCATGATACACTCGTTGAACTACGCTTACATCCACCGCCGCGAGCGTAAAGGCGATATGCGGAGCCTCTGGATTCTGCGCGTTAACGCCGCCTGCCGCGAGCGCGGTATCACCTACGGCCGGTTCATCGAGGGGCTCAAAAAGGCCGGCATCGAGATAAACCGAAAAATGCTGGCGGATATGGCCGTTAGAGAGCCTGAAAGCTTTAGCAGCCTGGTCACTCTCGCAGGAGGGAAAGGCCAGGAATAAAGACAAATCACCCGGTAAACCTGTGTTTATTTATTCCCCTTCCCTCGAATAAAGGAAGGGGATATTTTTAACAGGCGCTAAAATGTTAACGAAAATCGAAGAAATAAAACAGGAAGCCCTCCAGCGGCTGGATAGCATAGGTAATGTCAAGGACATGGAGGCCTGGCGCATCCAGTACCTGGGAAAGAAAAGCCCGCTCACACAAATCCTGCGCAGCCTGGGGACGCTGTCGTTAGAGGAGAAGAAAGCGTTAGGCGCTGCCGCCAACCAGCTCAAGACCTACCTGGAAGAACGCGCCGCGCAGAAAGAGCAAGCCCTCCGTGATTCCGAGCTCACCCGGGCGTCCGCGAGCGAGTCGTTCGATATCAGCCTGCCGGGCCGTCCTTACCCGGCCGGGCGCTTACACCCCATCACCCAGACCATCAACGAAATTTGTGATATCTTTATATCACTGGGTTTCCAGGTCAAGGAAGGCCCCGAGGTAGAGTGGGACTACTATAACTTCGAGGCGCTGAACATCCCCGCCGAGCACCCCGCGCGCGATAACATGTCCTCCTTCTGGATTGATACCCCGCCGGGAGAAAAAGGCAAGCAGATGCTGCGCACCCACGGCACGGCCATCAGCGCCAGGGTCGTGGAAAGCATGGAACCGCCTATCAGGACCATCGAGCCGGCCCGGGTCTACCGCTACGAGGCCGTCAATGCCACCCACCTGAATATCTATCACAACGTGGACGGCCTGGCCGTGGACAAGGGCATCACCATGGCCGACCTCAAAGGGACGCTTTACGAGTTCGCCCGCCGCTATTTCGGGGAAGACCGGAAAGTGCGCTTCCGCGTCGATTACTTCCCGTTCGTCGAGCCGGGCGTGGAAATGGCCATCGACTGCATAGGATGCCGCGGCAAAGGCTGCCGTTTGTGCGGTAACTCCGGCTGGCTGGAGATACTCGGGGCGGGCATGACCCATCCCGAAGTGCTGCGGCGCGGCGGCATCGACCCGAAAGTATACAGCAGCTTCGCTTTCGGCATGGGGCTGGAACGGCTGCCGATGCTCCGCTACGGTATCGACGACATGCGGCTTTTCTACAATAACGATTTGAGGTTCTTAAGGCAGTTTTAAATGAAAGTACCGCTGAAATGGCTTAAAGATTACGTCGACGTGACGCTGCCCCCGTCCGAGCTGGCGGAAAAGCTCACGCTGGCCGGGTTCGAGGTGGCGGAAATAATTTCTACCGGCGGCAGCTGGGACAATATTGTCGTCGGGCAGATAACGGCGATTAGTCCCCACCCCAACGCCGACCGCCTCCGGCTTGCTACCGTTGACCTCGGAGGACAACAGGAAACCGTAGTCTGCGGCGCTCCCAACCTGAACATCGGCGATAAAATCGTCTTCGCACGCGTCGGCGCCCATCTGATAAATCCCCATACCGGTCAGGCTGAAGAGCTTAAACCGGCGAAAATCCGCGGCGTTTTATCCAGCGGGATGATTTGCTCGGAGAAAGAGCTCGGCATCTCGGAAAATCATGAAGGCATCATGGTCTTGTCACCAATTGCCGTTGTCGGCCGGCCGCTGGCCGAGCATATGGGCGATACCGTGCTTGATATTGATATTACCCCCAACCGCCCCGACTGCCTTTCAGTCATCGGCATTGCGCGCGAGACCGCCGCGCTGACCGGCCAGCAAATGCACATCCCTGAAATCGATTATCAGGAAACCGGCAACCCGATTGATAAACAAATATCGATAGAAATCGCCGATGCCGACCTCTGCCCGCGGTACTGCGCCAGCCTTATCACCGGCGTGAAAGTCGCCGAGTCTCCGGCCTGGCTGCAGGAGCGGCTCGTCGCCGGCGGACAGCGCCCGATTAATAACATCGTCGATATCACCAACTACGTAATGCTCGAATACGGTCAGCCGCTGCACTCGTTCGATTACGATAGGCTGAAAAATAAAAAAATCATCGTCCGCCGGGCCAGAGAGGGCGAAAAGTTTTATACTCTCGATAGTAATGAACGCCAGCTTACCGGCGACATGCTCATTATCGCCGATGGCGAGCGCAGCGTGGCCATCGCCGGCGTCATGGGCGGCCTCAACAGCGAGGTCAGCGACAGCACGACTTCCATCCTCCTCGAAGCGGCCAGCTTTAAAGCGACGAGCATCCATTACACCAGCCGCCATCTCGGCCTCATCAGTGAGGCTTCCACGCGTTTCGAGCGGGGCATCAGCGCGGGCCTGACCATACCTGCCCTGCGCCATGCCACGCACCTCATCGCCGAGCTTGGCGGCGGCCAAGTAGCTCAAGGTATCATGGATGTTTATCCTGATAAAACAGCTCCCCGGCCTATTGCGCTTACGCCCGATGAAGTTAAGCGCATCGTGGGAGTGGCATATAGCTCTGGCCAGATTGTAAATACCCTGGAATCACTGGGTTTCGAGTGCCGCGCCGTAGGTAAACGGATTAACGTTACCGCCCCTTACTGGCGCAGCGATATTAAATACGACGTCGACCTCATCGAGGAGGTGGCGCGCATTATCGGCTATGACAAAATCCCCACCACCCTGCTGGCCGAGGCGATACCGCGGCAAAACCCGGAACCTGTCCTGGGGCTGCGCAGGCAGTTCAAACAAAGCCTGGCCGGCTATGGCTTCCAGGAAATAATCACCTACACGCTCACCGGCCTGGAGATGCTGGGCAAGCTCTCGCCGGACCGGCGCGCGCCGGAGCCGCTGCCGATACATATCGCTAACCCCATGACCGCCGACCAGGAATACCTGCGTCCCGTGCTCCGCGCCAACCTGCTGGCCGCGCTGGCCGCCAACCGGCGGTATGAAGACGGCGGTATCAGGTTGTTCGAGCTTGGTAAAGTCTATCTTCAAAGCGAAAGCGGCCTGCCGTCCGAGCCGGAAATCCTGTGCGGCCTGATGAACGGCCAGAGAACCGAGAAATCATGGCTGGGAGGCAAAGGTGGGTTCGACTTTTATGACATTAAGGGGCTGGTCGAGGGCCTTTTTAACCACCTTGGCATCGTGTTCGGCTTTGAAAAAAGCGAAGACGCCGGCCTGCACCCAACCCGGCAGGCCGCGATTGTCATCGGCGAAAGTAAACTAAACCTGGGCGTCATCGGCGAGCTGCATCCGAAAGTCGCGGCCGCTTTCGAGGCGGAGGGTACGGTCGGCCTGTTTGAAATTAACGTGACGGCGCTGCTGCCTTTCGTTACGGGTCACAAGCTGTACCAGTCGTTACCCCGTTTCCCCGGTATCATCAGGGACATTGCACTGGTCGTTGATGCCGGCATCAGCCACCGGCAGATTTTGAATATCATCAAAAGTTTCTCCCTGGTCAGCGATGTCAGGCTCTTCGACGTATACTCCGGCCAGCAGGTGGCCGAAGGTAAGAAGTCCCTCGCCTATCGTCTCGTTTACCAGTCTACCACACACACCCTGACCGATACCGAAGTCATTAATGTTCAGGAACAAATCCTGGGCAGGCTGGCTAAAGACCTCGGCGCGGTGCTGCGGACTTAGCCCTACTATTTCTTTAATAACCTCTTGACAAACGCGCCTTTCTTTTCTATAATATCAGTATATTCTGATTTTTCTGAATATTCATAACAATTGGTTAAGGGGGCAAAATGGCCAAAGAAAAGAAGAACTGCTGTGCACCGGCCGGTATGGCGGGAAGCTGCTGCCAGGTGGAAGCGGTAGTCAGCGTGGACGAGCGTGGCCAGATGGTCCTGCCGAAGGAAGCCAGGGATAAAGCAAATATTCACGCCGGTGATAAACTGGCAGTGATAAGCTGGGAAAAAGAGGGAAAGGTAAGCTGTCTCTCCCTGATTAAAGCCGAATCCCTAACTGATATGGTTAAAAGTATGCTCGGGCCAGTGATGTCCGAGATATTTAAGAAATAGAGAAGGAGTAAAAATGAAAGACACCGAAGTTAAAACTAATGTAAGGCAAAGATACGCCAAGGTCGCCCGGCAGGACGAGACCTGCTGCGGCCCGAAGAGTTGCGGCTGCAACAGCGCCGTTTCCGCTAAAGATATAGGCAAGAATATCGGCTATTCCGATGAAGAGATGGCGGCCGTCCCCGATGGCGCCAATCTTGGCCTCGGTTGTGGTAATCCCGTAGCGCTGGCTTCACTAAAAGAAGGCGAAACCGTCCTCGACCTCGGCTCCGGTGCCGGCTTTGACTGCTTTCTCGCCGCCAGGCAGGTCGGTGAAAGCGGCCGAGTTATCGGCGTGGATATGACGCCGGAAATGATTGAAAAGGCCAGGGCCAACGCCAGAAAAAGCGAATACACTAATGTCGAGTTCCGGCTCGGAGAGATAGAGAATTTACCCGCCGCCGATAGCTCCATCGACGCGATAATCTCTAACTGCGTCATCAACCTGGCACCGGACAAAAGCAAGGTTTTCGGGGAGGCCTACCGCGTACTCAAACCGGGCGGCCGCATCATGGTCTCGGACATCGTCCTGAATAAAGCGCTCCCGGAAGCAATTAAAAACTCTATCGAGGCGTACGTCGGCTGTATCTCCGGGGCTTCGCTAGAATCCGATTACCTGGCGTACATCAAAGCGGCCGGATTTAAGGATATAAAGATAGTTGGGGAAGCAGCTTTCTCCATGGAAAGCATGGTCAGCGACCCGACGGCTACAGAGATTGTGAAGCTTGTGAAAGGCCTGAATCTAACACCGGAGAAAATGCGCGAAACGGCTGGTACGGTAAAAAGCGTTAAAGTGAGCGCCGTCAAGCCCGGCTGAAGCAGTCTGGCCTTTACTCCCACCGGAAGAACCGCGCCGAGAGCAGTGCCGCCACCACTGTAATCCCGGCCACGATTAATGATGCGCTGGTCCGCCAGCCAAAGCCCAGATAAGGGTCCTGCAATAATAAAATCACATAGCGCATGGGCGTTATATCCGCCACCGCCCTCATCGCCCCGGTCAATACTTCCGGCGGCGGGCCCGCGCCGCCCAGTATCATCATCACAAAGAAAAGCAACAGCCCCACGCCCTGGGCAGAGCGCGTTGACGGGAGCACAGCCCCCAGGAAAAACCCGAACGATGCGAAACATAATGTACCGACGATGAACGCGCCAACCAGCAGCAGGGGTGAGACAGGTAACTCCGGGTGATAGGTTATCATGCCGAAAGCCAGTATCAGCAAGCTGCCGATAACGGCAATAATAAAGCTGACCATGAGCTGCGAGCCAAGGACCGCCCATACTGAAAACGAAGAGGCGCGAAAGCGCCGCAGGACGCCCCGCTCGCGGTTACCCGCCAGGTGAACCGGCAGCGCTACGGTGCCGATGGCCATCATCACCAGCGCAAAATACGCCGGCATGTAGTAGTTCATGGCCCCAACACCGCGGTACACTTTCTCGTTAGGTGTGTTGCCGAAGACTCCGCCCATCACAAAAAGGAAAATGATAGGGAGCGCCAGGGTAAAGACAACGGTAATAGGCTCACGGATAAAGAGCTTGATTTCCACCCAGGTCAGCTTGCCCAATGTTTTCATGGCTTTAAATTCCTAGTCTTCAGCGGCATGGCCAGTCAGTTTCAGAAAAACATCCTCAAGGGTCGGCTGCTCCACACGCAGGTCGGCGGGCACGATGCCGTGCGCTACCAGCGCCGCCGCCACCTGCGCCAGCAAAGCGCCACTACCTTCCACCTCGACCCTCGGTCCCTTCCGGGAAACTTTTTTCACTCCGGTGACTTTTTCCAGCCAAGACAAATCAGCTTGCTCACAGCTAAAAAAGACTCTAACCTCGCTGGTGTTTTTTAAAATCAGCGCATGCGGGGTATCCGCCGCGACGATTTTACCGCGGTCAACGATGGCGAGGCGGTCGCAGAGGTGTTCCGCTTCATCCATGAAATGGGTCACCAGCACCACGGTGGTACCTTTTTCGCGTATCGACTTAATAAGCTCCCAGGCCACGCGGCGAGCGGCGGGGTCAAGGCCGGTGGTCATCTCGTCGAGGAAGACCACGCGGGGATTATTTACCAGCGCTAAAGCAATAAAGAGCCGCTGCCTCTGCCCGCCTGACAGGCTGCCGAAGCTCGCCCGGCGCTTTTCCGCCAGTCCCCACTGCTCCAGGAGTGTGCGCCAGTCCAGGGCGTCCGGCGTGACCGAGGCAAACAGGTCGAGCGCCTCCCAGACTTTAATCCTGTCCGGCAAAGCCGATTCTTGGAGCTGGGAGCCGATGCGCCGCCGCAGCGCGGTAGCTTCCCGGCGCGGGTCCAGCCCGAGCACGCGGAGATGGCCGGAATCAGGCGTTCTCAATCCCTGAAGACATTCGACTGCCGTGGTCTTGCCAGCGCCGTTGGGTCCGAGCAGGCCGAAGATTTCCCCCTCGGCCACCTCGAAAGAAATATCGTCCACGGCCACGGTCTTGCCGTAAGTTTTACGGAGGTTTTGAACTTCAATGATAGACATGTTTAATTGGTGATAAGCCCTTTCAGCTTCATCACGATTTGCGAAAGCGTCACAATCTCCATGCTTTTCTCGGAGCGTTTCTTGAACTCCACGCTATCTTTTTCGAGGGTGCGCGGGCTAACAGTGACGCGGAAAGGTATCCCCAGCAGGTCGGCGTCATTAAACTTCACGCCAGGGGACTCCTCGCGGTCGTCGAAAAGCACTTCCAGTCCCGACGTCTCGAGGTCGGTATAAAGCTTTTCCGCCGCTTCTTTCACCTTCGAGCCTTCTCTGTAAAGCGGGCAGAGATAGACATGGTACGGGGCTATCGGCGACGGCCAGATAATGCCCTTGTCATCATGGTTCTGCTCGACGGCCGCCGCCATCAGCCGGCTGATGCCCATGCCGTAGCACCCCATGACGGCGGGATGAGACCCGCCTTTTTCGTCCGTGTAGACCGCGTTGAACTTCTCGCTGTAGCGGGTCAGGAGCTTGAAAATATGCCCCACCTCGATGCCGCGGGTAGCCGCCAGGCTTCCGCCGCAGAGGCATTTATCACCGGCGCGCGCGGTGGCGATATCCGCGACGATATCAGCCTTGAAGTCCCGCGGGTAGTTCACGTTCTTAATATGCGTGTCCGGCCTGTTGCCGCCAGCGACGAGGTTCGTGGCCATCGTAATAGAATCATCGGCCACGACCTTAAAGCCGTTCAGACCGACGGGCGAGGCCGCGCCGGCGACTATGCCCGCTGCTTTCACCTCGGCCTCCGTCGCCAGGCGCAGGTCGATACAGTGGAGCTGGTTCTTCAGCTTTATCTCGTTGACCGCCAGGTCGCCGCGTATGACCACGAAAATGAATTGACCGTCAGCGATGTAAAATACCGCTTTAAGTGTATGGCTGGCCGGTATTTTCAGAAAGCCGGCCACCTGCTCGATAGTCGCTATGCCCAGCGTGGCGACCGCCTCCACGGGCAGCGGTTTGCCGTTATCGATGCGGCTTTTAACGCTGACCGCTTTCTCGGTGTTGGCAGCGTAAGCGCAGCCGGGACAGTAGATAATCTCGTCCTCGCCGCTTGCCGCCACCACCATGAACTCGCGGGAGTCCTTACCGCCGATAGCGCCGCTGTCCGCCTCGACGAGCATGGTGGGCAGGCCGCAGCGCTGATAAACATTTCGGTAAGCCTCGACCATTTTCTGGTAGCTGGCATCCAGCCCGGCCTCGTCCACATCGAAGCTATAGGCGTCCTTCATGATGAACTCGCGCGCCCGCATCAGACCGCCCCTGGGTCTCGGCTCGTCGCGGAACTTGACCTGAATCTGGTAAGGGAGCTGCGGCAAATCGCGGTAGCTTTTTACATAGCGGCTGGCCAGTTGCGTGATGACTTCCTCGTGAGTGGGCCCCAGCGTCAATGAACGCTCCCGGCGGTCGGTGAGGTTAAAGAGCACGTCGCCCATGGCCTGGTCGCGCCCGCTCTGCTGCCATAGCTCGGTGGGCTGGAGCACCGGCATGACCACTTCCTGCCCCCCGGCCCTGTCCATTTCCTCCCGGACGATATTTTCTATTTTCCGGAGCACGCGCCAGCCCAGCGGCAGGTAGGTATAGATGCCCGCCGCGAGCTGGTTTATCATTCCCGCCCTGACCAGCAAACTGTGACTGATGGTATCCGCCTCCGCGGGCGATTCCCTCGTTGTTTTCGTAAACAGGTTCGAAATGCGCACTCTATTCTCCTTAATAGCTGATGGGCGCAGCCAGCTTGCTAATGCTGCTCATCAGGTTGTTCAAGGTCGTCTCCTGCGCGGTACGGAGCTCTACGAGCTTATCGTAGACCGCCTTATTTTTTGCGGCATCGCTCGGGTTGGTGGAAGCGTTATAGAGCGCCGCCGCTTTATTCGCCTCGGTATTAAGCTGGTTGCGGAATTCGACCCTGACATTATACTCCTTCACCATGTCGTTGTGAGATTTCAGGTCGGCGGGGCTGTTGAACGCCCACCCGCGGTAGTAAAGAGGGTGCTCGCTCTTTTTCACGGTATAGCCGCCGGTGGTCTCCAGCGCGAGGTAATCGTTAGCGCCTACAGTAGCCATCACCCAGGCGTGGTCGCTCTGGAGGATGTCCGTTATCGCTGTATCCACGTCCCCCACGACGACGACCGCGCTGATGTTCTGGGCTTTGAGCATATTCCAGACCTCCGAGGCCATGTCCGAGCAGACGAAGAGGTCATAAGCGCTATAGACGTGGGTATCATGGTAGTTTTTCACGATTTTCGCGGCGGTCTCCGCAGGGGTGGCGCCGGTAAGCGACGACTGGCTGACCTGGCTTTGTAATGATGTAATCTGGAACTGGGCGTTTATTAGCTGGTTATCAACGTTTGTCTTGTCCGCCTGTAATTTGGTGAAATCGCTCTGCGCTTTGGCCAGTTGCGACTGGAGGTCCGCCACCTGCGCATTAAGCTGGTCATACTGCGCCTGCGGGACGCCGGACTGGCAGGAGGAGAGAACGCATGATAGCACAATGACGATTGATATTAGAACGAATAGAAGTGGTTTTTTCATTAAAGAATCCCTATGCATTTCTATATCAATTTTTTATTTTATCTTGTCATTTTACGGGTAAAAGTTACTAAAAACAAAGCCATCATGAAAACACCAGTTGCAGCTTCAACTGCTCCCATGTACTTAGCCCAACCTATTGGTTCTGTCACCCAGTTACCATAGCCTAAAGCTACAAAAGAAACAACACTATAGTACAATGAACTTAAAAAAGAGGATGAGTTAAATGTACCCCCAAAATAGTAGGCGGTTGCCAGACCAAATATTATTACTGCCGCTGATATAGCAACTCTTTCAGGTTTCTCACCATAGCCACAGAGTATTGATATCATCTTTGAAAAAAGCCTATTTAATGGATTTGGCCACCATTTTAGTGCTTTCCTCTTTACTGTCATCTCTCTGAAGTAAAACTTACCGGCGATATCATATATTCCGCGTTCGGTATACCAATTTTTAAGACGGCGATAAAGAACTTCAGCTTGACCAAAAATTCCATTTTTTTCGCTACGAATAATATAATTGCCCCAATTTACGAATTCTAAGTGGGTCTCAGAGGATATCTTACATCCATGTAAATGAACCCCCTCAAGACAAGCATTGATTAACCAAGTATGTTCAAGATTAGCACGAACGAGTATCGCTTCATTAAGATGGGCATGGTCTAGAAAAGCACTTTGTAGGTCAGCAAGAAATAAAATAGATCTCTCAAAATGAGCTTCAGCTAACTCAGCATTTCTAAATATTATTCCAGAGAGGTCTAAGTCCGAAAGATCAATTCCATTCTCAAATTGTTTATCTGAAAAATCTAATCCACTTGCCTTACCTCCATTTTTTTCTATCATCCTGAGGATATCTTTTCGAGTGTAAGGGCTTTTTTCGGTTCCGTCGCCCATTTTATAACCCCTCCACCTCTCTCATCAGCGCGGTGAGGAAGTCCTTTTCCGCCACCACCGCCACCTTCTCCCCCTTTTTAAAGATAACGCCCCTGCCCTTGCCGCAGGCGATGCCCACGTCAGCGTCTTTAGCTTCCCCCGGCCCGTTAACGACGCAGCCCATCACCGCCACTTTAATCGGCCGGTCTATTTTTTGCAGTCGGCGCTCAACTTCTTGCGCCAATTTTATCACGCTGGCCTCGGCGCGGCCACACGTGGGGCAGCTTACGAGCACCGGCCCGCGCTGGCGCAAATCCAGGCTCTTTAAAATCTCGTAAGCGGTAATAACTTCTTCGCGGGGCGGGGCGGTCAGGGAAACGCGCACCGTGTCCCCTATCCCCTCCCATAATAAAGCGCCGATGCCCACCGCGCTACGGACAATGCCCGTGCGGGGCGTGCCCGCCTCGGTGATGCCGATGTGCAGCGGGTAGGGCATCTTTTTCGCGATGCTCCGGTACGCTTCGATAGTCGTGGGGACATCGAAGGCCTTTAAAGATACTTTTATCAAATCGAAGTCGAGGCTCTCCAGTAATTTTATCTGCTCTAAAGCGGCCCCGACCATTCTTGCCGGGATGCTCAATTTTTTGCTCGTTGTTTTTGGCAAAGAGCCCGCGTTCACGCCGATGCGGATGGGCACTCCCCTCTCCTTCGCCGCCAGCACCACTTTTTTCACCTTTTCCGGCTCGCCGATGTTGCCCGGGTTGAGCCGCAGTCCGTCGGCGCCGGACTTCAGCGCCGCCAAGGCCAGGCGGTAATCGAAGTGGATGTCTGCCACCAGGGGGATTTTAATCCCTCTCTTTATGTCAACTATAGCTTCGGCGGCCAGAGCGTCCGGCACAGCGACGCGTATAATTTCACAGCCGTACTCCTGGAGCTCTTTTATCTGGCGGACGGTAGCCTTAACATCACGCGTATCGGTCTTGGTCATGGACTGCACCGCGATGGGCGCTCCCCCGCCGATAGCGACATCACCGATATAAATAGTTTTGCTGGTTCTTCTGTTAATCATTTTTTACTATTACAGGCTGCCTCCGGTTATCCACCGCACGATGTCCTGGTAGGTAATCAGCACCATCAGCGCCAGCAGGATGAAAAAACCTACCGAGTGCACGATGGCTTCGACCCTCGGCGAGACCCGCTTGCCGCGCCTCGCCCATTCCACCACGATGAAGGCGATGCGGGCACCATCCAGCGCGGGGAACGGTATTATCTGGGTTATCGCGATGGCGATGCTGATAAAAGCTGCCAGCTCGAGCAGCGGGCTTATTCCCGAATGGGCCACCTCTCCGGCCACCTGCACAATGCCCACCGGCCCGGCGGGCACGAACGGCACTGTGCCGTTAAACATGCCAATGATGCCGTTCGTGTACAGGACAAGCGTCTGGAAACACTCGCTCACACCGGCAGGAATGGCCCGCCAGAACGGCAGGCTTTCTTTGACGATAGTCCCGTTAACAGTAGCGGAGACTGAACCGGTAGATGACTGCCCCGCCGGAGGCTTCCAGCGAGCTAAGACTTTAACCTGCGCCGCCGTGCCGTCGCTGTGTTTAACCGAGAGGGTAATTTTACCGCCCATTTTCAGCAGGACATAGCGGGAAAGGTCGCCGGTGTTACTCACGGCGTGGCCGTTTACGGCAAGAATGTTATCCCCCGCGCGGATACCGGCCAAATCTGCCGGAGAACCGGCGGCCACCTCCTGCACCACTATTTTCCCCACCACGATGTCATGCGGCACCATATATGCCACCGCAAGAAGCACGAAAGGCAGGAGCAGGTTCATGATGATGCCCCCGCTCATGACCAGCAGCCGGACGGCGTGGCTCCGGGCTGCTAAAGCCCGCGGCGCGGCGGGGTCGACCTCCCCGGAAAGTTTGTTGAACCCGCCGAAGGGTATCCAGTTGATGGAGTAAATCGTCTCGCCGATTTTCTTACCGTATAAGCGCGGCGGAAAGCCGATACCGAACTCCTCCACAAAGTTGCCGGTGGCCTTGGCCGCGATAAAGTGCCCTAGCTCGTGGACGATGATGAGCACCGAAAGGACGATTACGCCGGCGATTATCGTCAGTATCACCTTTTATTTCTCCTGGCTGATTTCAGAACTGCGTCGTAGCCCCATTGTTGCGCCGCCATGATTTCCCTAATCGAAGGATGAATTACTTTTTGATGCTGTTCCAGCGTCAGGGCCACCAGGCGCGGGATATCGGTAAACTTTATCTTTTCATTTAAAAATAGCTCAACGGCCGCTTCATCCGCGGCGCAGAGGACGGCGGGACAGGTGCCCCCTTCTTTCCCCGCTTCGATAGCCAGCCGGAGACAGGGAAATTTGTCCATATCCGGCGGTTCGAAGGTGAGCTCACGTACTTTATCCCAGTCGAGACGGGGGAGCCCGGGATTATCGGGGCGGTCAGGGTACGAGAGCGCGTACTGGATAGGCAAGCGCATGTCTGGCCAGCTCAACTGCGCCTTCACCGAGCCGTCCCGGAACTCTACCATCGAATGGATGATACTCTGCGGATGGATGAGCACCGTGATTCTGTCGATAGGCATCCGGAACAGCCATTTCGCTTCGATGACCTCCAGGCCTTTATTCATCAGTGTAGCTGAATCGATGGTCACCTTTTTCCCCATCCGCCATGTCGGGTGGGCGAGCGCCTCGGCGACGGTAATCCCCGCCATCCGCTTACCGGAATATCCGCGGAAAGGCCCGCCGGACGCCGTTAAAATAATGCGGCGCGCTTTCTGTCTTTCCCCGTTAAGGCACTGCCGGATGGCGCTGTGCTCGCTATCGATAGGGAAAATACGGGCGCCGGTCTTTTTAGCTTCGACGGTGATGATTTCGCCGGCGGCCACCAGTGACTCTTTATTGGCCAGGGCGATGCGCTTCCCGGCCCTGACCGCCGCCAGCGTGGCGCCGAGGCCGGCGGTGCCGGATATCGCCATGACAACCATATCTATGTCCGGATGGGAGACGACATCTTCAGCGGACAGGTATTCACCGCCCGGCAGGCGCTTTTTACACTGCTTTAAATTGGTGCAGGCGACAAATTGCGGGTGGAACTCTTTCACCTGTTCTGCCAGCAAATCGATATTTTTACCGGCCGCCAGTCCTGCGACTCGAAAACGCCCCGGCAAAGCGCGCACCACTTCCAGTGTCTGCCGACCGATGGAGCCGGTAGACCCGATTACCGCCAGCCTTTTGACTTTTTCGGCCATACAGCTATATCTTACAACAAAAATACAGCTGAAGCTAATTCAGCTAACGAAAAAGGGGTAAAAAAAGAGGGGGGATTATTCCCCCCTCGTAACATTTGGCGTTTAACTTAACGCGTTCAGATGACGATTTCCGATTTTCTTGTGTCGGTTCCCCGCAGGAAGATGATGTTCATGATGTCACCGGATTTCAGCCCACCCAGCGCTTTCTCGACATCATCGGCGTTGCTGATGCGCCGGCCGCTGATTTCCGTGATGATATCGCCGGGTTTCAGTCCTGCCTTTGCTCCGAGCAACCCGGGGGCTACTTCGCCGATGAGCGCGCCAAAAACAGGTGTTACCCCCTGCTTCTGCGCCACCCGGTCGGCATCGGCCACCTTTAACCCGAAGCGTATTTTAGCCCCGGCCAGCAACATCTTGATTCGCTCCCGGTCAAAACCCACCACCACCTGACCATCAATGACGAGCACCGGCACGCCCATCTGACCGCTCGTCCTCACCATCTCCTCCGCCGCCCGGTCATCGCGTGAGACGTCATACTCCGTGAATTCGACACCCAGCTGGCCAAGAAAACTCTTGGCTTGAGAGCAGTATCCTCAAGTGGGAGTCGTATATATTTTTACGTCCACAGCTAATTGTCCCCTTTTACCGGCACGTGGCGTAATTTGGGCAAGCTGAAAGGGGTAGCTCCCTTTTTCAACGGGTTGAATTCCGGGAAAGCGTTATAAAATTCCTTTTTCTCGCCACAATATTTACATTCGCCGCGGCTTACCGGTCCGTTAGCGACTTCAATCACCCAATAATGGCGGCACGCCTCTTTTTCATGCCGCGCCCGTGCTTTTTCTTTGACTTTACCATTCATCGCACGCCTCCTTCCCTCCCACTACAATACTATTCTAAGGTATCAAGCTGGTTAAGTCTGCGACTTTTATCCCATTATAATAGCGTATAATTATTGATAAATTATGAAGGAAGAGTGAAAAGGTGAAAAGATAGCGCAAGTCAAAAAAGCTTGAACGAATGAGCCCGGGCTAAGCCCGGTCGTCTTCGATGATTATCTCAAAAGGACAGCTGATGGCGCCATTGGGGCAAACGAGTTCACAGAGAGTGCACCAGCGGCATTCTTCCACTTCCACCGCTTTCACGGCATTCCCCACAATCTTTAAAGCTCCGCAGGCGCATACGCTCACGCAGAGCCCGCACCGCTGGCATTTTCCTTCATCGATTATCGGCATTTCGTTCATATTTTCTTCCCAATTAAAAGTCTAATACCCGCCTGGGTCGCCGTCTGCGACATTTCTCTCATCATTCTATCCCCGCTGTTGCCATAAGGGCTTTCTGGTCGGTAATAATAATCCGGTTGCGCTCCATCCTGATAGCGCCGTCACCTTCCAGGCTTTTCAGCGAACGTCCCACCATTTCACGGGCGGTGCCAATCATCGCCGCCATTTCCTGCTGGGTGAGGCGCGGCCTGTCACCGTCTTTGTCCCCGGCATACTCGAGCAGCATCTTGGCTACCCGGCCGGTGACGTGCCGGAAGGATAAATCTTCCACGAGCGATATCAGCTCCGCGACACGCTGCGAAAGCACCCTGATTACGTTAAAGGCTACCTGCGGCCGCTCCCGCATTACCGACTCGAGGTCGCTTTTCTTAATCGCGTAAAGGACCACTGGCCCCAGGGCCGCGGCGCTGACCAGGCTCGTGCCGCCGTCCAGAACGGGGACATCGTTGAATGATTCCCCGGGGCGGATAATGCGGAGGATTTGCTCCTTGCCGTCGGCGGAAGTCTTGAACACCTTCACCACGCCTTCGGACACGAAAAAGAGGACTTCCGCTTTATCGCCTTCCGAAAGGAGCAGCTCACCCCTCCCCGCCCTTTTCTCATAGATATAGCGGCGTATCGCATCGATGCCGGTTTCACCCAGCCCGGTAAAATACGGTATTTTCTTGAGAAATTCCGCCTGATTTGCCATGCCTGCCAGCGTTCCCGGACTCCCCGTAAATCTTTCTGGTTGGATTATAGCAAGTCCTTTGACATTCGGCAAAAAAGGCTTTCCTTCAAAGATGGCCTATTCTGTGGGGTGAAAATAGTAGCCGACCCCTGGCTCGGTGAGGATATATTTTGGCTGGGAGGGGTCCGCTTCGATTTTCTGGCGCAGGTGCGAGATATAAATACGCACATAGTCCACGTCATCGATATATTCCCAGCCCCAGACGTTTTCCAGCATCTGCTGGTGAGACATGGTGTGGCCGGCGTTTTCCACGAGCAGCGCGAGCAGGCGGAACTCGCGCGGTGTTAGCTTCAGTCTCTCTCCTTTGACCGTGACCTTCCGCTCGTTCACGTCCACCGTCAGGTATTCGTTAGTGAAGATGATTTTTTTTCTACCGCGTGGTGCAAGACTTTCGGCGCGCCGTAAGACCGCCCGCACTCTGGCCAGCAGCTCCCGGTTCCCCACCGGCTTGGCCAGGTATTCATCGGCGCCGCATTCCAGCCCCCGTACGACATCGTCCTCCGAATGACGCTTACCCGTGAGCATAATAACCGGCACATCGCTGGCCTCACGGATACAGCGGCAGGTCTGCCATCCGTCGATGCCCGTCATCATCACGTCGAGTATGATGAGGTCGGGTTTGCCCTCGTACGTTAAACGTATCGCTTCCTCGCCGCTGCCGGCCTTGACCACAGCGTAGCCGTTCCCGCTTAATACCTGTTCCATCAGCCGGAGTTGGGCGGGCTCATCGTCGACCACCAAAATTTTTTTTGACATCGTGATTGCTTATGAAACCGCCGGGTATTCAGGTCTTTTTTAAATCGGCTGAAGACGGGCCGAATAAATCGTTAACGAGGCTCAACAGACGCTGGCCGCTATTGAGAATATCGTTCAGACTGCGCCGCTGCTCCGCGTTGATTTTACCCGGAGCCTCTTCCAGCAGAAGCTCGGTAAAGCCGATAATAATATTGAGCGGCGTGCGGAATTCATGGGAAATCTGTTCGATTCGCTCGCTGGAAAAATTTACTTCCCGGCTTGCAAGCCCGGCGGATTTGCCGTTTTTAACTGCCACATGTGCTATTATAGCAATATTTATGACATATGGCAAGTTTAGATTGTAATTAAGATATTCTAGCGGCTAATTGAATTGTGATGGAGATAGGTTTGAATGCTTCGGTCTAAATAGGCGGCCGCCACATCCCCCCTGGAAAACCGGCGGCAGGCCCGGCGGCTGGAACGATAGGCCCTTAGCTTCCCCTGCGCGCACCACCGCCTTATCGTCCCGGGATGTACCCCAAAAATCCTGGCGACGCCGCCTGTCGTGAGCATGTTTGAATGACTTTCATTATTTTTCATTATCACCAGCCTGGCCACATTTTTACCATCTTTCATTGGGGACAATATCGGGTTTGGTGGTGTGGCCAAACCAGTGATTAAAAACCGCGCCGGCCGGAGCATTGGCCAGAATTTTCTCTCTTACATCGCCATAGAGGCCCTGGTACTCGGGTAACTGTTCGCCCTGTTCGTCAAAGACCATCACAACATTGTTTCTTAACCTGATGATTTTGTTTATCATGCCCGTCGTCCTTTCATTTTTGTTCACCTGATAATATCTTAACCCAAAAAAATAAATTTCACATAAAAATGACGTTAAAAAAATGTTAATTAAGTACTATTACTTTATGGGTGTAGGGAATTTTATCGCGTGTGGAAGTAAAATCCAGCGAATTGATGGCGGGGGAAGCAAAACCGGGCGGTTGTCACCCCGCGTTTATGATACGGAACGGCCTGTCTAGAGAGATTTTATGATGCGCGTCTTAACTCAAATACGACGGGATTATCCGGGTCCGGACAGGCGACCCGCGCTTTACCGGGGTCTTTTTCCCAGGGGAACACGCCGCCGAACTGCAATACCTCGGCGAAGGGGAAAAGCGTGTACATGGCCCAGGGGCATACGCCCGGAGGCGTCTTAGCCGGGTCGATGATAAACTCATCGCCCAGCTTGTGGCCGGCCTCGCAGGAGCCTTTTTGAGATATTACCCGGGCCATTATTTTCATCATGCCGCGGCCTTTTTAGCAGATTTTGTTTTCAATTCAACGCCTGAAATCTCCAGGAAATGATGGTCGCCCCGGGTGACTTTTTCGCTTTCTGCGATTACGAGTCGCTTTCTGAAGATAGGCCCATCGATAACCAGGCTGTGGTATTCGCCGGCCTCGCCGCAGGGCGAGATATTTTTACCCAGCGAGGCGAGAAAGTGCCGGCCTATCCTCGTCCCCAGCATTTCCGCCCCGAAAAACTCGCTTTTAACCGCTACGACCACGGCAATAAAGCCGGCGTCGATAAACTCCAACATCAGCTGGTACTGGTCTTCTCCCCATAGCGGCAGGTAGGGCACCATGCCCGTTTCCGTGCACACCCCTTCTATCCACTCGCGGTGCGGATTGAAATCGATATCCCCGAAGACTCCCCCCGTAAGCCCCTCCCCTTTAAAGACGTGCAGCATCTTCACGAACTGGTCCCGGTAGTTATCGCCGGTGGTTGGCTGCTGGACGATGGGAATCCCCAGGGCTTGCGCCTGCGTTCTGATTACGGACGCCGCCATGCCGTGGCTGCAGGAGCGTTCCCCGTCCTCGGTTACCGTGTTGGCTAAATAGCGTACGTCCAGCCCTTCGGCCAGTGCGCGGTTAAGAGCGAGACAGCAGTCCTTGCCGCCGCTCCACGAAGCGAATACTTTCTGCATATGGCCTCCTCAAGATTTCAGGTGGGAAACGTCATTCAATAGATTCAGTATATTTCCCTGCGGATACGTCTCCACGACGCTTAGCGAAGCGCGGTCGATGCGCAGCTGAAGCCAGTGCTCGATGCCCAGGTTCAGCAGGTTACAGATAATCAGGCGCAGCGGGCCGCCGTGGGCGACGATAATAATCCTGGCATCCGGTTTATGCTGCTTTAATTTTTCCAGAAACTTCTCTACGCGCAGGTTAAGCTGTCCCAGGCTTTCCCCGCCGGGGAAAGAAATTGCCTTGCCGCTGGCCAGTTCCCCGGCCAGCTCCGGATACCTGTGAGATATTTCCCTGAACGTGAGCCCTTCAGCGTAGCCGAAGCTGCATTCACATAGTTCCGGTAAAGGCGTAACCGGTATCTTATGCCGGGAGGCGATGATTTCCGCCGTGGCGGTGGCGCGGACCAGCGTGCTGGCGTAAACAGTATCGATTTTAATTCTGGCCAGACGGTCCCGGAGCTGTTCCGCCTGCCTGATGCCTTCTTCGCTAAGCTCGATATCGGTACTGCCCCAGAACCTGTCAGCCCGGTGTAGTTTTGTCTGGCCGTGTCTTATCAGCAGCAATCTAGCCATGAGTGTTACGATTCCCTCTAATGAAAATAAAAGTACCTAAAATCACTCTTCTTCTCCACTGCGTCCCTTCAACCATAGTTGCGGATAAGAAGAGGTAATACGCTTGAGCGATTCGATTTTCTTTTTAATGTGGCCGGCCGTGGCTTCATCGGCAAGGAGCTGCTTCAGGCGGGACTGGTCGAGTCCCACCACCTTTTCCCACAGCCCCAGCGGCTCCAGCACCCCCCTGACTTCTTCCTCGGAAAAACCGGCCCTTTCCACGAGCTTATAGGTAATTTCGTGCTCGCTCCCGAAGACCCGGCAAAGCCCCTCTTTCTGGCAAAATTCTACTATCATCTGCCTGGTCTCTTCAAGTTGCGCCTGGAGGTCCTTTATCATTACCTGGAGACCGGCAAACCGCTCGACGGCATCGGCAGCCGCAATCCCCGGCAGCGGAGCCTGGCCCGCCGGTTGCGCCGTGGGAATCTCAAACTTGTGCCGATGGTAAGGGCAATGCTCCGGGAAATCGCAGGGACAAAACTCATTCTCGATAGCCGGGAATTCCTCCCGGGCGATTTTTTCCGCTACATCCACTACCAACAGCCTCGTTTCCTCGAGCTGCTCCCGCCCGCGCGGGGGACAGCTGCAGGCCGTATTTGACCGGAGGTGATAGAGCGTCAGCCTCTCTACAGGCAACCTCCAGGTCTGCTCGGCGGCCATCTGGTATATCGTTAGCTGGAGGTCGTCCGCGAGATAATCGGCGGTGAACAGCTCTTTATTCGTTTTATAATCGATTACCGCCAGGCCGCCGCTGTCCAGCTTATCCACCCTGTCCATGAAGCCCCGGAGCTTAATGCCGTCGATATCGAGGTAAAAGCTTTTCTCCAGGGCGACCGGGATATGGAAATCGGCCTGGTGAACCGTCCAGAACCTGGATAAGATACCTTTACCGAAGTCCAGGTACCTTTTTTCCTCTTCAGCCGATGGGTAGCCCTCGGACAGCCAGTTCTGCTCGTAGAATTGGAGCAGCTCTTCGAGCGAAGGCGGAGGCGGCGCACTTACTTTAAAGAAACGCTCGACGCAGGCGTGTAATGTCGTCCCGAAGCTAAAGTACCACCTATCTTTCGGCTTGAGGCCGTCAACATACTGCAGTTTATAGCTTAGCGGACACGACCGGTAAAGAGAAATCTGGGTAAAACTTAGGGGCCTGATGTTTATCCTCCGGTAAACACAAACAATCTATGCATGGGCAGCAAAGGTCACCGGGAATATCGTAAAAAGTCGGCTCACTTTTTTAAAGTTTTGATGAAATCGTCCAGCGTTAGCGCAGCCATGGTATTCGTCTGGAGGGTACCCCGCGAACCCAGTTCGAGCGCCATTTTAGCGATAGTCTCATTATTGGGCGCTTCCAGAATATTGATAAAATCGTATTGCCCGAGGACGACGTACTGGGCCAATACTTTTACGCCCATCGACTCCACTTCCTTGTTGACTTCCTTGATTCTTTGAGGATTTGATTTTACCGTTTTCCTGCCCTCATCCGTCAGGTTACTCATCATAATATACAGCGGCATAATTACCTCCTTTGATGATATTTTTTACCGCGGCCGGGTGCCCTCTGCTGCCCCTCGTGCTATATTCTTGTTTACGCCCTAACTCAAGACGCATTTTAGATTATAAAGCGTATGATGGGTTTTGTCCACAAGTCAGGAAGTCAGCCTGCAGGGTGCAACACATTGCCTGAAAGATACTACTTTGCTATACTAGACGGGTACGCCCCCATCGTCTAGTGGCCTAGGACATCGGCCTTTCAAGCCGGTAACATGGATTCGAATTCCATTGGGGGCATTCCATATCCACCTCGACTACCGCCCGCTTGATGACTTTTTGTCACCGGAAAACTCTAAGAGCCACTGGCTGGCAAGTCAAGACATCCTGTGGACTCCAAATATTTATAAAACATTTAGGCTCACAAGCTGGATATTTACCCTTTGTTGATAGTACACGTGGTAACTTTTACTTGTATGATGGGGCGGGATATTGGAATCAGAGTATTAAAAGGCAACATTGGCCTTAATCGATGTCGGCCGGTGACAGGATAGTATGACAAATCCCATCAATATAAAAAAGCAGGTCAGCTGCAGGGTCACCAATTCCGTAATAAAGTATTTAGAATCCAAGGGATACAACGTAGACCCCATAGTTGAGGGTCTCCCTTATTCAAAAGAATACCTTTGCGATACCCTTAACTGGGTAACATACGAAGTTAGAGAGACGATATGCAGCCGAGCGGCAGAACTGACTAAGAACAATGCGATAATGTTTGATATCGGGTTATCCGTGACCACGTTGAATCCCTTCGGCGGTGTCGAATCAATGGTCCGTCTTTTAACTGGACCCAAAACAGCCTATAAATCCGTACCAAGATATGCCAAACTATTTGACAATATCCTCCAGTTCAGTGTTACTCTCACCGGTAAAAATAAGGCCCGTATTGAAATGGGCCTGGACGGAGATTATCCGTGGTCACAGGGAACCTGTTATTTAGCGCAGGGTATTTTGTCAGCTATACCAACGCTCTGGGGTTTACCTCCTGCAGAAATACACGAAGAGAAATGTATGTGTCAACCGGGTATGGAGCATGCCAGAGATGGCGTGCAGTATGGCGCTGAAGCTTGTGTATATGAAATCAATTGGCAACCATTAGCTTCATGGTCTGACAGGCTGCGCGACAATGTATTTCATCGTGGGTACAGGGTATCGACCAACGTAGGTAAGCTGGAGCGCAATTTGTGGCTGCTCGACCAAAAAAACACTGAATTGGTCGAAAGAAATAAGCAGCTGGCCGTAGTCCGGGAAATAGCGATTAACGTTGATAAAGTAAGGACGATTAATGAAGCATTGAGTCTGGCCGTGGAACAGGCAAGAGAAATAGAAGGAGTACGTTTCGCCATTATCCTGAAGATAGATGAACCAGGACAATATGTCTTTGCGCCTTACCATTCCAAGATTAAAAACAGGTATCTAGCCAATGCGCTCAAAGCAGTAGGCTTCGACCCGTATGAAGAATTCGGAGAGAGCTCTGACGACAAGAAACTTCGCATTCCCCTCTCAAAATTGAATTCGGTTCAAGATTATCTCACCAATCCCAGAGTAACGTTCTGGCCGAGAATTTCAAAATTGGCGGACGGCGCATGGCCAAAGGTTTTATGCGATGCGATACAAAAAATACTTGGAGTTAAGCAATTGGTCCTGTTGCCGCTTCTGGTTGATGGCTCACTGTGGGGCAGCATGCTTTTCTTTCTCACCCGGGAAGTGCCAGTAGATATCCTGGAAATGATTGACGCGCATTGCGCGACGGCTATAAAAAACGTAACCGCCCTGGTAAACCTGGAAAAACGCAATAAAGAACTTTCCAGTCTCAACGCCGTCATCAACACGACGTCGGCAACTCTGAATGTGACTGAAATGCTTCAGAATGCCATACGGGAGGTTACGATTGCGCTTGATTCCGATGCCGGCGCCATATTTTTACCCGGAAACGACGGTAAAGAGCTCTACCTGGCCGCGCAAACCGGCATGCCTGATAATACGGAAAAAAATATTAAAACTACCCGGGCAATAGATAGTCCTTTTTATAATTTCATTCTATCTGATGAACATCTCATCTGCGGTGATATGCTTGACTTCGCCAGCGAATTTCCCGGTCATGCTTTAACCTCCGGCAAGCCGAGCAGCGTTCCGTTTGCAACGGCGCAGTTAAGGATTAATTCAGAAAGCCGCGGCCTGATGGCCGTAGTCCGCAAAGACCGGCCTCCTTTTGATAGCAGCGAGACCTCAATGTTGAGGTCAATCGCCAAGCAGCTTGCGATAGCTATTGAAAAAGCTTTGCTTCATGAAGACGTCATCGCGAAGACCGAGGAAACTGAAAAGGCAACACTGTTATCCAGAGAGTCAGATGCAAAATCGCGTCTAATTATAGAATCAGTCGCTGAAGGAGTAATCGTAACCGACCTTAATGGGGTAATCAAGGGCGGTAACAGGCAATTTGTTGCCATGCATGGTTTCAATGCCGAAGCTGAAATGCTAGGTCTTAGTATCTTCCAATTTTTAGCTAAGAAGGACCGCACCCGGGCCATGCAAGACCTTCATGAGACTCTTGATACCGGAAGCAGCGGGCTTCTGGAATACACCAGCCTTAGAAAAGATGGGAGCGAGTTTCCCGTTGAGTTAAGTATCAGCTTGATCAGGGATGTAAGCGGCCAGCCAACCGGATGCGTGGCGACATCCCGTGACATCACCGGTAGGCAGCGCGCGGAACTGGCTTTGAGGGAATCAGAGGAGAAATATCGGTCCATCTTTGAGTCAGCCAATGACGTTATTATTGTTCTCGACCGCAAAGCTAAAATTCTCGATGTAAATGGCAGAATAGTAGATGTTGGCGGATATGAGAAAAGTGATTTGGTTGGACACGACTTCAGAAAATTAGCCAGCATAATGACCAAAAAAAGTTTGGCTATATTGGCGATTAATTACGCAAAAAGGCTGGCCGGTATCAACGTTCCCCCGTATGAGGTCGATTTATATAAGAAAAATAGAGAAATAGTCAACCTTGAAGTAAATGCAGTACCATTAAAGATTAACGATAAAATAGTGGGAGACCTGGCCATATTTCGGGACATAACCCAGCAGAAACGTTCCATACAGGCAGTCAGAGAAAGTGAAGAGAAGTTCTCTAAAGCCTTCCAGGTCAGTCCTAATGCCTGTTCCATCACTAGCCTGGAAGATGGTAAATATATAGAAATAAACGATAGTTTCACCCAGATAACCGGCTATAACAGGAGAGAAGTTATCGGGTCTACTGCAAGAAAACTCAATCTCTGGGCCGATGAACGGGAGGGTGAAAAGATACGCCCAATCCTGCGAAAACGCGGTCGTGTAACCGGTGAAGAGATAACATTTAGAACCAAGACAGGAGAAATCCGCCGCGGCATATACTCTGCAGAAATAGTAAAGCTAAGTGGTGATGACTGTGTTCTAGTAACCATCAATGATATTACTGACCGCAAGAGGATGGAAGATGAACTACGCAAAGCTATTATTAAGGCCGATGCGGCCAACCAGGCAAAAAGTGATTTCCTGGCGCGTATGAGCCACGAAATACGCACGCCTATCCACGGCGTCATGGGGACTCTTGAATTGTTGCGCGACACCGAACTGGGGCAGGAACAACGCCAATATGTAAATATGGCTAGAACATCGGCCGATACTCTCCTCAATGTGATTAACGATATTCTGGATTTCTCCAAGATTGAGGCGGGTAAAATCAAACTGGAAAGCACCAATTTTAAAGTGCGCAAAGTGGCCGAGGAGGCTTTATCGACTGTCGCGGTGCTCGCTCAAAAGAAGGGACTGGAAGTCCTGCTGCAGGTATCACATGACGTGCCCGCCACCGTAACCGGCGATGCCGTTCGCCTGCAACAGGTACTGGTAAATTTGCTCGGCAACGCTATTAAATTTACCGAGAAGGGTGAAATAGTCCTGCGCGCAGGTACTGAAAACGTTAGCGATAAAGAAGCAGAGCTTCATTTTAGTATCCGGGACACCGGAATAGGCATTCCGGAAGAAAAGCAAGAGGTACTTTTCCATCCTTTTGAACAAGTCGACGGCTCGAACAGCCGCAAATATGGCGGTTCCGGTCTGGGGCTATCCATCTGTAAGCAGCTGGTCAGCATGATGAACGGACGCATCTGGTTTACGAGCCGGCCGGGAGAGGGGAGTATTTTCCATTTCACCGCAAAGTTCGGTAATCAGGCTGTGGGCGAGCGCGCCGAAAGCCTCCCGCAGATAGCGTCAGCCGTGCGGGGACTGCCATTGCTGGTGATTGATGACAACGCAACCTGCCGCTCCATTTTGAGGGATACGCTTACGAAATACGGATTCCAGGTGACTGAAGCGGATAGCATCCATTCCGGACTTGAAGAACTGAAAAACGCTTCGGGCACCCCACGCCAATTCCGCGTGGTACTGCTGGACAAAACACTCCCGGCTACGGATGTCTTTGCCGCCGGCCGGACAATTATGCGTGACCCGGCTTTGCGACCTGGCCTGGTGATGATGCTGCCGTCCGATAATATTAGCAGCGACTTCGCCAGGTGCCAGGAATCCGGTATCTCTCACTACATGGTTAAACCCATTAAAGAGGCCGACTTGGTAAATGTCATTCTTTCGGCGCTCGGGCGGGCGAATATTGAGAAAAAGGAAAGTAAACCGGTCACGCCTGTGCGCCTGGGCGTTGATATACCGCGACTTCGCATCCTGGTGGCAGAAGATAATATTACATCCCAATTAATTGTGAAAACAAAGCTGGAGAAAGTAGGCCATTCGGTACGGATTGCCAACAACGGGCTGGAAGCTATCCGTATGGTAAAAGAAGAGGTCTTCGACCTGATTTTAATGGACTTCGAAATGCCGGAAATGAACGGTCTGGAAGCTACTCGGGTAATCCGCAAGGCGGAACAGGAATCCGGCCGGCATATACCCATTATTGCCATGACGGCTTATGCCATGAAGGAAGATAAAGAAAAATGTTTGGAGGCAGGTATGGATGCATATCTTTCCAAGCCAGTGAAACTGGATGAATTGCACAGCGTTATCAATGATATTTCTTTAAACACCAATGTTAAATCTGATGTTATGGACGTCGCGACAGCTCTGGAACTGGTTGAGGGCGATGAACATATTTTAAAAGAGGTGGTAGGCATTTTCCTGGAGGAGGACTATCCCGAGCAGTTGAAACGGCTTAAAGACGGCCTTAATCAGCTTGACGCACAGGCCGTAAGAATAGCGGCGCACGGCATAAAAGGGGCCGTCCGTAGTTTCGGCTGCGCTACCCTTGCCGGCACGGCCCTTCAGCTGGAAGAAATGGGAAGAAAAAACGATTTCACGGGGTCTAATGAAGCGCTACAGAAATTGGAAGAAGGAGCAAAACAGTTGACGGACTTTTTCGCCCGGTACAGCCGGCAAATAGCGTGAAAAGTCAGCGAAGGCCCAACCAACGCGATAGTGAGGAACCGATATGAACGAGAAACGGAAGATACTCATCGTTGATGACAACCGCGCTCTGGTGGTGGCCGCCGAGCGAGTCTTGGAGAAGGAGGGGTTCGATGTCCTCACCGCTTTAAACGGACCAGAAGGTCTGGAAAAAGCGCGGGCGGATAAACCAGACCTAATTATACTGGACATATTAATGCCCGGGATGAATGGATACGAGGTTTGCCGCAGGCTGCAGGCCAACCCGGATACCTGTGGCATACCGGTGATATTCCTGACTGTAAAAGGGGTGGTTGATGAAAAAAGGGGCGCGTCTTACGAAGGTCTTAGAGAGATAAACGAAGCTTTTGACTGCGGCGCTTCAGACTTTCTGAACAAACCTAGATTGACGTTATCAATAAAACACTCTCGCTGCACCATCTTTTAAGTTCTAAGTAAAAAGCTGGATGAAAATTAAGTGTGAATTCATTTTTGGATTTTTCTTGAAAATCCAGTTCTCCCCTTCACTCTGTGGGGAAGGGGGGACTCGAACTCACCAGCAGTTTTTTACAAATCAAACGGCGCCAGACGAGCAGCCCTTAGTCAAGATTCTAAAGCACTTGGCTGCAATCGGTCAATTATCACAGGAATTACTTTCGTCTATCCAGCAGGACGGCCATAGAGCCAAACTACCCGCCCGTTTAGAGGCTTTAGGGGGGAAGGTCACCGGGAGTCAGATAGCCACATTGTGTCCTTAACCAGGGACGAAGAAAAGATTGACTATTGTTTAATAGGCCAAGGGGGACTTGACGCCTTTCAGAAAAGAACTTTTAACCTGGAATTCAATCTTAGCATGTAAGCTGGTACGTGGCAACCACCATGCATTCCTGTTAAAATTCGGCACATTGCACAAAGCAAGCAACTGTGACCTCCCAAGTCTAGCTTGGACCATTTGGCGGCTATTGACATTGAAGAGGGAAATGGTCTATTGTTCATAGCAAAAAGGAGGTCAAACAGATGCAAGCGTATTGTATGAAATGCCGCACAAAGAGGGAAATAAAGAATCCGAAGGCA
>JBEKDL010000004.1:0-86999 GCA_050014355.1 Dehalococcoidales bacterium | reverse complement strand
CAGGCCTACGGCGCGGAAGCGGTGCTTACCCCTGCCAGGGAAGCCGTCGATGGGGCAATCCGCCGGGCGCATCAAGCCCACGAAGCGGAGCCGGGCAAGTATTTTATGCCGAACCAGTTCGATAACCCTAACAATGTGCTGTCCCATTATGAAACTACCGGACCGGAAATATACGCCCAGACCGGCGGGAACATCGACGTTTTGGTGGCCGGCATAGGTACTACGGGGACTTTAAACGGCATCAGCCGGTATCTCCGGGAGAAAAGGAAAGGCATTAAAATCGTCGCGGTAGAACCCACCGTTGGGAATACGATACAGGGCCTGAAAAATATGAAGGAGAGCATCGTTCCCGGCATCTACGATGAAAGCGCTTTTGATGAGAAAGTTACCGTCGAGGACGGAGACGCTTTTGAAGTGGCCAGGCTGCTCGCGGTGAAAGAAGGCCTGTTTACGGGCATGTCCAGCGGGGCGGCGGTGGCCGGCGCCTTAAAAATCGCCGCGAAGATGAAAAAGGGTGTCATCGTCGTTGTGCTACCTGACCGCGGCGACCGCTACTTGAGCACCACGCTGTTCCGCTCAATATGCGCCAAGTGCCCGCCTTAAAGAAAGCGTGTCTATAACTATCAATAGGGGAAAAGGGGAGGGGGTGTTTGCCCCCTCTCTTTTTTATGTTTGTCCAGGCGAATTCCTTATTCTTAATATTAATTTTACCCGACCTTTATATTTTTTTTATGAACTTTATGTGCGTTTTTATCATCATCTGTCAGAATTGACTTGTTAATAGAAAAAACAGGCCAGGCATAACGGGGAACAGCTTAAATGAAGATGGTTTTAAGTTTTATAGCAGGGGTGGCTGTCTGCAGCATTCTGTTTTTCACGGTGAACCTTATTCTTCCGGTAAAGGCGGTTACCGACAGCACCGGCGCATCGGTGTCGGAAAACGATAGCAGTCTATCAAAACTGCTGCCCGACTTTGAAAAGATTTACAAAGACGCTTTGATGATGCCTTTCCAGCAGGCCGAAAGCAAAATCTACGATAAAGATATCGCCGAGTATTACCGGGCGCTCATGGACAAGACCGGCCTGGCCCCGCGGTAAAGGCGTTTACCGGCAGGAATTTCAAACTACCTCATAAATAAGCGGAGGCTGTTTTTTATTTCAGCCTCCGCTCACAAGACTAACTGGTACGACCCCAACTCACTTGGTGATGAACTCCACGGTTCTTGACCTCTGCATTGCAGAATGGTCCACTTTTAACCTATCGAGCCGGGTTCGTTTTCGGGTTGCCCCACTCAAGGCAGGGCATCACAAGTCCACCTGCCATACTCCCCAGAGTTCATGAAGCTTCATAGTACACCTCCCGAAGCCAATTCCGGTGGGTTCAAGAGCTTCTTAATCTATTACTAGCACCATTTTGTCACTTTGTCAATAGGGTACTGGCAAAATAGTACTAAATGTGACGCAAATGTAATAGTACTTAAATACCATGTAATATCACTATTGCATGGTCGTGCCGCCGTCGACGCAAATGACCTGGCCGACGATATCGCCGGAGGCGTCCGATGCGAGGAAGGTCACCATGTTGGCGATATCCTGCGGCGTGGTACCCCGCCCGATGGGCGTGTCCGGCGTAAAGCGTTTAATCAGCTCCTCCGGCGGTGTTTTATCGAAGTTGGTCAGCGCCCACCCCGGGGCGACGCTGTTAACGGTGATGCCTTGCTTGATGACCGACTTGGCCAGCCCCCTGGTGAAAACGTAAATCGCCGCCTTGGCCATAGCGTAGGTGGAAACTCCTGGGAAAGCCATTTTTGCCACGCTGGAGGAGATATTGATAATCTTGCCGTACCTTCGCTCTGCCATGGCGGGCAGCACCGCCTGGGCACATAACATGGAACCCTTGATATTGAGGTTAAAATCTTTGTCCCAGGTCTCTTCTTTCTGGTCGGTAAAAGGTCCCTGCGGATGAATGCCCCCGGCGTTATTGACCAGTATGTCTATCCTGCCGAACTCGGCCAGGGCCTTTTTTACCATTTCCTGCACCTCGGCTTTTTTGGTGACATCGGCCTTGATGGCGATGGCCTTGCGTCCCACGGCCTTGACCTCCGCCGCCGTTTTCTTGGAGTCATCGAGGTTGATATCGTTAACGGCGATATCACAACCCTCTTTGGCCAGCGTTAGAGAAATGGCTTTGCCGAAGCCTATCTGGCTGCCAGCGCCGGTTACCAGCGCTATCTTGCCCTTCAGTCCCAGGTCCATGTTTGCCTCCTTAAATTATGCGAGGTCGAGTTTAAAGGGTCGAGCCCCCGGTCACGTCAAGCACCTGCCCCACGACATCACCGGATATATCCGAGGCGAAAAACACTACCGCGTTGGCGATGTCTTCCGGTGTAGTGCCCCGGCCAATCGGGGTGCCGGGCAAAAAACGCTTTCTGGCTTCTTCCTTATCACCTTTAATAAAGTTGGTCAGCGCCCATCCCGGAGACACACAGTTGACGTTAACGCCGTCCTTGATGACACTTTTCGCCAGGTGCCGCGTGAATATCTCGACAGCGCCCTTGGCCAGAGTATATGTGGAAACGCCGAAAGCCGCTCTAACCGACCCGGAGGAGATATTAACTATCTTGCCGTATTTACGCTCTATCATGCCGGGGATGACCGCCTGGGTCACGAGCATCGTGCCCTTGAAATTGAGGGACATTTCTTTGTCCCAGAGCTCTTCCTCCTGTTTATCGAAAGGCCCGCCGCCGAGGATAGCGCCGGCCACATTCACGAGAATGTCTATCTTTTTAAACTCTGCCAGCGCTTTTTTGACCATCTCCTGCACTTCGGCTTTTTTAGTGACGTCGGCCTTGACGGCGATGGCCTTGCGCCCCAGCGCTTTGACGGCATCCGCCGTTTTCTTCGCGTCATCGAGGTTAATGTCGTTAACCGCGAGGGCGTCACACCCTTCTTTGGCAAGGAGCAGCGCTATCGCTTTCCCGAAGCCTATCTGGCTGCCCGCGCCGGTGACCAGCGCCACTTTACCTTTAAATCCCAGGTCCATAATGCCTCCTTGCCGAATAAAATATCCAAAAGCCTACCATAATTTCAATGACCTCCAATCTGGGAATTGCCCGAATTTATGATGATAATAATAACCGTACATAAGAGCAAAAACTAAACAAGCTGGAAATCCATATACAAGTATTTGATAATCAACTATATACATTCTTATGGGTATAGTAATTTCAATATTGGAATTTATTGATAATTTATACCCCTTGTAAATATCAAAAATGGATGGAGCAATCGTTGCTACACCAAAGACGCCTGTAATAATAAAAGGAATTGTGTGGTAAATATATATTGCCCATGTTTTTAGGAATACTTGATAGATATGGGCAAACCAGTTTGTTAATATGGTATAACTAGAAATAACAAGAATACATTTGTAAGAAATAGTAGCGATTAGTTTGTAATATTTATAGATAAACCATTTTTTTGACATGGCAATATATATTAACATATTTTGAAAACATGTTGACGTATTTATTAATAGTGGTAAAATATAAAAGATTTTCAATTTATTCAAAGGGTTATTAATGAGATTCTTATCTGGCCTCGTTTTAGGTATAGTTGGCATATTAATAGTGGTCGCTATTATTTCAAGCCATATATTGCCTATTTGGGGTGACGTATTACTTGGTGCGTTTCTCATAGTTATTTTAATAGCAATTGGAAAAAGTGTATTATCCTGAATAAATTATTTTAATCCCCTGTTGTCATGGTATACTTGTGATGTTCATTGTAGATAGATAAACCATTCCGGCGAAAGCCGGAATCCAGTCGGGTTAACGGATTACTTCGCCCCGATGGAACCGGGACAGTAGAGAAGATTCAGTTAGTCCAGTTTTTTACTTTTGACCTGTGGTTTTGACTTTTGACTTTTCAGCTTTGAGTTTACTTTTCCCCCGGCTTTTCCTCGCTGCCCCAGTCCTGCATCAGCTCTTTCAGGCGCTGGGCGAGCTTCGGGCTGGTGCGCAGCCGCTCGATAAAAATTGGGCACCCTTCGAGCAAAGAGGCCTGCGCCGCCGTGGCCATGCTGGCCAGCAGGTTTTCCATGCCGGCGTCTATCTGCTGCGGGGCGCCCAGACCCGGAGGCGCCTGTTCCAGCTGCCGCCGGATGTCCTGGGCGGTAAATTTCATTGGAATGACACAGGCTTTAAACCAGGGACATTCCTTGCACTGGACTATGCCGTAAGCTTCATTCAAAATATCAGCCATAACTGCCCCCCGTCAACGGTACGTTTTCACCCACCACTTATATTGTATAACGCATGCGCGGCACTTTGCCAGAGGCACGTAACCGGGGGTCAGCCGGGCTTGCTGGTTTCCACCGGTCTATTGGCTGTAATCCTTCCGCGGCATGATGCCCCGGGCAATAAGCGCGGCGACAACGGCTTTGGTGATATCCCCGGCGATGAAAGGCAGCGCGCCCATCGTCATCAGTCCGCTGAAAGTGACCGGCTGGCCCTTGGCCAGGTGCAGCCAGAGTCCGAGCTGTAGCAGGCCGGGCACATAGACGATGATTAAGCTGGCGAAAAGCATCAGCCCCAGCAAGCTGAAAAAGCGGCGCGATTTGATATATTTATCGGTAAAATACCCGAGGAAAAGCGTTGCCAGGATAAACCCGATGATATAGCCGCCAGTAGGCCCGGCCAGGTAAGCCAGTCCCCCGTTCATTCCCTGGAACCACGGCACACCTGCCATGCCTAGCCCCGCGTAAACGGCCATGCTGATGCCACCCCACCATTTCCCCAGTGCCACCCCGGCCAGGAGTACCGCCAGCGTTTGACCGGTCAAGGGTACGGGAGTCCACGGAAGCTGGATTCTCACCTGAGCGAGCAGGCCGGTCAGGACTGCCATGCCCAGGGCCAGGGCCAGCTTCATAGGTACACTTGATTCATAGCGCCAGCGGAAGACATCATACCGGGTCCGTTCAACTCTCGCGGCTAAAGTCATATTTCCTCCAGGTATTAAATTATTTATTTGTCGGGGAAACGCGCCAGTGCGGTATACTTCTTTTGAACCAAGGCCGGCTCTAGCGGCCCGGTTTCTCGGACCCGATAATGGCGATTTCTATTTTATGGCCGCATCTGGAACAGGTAATATTGAGCGTAATCGGCTGCTTCATGACACGCTCGGCGACCGCGGTTACGACGGAGTCGACATTATCCAGTCGTTTATCCAGAGCATCCAGTTGCTTGCTGATACGCTCGATATCCTGAACGGACTTGTCTAATTCATCTGGCTTTACCAAGGCTTATATCCTTTCCTAACATAGTTGGATTTATTATATGTCCCGAAGGGGAAGTATGTCAAAAGATTTTTATTGATTTATCTGGAAACGGGCGGTATAATCCAGAATACGAAGCTTGAATCCATACAGTATCAAGCTACAGGAGGGAAGTATATGGCTGAAACGGAAATCGGCAAGGTGAGCGACTTTTTTGCCAAGCCGGTGGTCGCCGGTATTGACATGAGCGGGAGCCTGAAGGTGGGGGATAAAATCCACATCAAGGGGCATACCACCGACGTGGAAATTACCGTGGCCTCAATGCAGATTGACAACCAGAATGTCACCGAGGCGAAGAATGGCCAGTCCGTGGGGATAAAGGTCCCGGACAAGGTCAGGGCTGGGGACACGGTCTACAAGGTAACTTAAACTTGAAAGTTTAAAAGTAAAATCTCAAAAACCATGCTTAAAAACTCAAAGCTTTGTCTGTTATGACTTTAAATTCTGTCTTCGCCTTTTGAGCTTTGAGTTTCGACTTATCAGTCTACCCAATCGCCTTCACCAGGTTCGCCATCTCGATAGCGCTGACGGCCGCATCGAAGCCCTTGTTGCCGTCCTTCGTTCCCGAGCGCTCTATCGCCTGCTCCAATGTATCGGTGGTAATAACCCCGAAAATCACTGGCACTCCCGTACGCAGACCCACGTTAGCGATGCCTTTGCTTACCTCGGCGGCGATATAGTCGAAGTGAGGCGTCCCTCCGCGTATCACCGCTCCCAGACAAATGACAGCGTTATACTTCTTCGATTCGGCCATTTTCTGGGCAATGAGAGGAATTTCAAAAGAGCCGGGCGTCCAGGCGACCTCGATATCAGTCTCATTGACTCCATGGCGGACAAGGGCATCCTGCGCCCCCGCCAGCAGCTTCTGGCTGAAGAACTCGTTAAAGCGCGAGACCACCACCCCGAATTTCAGCCCCTTCCCCAGCAAATTGCCTTCGTATGTCTTGCCCATAATCATCTCCTCGGTTGATATTACTCGCAGTCTGTGTCCAGCACGTTTAAAAGGTGTCCCATTTTCTTTTGCTTGGTCTGGAGATAGCGGAGGTTATGCTCGTTGGGTTGCGTGGTCAGGGGTAGCTGCTCGGCGATTTTTAGACCGTAGCTTTCCAGCCCGCTCATTTTCTTGGGGTTATTGGTCATCAGCCGCATGTTGCGCACACCCAGGTCGACGAGAATCTGGGCGCCGGTACCGTAAGTGCGCTGGTCGGCCTTGAAACCGAGGGAAAGGTTGGCCTCGACGGTGTCCAGTCCCTGGTCCTGCAAAGCGTAGGCTTTTATTTTATTGTGGATGCCGATGCCCCGCCCTTCCTGCCTCATGTAAAGGACGACGCCGCGACCCTCCTCGGCGATTTTTTTCATCGCCATCTGAATCTGCTCGCCGCAATCGCAGCGCAGGCTGCCGAAGACATCGCCGGTGAGGCACTGGCTGTGCACGCGCACCAGCACCGGTTCATCGGTAGCCACATCGCCCATGACCAGCGCCAGGTGCTCATCCGGGTCGGTGCTGCTCTTATAAGCGATGACTTTGAACTCTCCGTACGGTGTCGGGAGTTTAGCCTCGGCGACACGCTGCACGAGTCTTTCGTGGCGGAACCGGTAAGCGATAAGGTCGGCCACGCTGATGATCTTCAAGTTAAACTTTTTAGCGATAGCTTCCAGCTGGGGCAGCCGCGCCATGGTCCCGTCTTCATTCATAATCTCGCAGCAGACACCGGCGGGGTAAAGCCCGGCCAGTCTCGCTAAATCTATGGTGGCTTCGGTCTGCCCGGCCCGTACCAGGACTCCCCCGTCCTTGGCGCGCAGGGGGAACATGTGCCCGGGATATATCAGGTCTTCAGGCATGGTCCGGGGGTTGATGATAGCCTGAACGGTCCTGGCCCTGTCCGCTGCCGAGATGCCGGTGCTCGTGCCTTCCCTGGCTTCGACTGATACCGTAAAAGCCGTGCCGAGCTTGGCCGTATTATTGACGACCATCATCGGTATCTTCAGCTCATCCAGGCGCTGGCCGGTGACGGGCATGCAGATGAGCCCGCGGCCGTGGACGGCCATGAAATTAATGGCCTCCGGGGTGACTTTCTCGGCCGCCATGATAAGGTCGCCTTCATTTTCCCGGTCCTCGTCGTCCACGACAATAACGAACTTGCCGGCCTTGATATCTTCAATGGCCTCCGGAATCGTTGCCAGTCCCATAGTCTCCTTCTCCTTATGCGCCGGGGTTTCAGTTTACCCGGAAACCGTGCTCCTGTAAAAACTCTGCGGTGATGCCACTATCCTGCGGCTTGAGAAACTCGGCGACATATTTACCGATGATATCCGCTTCAAGGTTGACAGTGTCCCCGACTTTTCTCCCGGCCAGAATCGTGTTCCGGCGCGTGAAATCCACAATCGAAACGCCGAATGAGCGGGCGTCTTTTTCGGTGACGGTCAGACTCACGCCGTCCACGGTGATAAAGCCCTTGGACACGATATAGCGCATTAGCTCCGGCTCAGCCTCGAATTTAATCCGCACCGCCCCACCCTCCTGAATAACCGCGCTCACTCTCCCCGTCCCGTCAATATGTCCCTGCACGAGATGGCCGCCCAACTCACCGCCCAGCGCCAGGGGCCTTTCCAGGTTGACCTTATCTCCTGATTTGAGTAACCCAAGGTTGGTCTTTTGCAGTGTCTCCGGCATGACGTTGACGGAAAATGTTTTACTATCGAAGGCAATCGCTGTGAGGCAGACGCCGTTAACGGCGATGGAGCCGCCGGGCTGCATGTCCCGGAGCGCTTTAGCGGCGGCTACCGTCAGGCCTGATGCGCTGACCGAGACAATACTCCCTACCTCTTCAACGATGCCGGTGAACATTACTACTCCTGGAGACGCGCTCTTCCTACTGCATTTTAGCACTTGTCATAAGATAAGCGCAATAAATAATAATGCGGTAGATAATATAAACAAACTAATCACTGACATATCCTGTCATTGCGAGCCATCCCGATGAGCTTCTTTCCTCACGCGAATCGGGAGGCGCGGCAATCTCTATCTCTGTATCAGGTTCATCATTGAGATTGCCACGTCGTCCCGATTTATCGGGACTCCTCGCAATGACGGTGTGTTCATGATTTTCAGTTCGCTTGCCTGCCAGCAACGCCTTTCGCCGTCTTGATGTTGGCTTTCTCCGGCTCTTTGGGCCGCAGGCTGCGGGTCGCTTTGCCCGCCTGCCACATCTCGGAGTTGCCCATGACCGCCAGCTCTTTGCCCAACAGCTGTTTGTAGTCCGGTCGTCCGCAGGAGCGGATAACGCGGCGCGTCTCGACGCCGGTGGCCACCCTCTCGTAAAGCTCTTTAAAGACAGGCATGACCGCCTTCTTAAACTTCGGCTTCCAGTCCAGGGCGCCGCGCTGCGCCGTGGCCGAGCAGTTGGCATACATCCAGTCCATGCCGTTTTCCGCCACGAGTTTGATTAAGCTTTCAGTAAGCTCTTCCACAGTTTCATTAAAGGCCTCGCTGGGGGAATGCCCGTGCTTGCGTAAAGTGTCGTATTGCGCCTCCATGATGCCCGCCAGCGCGCCCATGAGCACGCCGCGCTCGCCCACGAGGTCACTGAAGACCTCATTTTCAAAGGTTGTGGGGAAGAGGTAACCGGAGCCGATGGCAATACCCAGCGCCAGGCAGCGCTCTTTAGCCCGCCCCGTGGCGTCCTGGAAAACGGCGAAGCTGGAGTTAATGCCCGCCCCGGAGAGGAAGTTGCGCCGCAGGGATGTCCCCGAGCCTTTAGGCGCCACCATGATGACATCGACGCCTTTGGGAGGGATTATCTTGGTCTGGTCTTTATAGACAATCGAGAACCCGTGCGAGAAGTACAAAGCCTTACCCGGTTTTAACTGTTTCTTGATGGTCGGCCAGATTTGCTTCTGGGCGGCATCCGAGACCAGCATTTCGATGATGGTGCCGCGTTTGGCTGCTTCCTCTATCTCGAACAGGTCTTTACCGGGTTTCCAGCCGTCTTTGACCGCGCGGTTCCAGTCCTGCATGAAATCTTTCGACTGCCCGATGATAACATTGAAACCGTTATCTTTCATATTTAAAGACTGGCCGGGGCCCTGGACGCCGTAGCCGATAATAGCGATGGTCTCATTCTTGAGGACTTTGCGGGCCTTTTCCATGGAGAACTCGCTCCGCATGACGACCTCTTCCTTCACGCCGCCGAAATTGATAATTGCCATAGTGCCTGCTCTCCTTTTCTGATTGATGAAATCCAGAAGACTAACACAGTCATTCTAGCACCGGTCATAAGATTCGTGCAATAAAATGAGATATTGCCTGGTATCTATGTCAAGAGGCTTGCTTGAAATACCGGCGCTGGAAATAGAGGGCGACATTGACCAGGCCGATGAGCGCGGGCACTTCTACCAGGGGGCCGATGACGGCGGCAAACGCCTGCCCGGAACCGATACCGAAAACGGCCACGGCCACGGCGATGGCCAGCTCGAAGTTATTGCTGGCGGCGGTGAAAGCAATGCTGGCTGTCTGGCTGTAGTCGGCCCCGATTTTCCTCCCCATGTAGAACGATACCAGGAACATGATGACGAAATAGATTAAAAGCGGGACGGCGATTTTTAACACGTCCAGAGGAATCTGCACGATTATTTCGCCTTTGAGAGAGAACATAACCACGATGGTGAAAAGCAGCGCCGCCAGCGTGATGGGGCTGATTTTGGGGATGAACTTGCTCTCATACCACTCTCGCCCTCTGGCTTTGATTAAAGTAAAGCGCGTTAGCATCCCTCCGAAGAAGGGTATACCCAGGTAGATTAACACGCTCCTGGCTATCTCGCCGATGGTTATGTTCACCGTGGAGCCTTTCAACCCGAACCATCCGGGCAGCACGGTGATAAAGACATAAGCATAAACCGAGTAAAAGACAATCTGGAACACGGAGTTGAAAGCGACCAGTCCCGCGGCGTACTCTCTATCGCCCCTGGCCAGCTCGTTCCAGACGATGACCATGGCGATGCAGCGCGCCAGGCCGATTAATATCAGCCCGGCCATGTAGTCGGGATTGGGCCAGATATGGCCGAGGAAGAGGACCGCCAGCAGGAACATGAGAATAGGGCCGATAACCCAGTTCTGTGCGAGCGAAAGTCCAAGGACACGCCAGTTGCGGAAGACGCGCCCCATCTCCTCGTACCTGACCTTGGCCAGCGGCGGGTACATCATCAGGATAAGCCCGATAGCGATAGGAATCGAAGTGGTGCCCACCTGGAAATAGCTGATGAAGTCGGCCACTCGGGGGATGAAATAGCCCAGCCCCACCCCCAGACCCATCGCCAGGAATATCCAGAGCGTTAAAAACCTGTCTAGAAAGGACAGCTTGCTCGTGGTAGTGTTTTGTTGATTCACGTTTTTAATCCTTTTGAGTATTGTTATTTACAGGATTTCGCACTACCTGTTTTTATTCTTATTAAACTTGTCCACGGGGTTAACACCTGTGTCTAAATGTGATTTCAACTTACCTTGCTGAGAGAAAATAATCCTTTTATAGAACTTTTTCAGGAATCCGAGAGCACCTTCCTTGTCTCCGTCAATACAGATTCTTTCCAGTTCTATAAGGTCATTTTCATCTAGACTGATGGCTGTTCTCTTTATTTCAAGCATCAATTGCCTTTGTCTTGCAGCCGGGACCTATACGTTGGGCGTGTTTAAGATTTTGTCTGTCTTTTTTCAAAACATCGCTGCTGACTGAAGAATTTTGAAATAATTGCGTAAGAGAACTTACGTATTGGTTGTTTGTCTCCCGGTCTACGGAATACACTATCCATGGGCCTTCGCGCTTGGTCTTTAAAAAACCTGCTTTCTGGAGAATGCCCAGGTTTCGGGAAGCTCTTGTTTGAGAAATATCTAAAGCCTGCATAACTTCGCAGACACAGCATTCCCTCTCCAGTAAGATATTCATAATCCTGAGTCTTGTCTCGTCGGAGAGAGCCTTCAATGTATTGATTAAATCCTGCACGGCTTTCCTACTTTGATTGGGAAATAAGCTAATATGCACATATCCGCATATATATTATCAATTTTAAAACTTTAATTCAACTGGGAGCTTTCATTTTCTAATGAGTGATACCCAATACCCTTAATCCCCTCGCCCTTTAGGGAGGGAACAAAGGGGGCAAGGGAGAAAAGCAGGGTCTTAATATCCGCTGACAAACAAGTCGTCCTGGCCCGCCAGTTCACGCTCCCCGTAGACCCCGTATTCTTTAGTGGCCTCCACCATGGCTTTGAGGTTATCCACTTTGGGATTACTGACGGAAGCCCCACCGGCCAGGATATAGCCGCCGCCCATGCCGCAGACCTCGATGAGCTTGCGGCAAAGCTCCTTAACATCCTTCGGATTGCCGGTGGTCAGCAGGGAAGACGGCACGTTGCCTTCTAGGCTGAATTTACCCCCGAGGAGCTTTTTAGCGCGGGCCATGTCCGTGCGGTCGAACTGCCAGTGGACGGTGCCTTTCGGAAAGTCGGTGAAGCGCTCCAGGCGCGTATCGAAGCTGCCTTCAGCGAACAATGTGATGATATAGCCCTCGTTGATAAAAGCGTCCATGACTTTTTTCAGGGGAGAGAAATAAAAAGTGTCGAACTGCTTTTGAGACATCCAGCCGTCGGCGCCTTTGTGCAGGGGGAACCACACCCTAAAAGCCCGGGCGGCGTTAGCGGAGCCCAGGATGGAGCTGATGGTCAGGTCAGCGGTAGCGTCCAGGGCTTCCAGGAGTTTATCCGGTCGCCGGAACATGTCTTTTATTATGGCCTGCGTTCCTCTCAAAGTATCCCCTAAAGTGTCGAAGGGGGCGTGCGCCACGTTCATGGCGGAAGGTGTGAGATAGCCTTTTTCCTGGACTTTCCGGATGAAATCGCCGGTAATTTTACCGAACCGCGCCAGCTCTTTGCCCGCATCGAGCAGCTTGCGCAGCGTGGCCTGGACATCCGGCCGGCTCAACGGCATCAGTGAGCCGATAGGGAACTCGAGGATGTCGGTAATCGGCCCGACCTTCCCCAGCGGCTCGAAAGCGCCGAAGAGACGGGGCAGGTAAGTGCGCATCCAGAAATCGGACGGATTGCGGATAAAGGCGTCGTACTCGTCAGCTTTCATGTATTCGCCTTCGTTGAACTGGTAGCCGGCGGCGCTTTCGGGTATGCCGCGGCCCGGCCAGGCGTAGAGCCTGTAGTCAAGTTTGTCGACCACACGGGCTGGGAAAATGGCGGGGACAAAATAGTTATCAAGCTCGATGCCGTGCTCTTCGTTGAATCTGGCGAACGCCTCCACCGCCTTTTCGTAGTCATATATCGCGGTATGGTAATCGATGCCGGAGGCATACAGCGGCACGACCCCCGCCGAGATATTGACCGGTACGCGGTCCGGCTCCCGGATGCTGTAAACGTCAATCAGCCGCTGCAGCTTTATTTTGTAATTTTTTTCCGCGTCCTGGCTGACAAACTTGATGCCTTTAGCTGTATCCGCCAGCCATTTCAGTCTCAACCCGCGTTTCTGTTCGTGGGAAAGCTGGCTCCAGTTGTCCGGGCGCACAGGTGTTTTTTCGGTCACGACTACCTCCAGATATTAAGTTTAACGATAGCGGCTGGTTACATTATATTCCGGTAGCTGTTTTTTGAAAAGTTAAGACGGGAAGCCGGAATAGACTGCGCTAATGGATGAGCGTAAGTATCCTGGCGACGATGCCGCCGAAGAGCAGCGCCGAAGCTAGGTTAGCGGCTGATATCGCCGCGGCCGGTTTCCAGCCGAACTCCCTGGTGAGAATACCTATGGTTGCGATGCAGGGGAGGTATAACGTACCAACCAGGGCCAGCACGAAAAACTGGTCGGGAGTCAAGACTACCGCCAGGTTCGTACCGTATATCGCGACTAGGGTGAGAAGTATCATTTCTTTTCTGACGATACCGAATATCAGCAGGATGCCCGCGATGACCGGCAGTCCCAGCCAGCCTACCGTCAGCGGGGACAGGGTATGGCTGACCGGTCCCAGCACGCCAGAAGCGTACAACCCCTGGACGGCGGCAGTGCCTGCCATGTACATCGGGAAGACCATGAAAATCAGCGACTTTGTCCGTGACCATGTCTGCCTGGCGATTACTTTAAGGGACGGCACTTTAAAAGCGTGCATCTCCATTATCAGGCCGGGCGTTTCTCCCGGATTTATCTTAAGGGCAACTTTAACGGCAGCGAACATTATCAGCAAGTCCAGGGCGTAAAGCGCCAGCGCCCACCCTATACCGACGAAGACGGCCACCAGACCGAGGATAACTATCGTCCGCGCGGTACAGGGCGCGAAGGTAATAGCGAAAGACGCGAGCAGCCGCTCCCGTCTGGTACCCATAATGCGCGTGGAGTAGATAGCGGGGACATTGCAGCCATAGCCGAGTATGAGCGGGATAATCGCTTTGCCGTGTAGCCCCAGCTGGTGCATGGCGCTATCAAGCATAAAGGCGACCCGTGTCAGAATCCCTGAATCCTCCATCGCGGCCAGCAGCAGGTAGAATGGAATAACGAAAGGCAGCACCAGCGTCACTCCGGCGACGAAGCCCCCGAACACGCCGTTCCAGATGACGCTCCCAAGTGTGCCGCTGACCTGCGGGTTTACCGGATGAAAAAAGCTGAAGGCGTTTGCCAGCAGCCTGGAAAGGGAATTCCCCACGGTGAAAGTCCACAGCAGCAGCCCGGCAATGACGATGAATGCCATGACATACCCGGCCACTTTTTGGGTCGTCAGGCGGTCGAGTCTATCGGCCAGAGTGGGCCTGGTAGCTGCCCGGCTCTGCACATCCTGGGCTATCTGGCTGGCCAGGGCGTATCGCTCCGAAGCGATGGCCGCAAAGCGCGGCTGCCGGTAGACCTCTTCCATCTTTTTTGCCAATTTCTCGGCTGCAGGTAGGATGCTCTCCGATTTCGAGCCTACTACTTCGTGTATTTGCGTGTCGCCTTCGAGCAGCTTGAGCGCCACCCACCGCGGGGGGAATTCAAGGCCAAGCTTCTCCGATTCAACAAGAGACGCCAGTCCTTCGATGCTGTCGTCAAGGCCGCCCCGGAAACGCGCTCTCCGGCGATTCCGGTGCCCCGCTGTGCTGTCTTTGCCGTGCCCTTCTCTGAAACCGGCGACGGGTTCGGCCGCATTTTCTGTAGTGTTGGCTGTTTCAATAGCCTTGCCGATGAGCTCACGTATGCCCTGACCCCGGGAGGCCGTGGTGGGCACCACGGAGACGCCCAGCCAGTTCTCCAGCTTCGGAACGCCGATGGTTATCCCCTGTGAACGGGCAAGGTCGACTTGGTTGAGGCATACTACCATGGGCGTATTCAATTCCATGAGCTGCAGGGTGAAGAAAAGGTTCCGTTCCAGTACAGGAGCACCGATAACGTCGATGATGACATCGGGCTTTTCCTGTGCGATATAGTCCCTGGTGACGAGTTCTTCCAGGGAGAAGGTGGAGAGAGAATAAATTCCGGGCAGGTCGACAATGGTTATATCATAACCGTCGAAGTGGAGGCTGCCCTTAGCGCTGTCCACGGTCTTGCCGGGCCAGTTGCCGATGGTCTGGTGCGAGCCGGTCAGCTGGTTGAAAATGACGCTCTTGCCGACGTTAGCGTTACCGGCCAGGGCGATGGTCAGGGTCTTGCCGCCGTTGCTTTTACCCGTTGCTTTTACCGGGGTTGTGGGATGACAAGACATGTTAGCCAATCCTGCGACCTCCCGGTTAGCGGGCTACTTTTTCAACAAAGACGTTACAGGCTACTTCATCGCCGAGGGCCAGCCTGGAACCCCGGCAGGCAATCTCCATCGGCCCCTTGAGCGGCGCCACCCGGCTGACCTTTATTTTGGTCCCCGGCGTAAGCCCCAGGTCCAGCAGCCGCCGGAGCACTTTATTGTCCCCGCGGATAAAGCTGATGAGCCCTTCCTGGTTTTCTTTTAACGAGGCCATCGACACGATGTTCGTCCTGCGCTGGCCGACATTTTCCAGGTTATCCTGTCCCCATTTCCGGCATTCGTCACAGCTGGAAAATCCCAGGTCGCAGGGTGGAATCAGCTGGCCGTCATCCGGGCACTTATCAGGCGCTTGAAGGGTCTGGCACATCGCGCGGGCGGTCTCGTCCGATAGCGCGTGTTCCATTTCACAGGCTTCATGATGTACTTTATCATTGCCTGTTTTCAGCACGTCGTGCAGGAAACGTTCCAGCAAACGATGTTTACGGGTCATCTTCTCGGCGAGCTTGTACCCTTGAGGGGTAAGCGTCGCCCCCTGGTAAGGGGAATAGTTGACATAACCGTTTTCCGCCATTTTCTGCACCATCTCGGTAACACTGGCCGGGGTGATATTCAACCGCTTTGAGATAGCGGAGGTGCTCGCCGGTTTGCCGTCCTGGGTAAGAGTATACAAAGCTTCCAGGTACTCTTCTGTGCTGATGCTCATGTCAGTCTCCTTTTAGGCTTGCCTAAATATTAGGTACACCTAAATAATAGCAGTGTTTTCACCGGTTGTCAAGTAGTTGTTGGAACATCGTTTGATGATGCCCTGAATATTAATCAGATTTTAATATTTCATTGCTATTCTTTCAGTAACAGGAGGGAAAAAGAATGAGAAAACATAAGAAAATAATTATCATCGCGGTCGCGGCAGTGCTTGTAATTGGCGCTACGCTGGCGGCTGTGGCGTTCGTCCAGGCAGATACCCCGACTACCACGACGCCGAGCAGCACGGCCAATACAACTAGTTTGCTGGATACAGTCGCTCAAATCTATAGGCAGAACACAGGTACCACGATTGATTCCGCGCAGCTGCAAAAAGCCTTTACCCAGGCGCAACAGCAGCTGGCAAGCCAGCGACTGGATGCTACGTTAAAGAAGCTCGTGGATTCCGGCAAAATTACCCAACAGCAGGCTACCGATTACAAAAACTGGCTGAACTCCAAGCCAAGCACGGTCATATCCGACCAGTACGAACAATGGTTACAGTCCAAGCCCCAGGGCGTACCCTTCGGACCGGGAATGCCCGCGCCAGCTTCGCCGCGCGGTTTTGGCGGAGTCGGCAAAATGTTCCATCGTTAATACAGAGAAATCCTGGAAACTCGCTCTAGCAGGGAAAAGGAGAGGTAGGGACAATACCTCTCCTTTGTTTTAACAATATCTTAACATTTATGGTCTAACATGATTATGATAACATCAAATTACACAGGTATAATTATGGCCGGTAAAAAAGTCTTAGTCGTAGACGATGATGCCAAGACGGTAGAGCTCGTCAAGCTTTATTTGAACCGCGACGGCTACCGCGTGATTACTGCCGGTGACGGCAATGACGCCTTGAGGCTGGCCCGGGAAAACCATCCTGACCTCATCGTCCTCGACCTCATGTTACCCGGTATGAGCGGGCTGGAGGTGTGCCGTATTCTCCGGGAAGAGTCGGACGTCCCCATCATCATGCTGACCGCGCTCACCACCGATGATGATAGATTAAAAGGCCTGGAACTCGGCGCTGACGACTACGTGACCAAGCCCTTCAGTCCCCGTGAACTGGCGGCCAGGGTACGGGCGGTGCTGCGCCGGTTGCCCGGAGAACGCGGACCGGAAAAAATCGAACACGGCGCTTTGCTGGTTGACTTCCTCAAACATGAAGCTTTTCTGGAGGGTAGGTCATTAAACCTTACACCGATAGAGTTTAAGCTGCTGGGGGCTCTTGTCAAAGAGCCGGGGCGTGTCTTCAGCCGCGCCCAGATAATCGATAAAGCGCTCGGCCATGATTTCAACGGCTTCGACCGCACCATCGATGTCCATATCCTCAAGCTCCGCCGCAAGCTTGAACCTGACCCTCATCACCCCAGGTATTTAAAAACGGTATACGGAGCGGGCTACAAGCTCCTGGAGAGAATGAGTGAGACATAGTCTGAACTTCAGGCTTCTGGCTGCTTTCACCGTCGTTATTGTGGTTATCATCAGTACGGTTTTTTTCTTTACTTACCGGAATACCCGCGATGAAATCAGCCACATTCAAGAGCGTCTGCAGACGGCCCAGGACAGACGGGTTGAAATAGAGCTGGCGCGCTATTATCAGCTGGCCGGCACCTGGGATGGAGTGCAACCCGCGGTCCTTCAGCTTGCCAAGCTCTATAATTCCCGCATCATTCTTACCAATAATGCCGGTATCGTCCAGGCCGACTCTGATCAAAAACTGACGGGTACTAAATACACAACCAAAGACCAGGGACAGCCGGTGATAACGGTGGAAGGAATATTGGGGAGCCTCCTGCGGGCAAACCAGAACACCGCGCCATCCGACCAGGCCGCTATGCCGATAGCGGGGGCACACACTACCGGTGTTCTTTACGTTCTTCACACCGACTCGCAGGATATTGACCGTGCTTCATTACAGATAACCTATAACACGATAGGGCGTTTCTTCCTGTGGGGCGGTCTGCTGGCGATTGCCATCGCTTTTTTGCTGACGTACGTCCTGTCTCGCCGTATCCTCGCGCCGGTTAAAGCCCTGACGGGTGTTACCAGGGAGTTTGGCAAAGGGGACTTTTCACGCCGGGTGGACTCTGATGATAAAGGCGAAATGGGTGAACTGGCCCGTTCTTTTAATACCATGGCTGATGGCCTGGAGCGAAACGAACGCCTGCGGAGGAATATGGTGGCTGATATCGCCCACGAGTTGAGAACGCCACTGTCCAACCTCCGCGGTTACCTGGAGGCAGTCAGCGATGGCCTGGTCAAACCGGATGATACAACCATCCACTCCCTTAACGATGAGGCCTCTTCGCTGTCCCGCCTCGTCGATGACCTCCAGGAGTTAAGTCTGGCCGATGCCGGAGAGCTGAAGCTGGTTTTACAGCCTGAAGATATCTCCCGGCTGATTAAAGAGACGGTGGCGGCTTCACAGACCAAGATAGCAGCTAAAGGTATTATCGTGTTCACCGATGTCCCGGCTTCGCTTCCGGAGCTGAATATTGACTCGCAGCGCATCAAGCAGGTGCTATATAATTTACTGGATAACGCGGTGGCTCACACCGGCCGGGACGGCAGGATAACTCTGACCGCCTGGCGAGAAGAAGGCCAGGTGTATGTCAGCGTGTCAGATACCGGCGAAGGCATCCCGGCGGAGGACCTGCCGTTTATCTTCGAGCGCTTCTATCGCGTGGATAAATCCCGCACGAGGTCTACCGGCGGCACCGGCCTTGGTCTGACGATAGCCCGGCGCATTGTAGAGGCGCACGGTGGCAGGATAGACGTAAGGAGTAAACTCGGGGAAGGCACCACTTTTACCTTCAGCCTTCCCATGCCGGTAAATGAACATGGTGAAATAATTTCTTAACATTTATCTGGCATATTCTATATTAATGGTCCATCGGCCAGGTTAATATTGCCAGTGAAAAACATCTGGCACAGGAGAAAAAACATGAAAGTCTGGAAAACGTTACTGGTGATACTGGCCTCGGGTGTGCTGGTGGCCACATTTGCCGGCTGCGGCTCGAAGAAGGCTTCTACCACAACAACACAGATATACACCGTAAAAAGGGGGGACGTTTCCAACACGATTACCGCGGCGGGTAACCTGGCGCTCGCGCAAACGGAAGACCTCCCTGTGAACCTCTTCTACCCTGGTGGGACTAAGGGGACCATCGCCAGCGTCCTGGTACAGTTAGGCGACTCCGTAAAAGCCGGTCAGGTACTCGTCACGGTGGATAATGACGAGTGGAATGACGAGTTGAATGTTGTACAGCAGAATCAGACCACAGCGCAGCGTACTGTTACGACTAAAAGCACCGCGGAGACCGATGCTGAACGCCAGCTTGCTGTCCTGCAGCGCCAGGTCACTGCTACGATAACTGCCGTAGCCAGGGCGCAGCACCAGGTTGATCTAAAAAACCTCTCTCTTACGGGGGCACAGCTTAATGTAACGTCAGCCAATAATACCCTGTACAACATACAGCAAGTTAAAAAGCTTCAGGACGAAATTGACAATGCCAACTACACCTTGCAGCTGGCCAAGAGCATGATGCTAGGTACCGAAAATTATGCTTATTGGTACCAACTCTACCAGGATACTTATAAAACACTGAACGGTGATTCAACCGCATCCCCCCCTACTAAAGGGTTAATGGGAGACATGAAGGACTTACTCGGCGGCACCAGCACCACGACCTCCACCGATGTCGCATTATCGGTGGCGCAGAAGGTCCTTGCATTTAACCAGGCTGTATCAGCGCTGGTGGACGCTCAAAACGCAGTGGATGACGCCAATTTAGCCGTACAAACGGCCCAGCAAGCGGTGGATGATGCTAACTACGCCGTTTCCAAACAGCAGGTGACGTTAGCCAATGCCAAGTCAGACCTTGACCTTGCTAACAGCACGCTGGCAGATGCCCAGAAGAAGCTGACCTCTGCCCAGGCTATGAGCCCGCAAATTACAGCTCCCTTTGACGGTTTTATTACCAAGGTCAATGTCAGCGGCGGCGACCAGGTGCCTAACGGCACGATAGCGGTAACTGTGGCCGACCCCAACAAGTTTCAAGCGAATATACTCGTTAGTGAGATGAATATCATGAATGTTCAAGTCGGAGGGGATGCCACGATGACCTTAAACGCCATACCCGGCTTAACCCTGCCGGCCAAAGTTACTCAAATTTCTCCTACGGCTACGATATCATCGGGCGTGGTCAACTATGCCGTCACCGTGAATATAACCTCTGTCACGCCTGTTACCGCCGGTTCATTGCCGTTCTCCACGGCTAATGCCACCGGCCGGCAACCGGGTGGTGCTTCGGGAAACTTCACAACACAGGCCGGCGTTACACCTCCGGCGGGTGCGGGCTCATCCTCTTACGGCAGCCGGGCTGCCAGCCAGCTAGCGTCTAATATTCAGCTCAAGCAGGGTCTTAGCGGTACCGTGAGCCTGATATTATCACAGGCGAACAGCGTGCTGCTGGTGCCCAATAACGCGATTACGAAATCGGGAAATCAGAGCACAGTCAACGTAATGAGCGCCAATAACACCATTGAAAAACGTCCTGTACAGACCGGACTGTCCGACTACCAGAACACCCAGGTGACCGGCGGGTTGAACGAAGGCGATAAAATAGTTGTTACGAAGGCCTCTTCTACAGCGCCAGCCAAGACTACCGCGCTACCCGGCGGCGGCGGAATATTTCTCGGCAGGTAGATGACGATGGAAATGATTAAACTAGAGGGACTGACCAAGTCCTACGCCATGGGTAAAAATGAGCTTCTGGTGCTCAAAGGTATCAACCTCGAGGTAGCTAAGGGTGAGCTGGTGGCGGTCATGGGGCCGTCAGGGTCGGGCAAAACAACCTTGCTTAACCTCCTTGGCTGCCTGGATAAGCCGACCTCCGGTAAATACTTTTTCGAGGGAAGTGAGGTCAGCTGTCTTAGCGGCAACGAACTGGCGGGTATCCGGGGGCAGAAGATAGGCTTTATCTTCCAGACTTTCAACCTGCTTTCCCGGCTCACGGCGCTGGCCAATGTTGAGCTGGGCATGGTCTACGCCGGCGGCATTAATCGCCAGACCGCTAAAGATGCGCTTGACAGTGTCGGTCTCGGAGAAAGAATGTACCACCGTCCTATCGAGCTCTCCGGCGGAGAACAGCAGAGAGTGGCCATCGCCCGCGCTCTGGTTAAAAACCCCCCGATGTTCCTGGCCGACGAGCCTACCGGGCAGCTGGATAGCCACTCCGGCAAAGAAGTGATTTCTATCCTCACGTCCTTGAGCACCGAGAAGGGGATTACCGTAGTGGTGGTCACCCATGATGCCGCCGTTGCCCATTTCTGCCAGCGTATTATTCACATCAAGGACGGTGAGATCGAGGCCGAGGAAAAATTATGAAAAAATGGTTAGGCGTTTTATCGACTGTCTGGGTTGGCATCAGTACTCATAAACTGCGCAGCATTTTGACCATGCTGGGCATCGTCATCGGTGTGGCCGCTGTAATCGCCCTGATGTCTATCGGCAAGGGGACCACCGCGAATATTCTGGCCAATATTTCACGCATGGGCGCGAACCTTATTACAATTAGCCCCGGGGCAACAACTACAGGCGGAGTCAGGAGCGCCGGTGGCGCCACCAGGACGCTGACGATGCAGGATGCCCAGGCCATCCAGGAACAGGTCTCCAATATCTCGGGGATATCCCCGGTCTACACCAGCAACCTGCAGCTTATCGTAGGAGCGCAAAACGTTAATGCCCAGGTTTCCGGGGTAAACCCTCAATATTTTCAAATAAGTAACCTTAATTTGGCCGATGGTAATCTATTCTCGGATGATGATTATAACCAGTCTGCGATGTACGCAGTAATTGGCTCCAATGTGGCTACAACACTCTTCCCGAACATTGAACCCGTCGGGCAGCAGATGCGGATGGGCAATGTTATTGTGCGCGTTATCGGTGTGCTGGTGAGCCAGGGCGCCGGCTTCGGTTCTCCTGACGATGCGGTTTATATGCCGCTGACTACGATGCAGCAAATGGTTTCCCAACCGGCGCGCACGGCGCAGGGCGGCAACCAAGTATCATCGATAAACCTCGATGTCACCGATTCTAAATACACCCAGCAGGTCATCGCTGATATCACCAGCCTGTTACGCACCCGCCACCAGCTGTCGGCATCTGCGGATAGCGATTTCCGTATCCAGTCGATGGAACAGATAGCCAGCACGCTCACCCAGACGACGGGGCAACTTACCCTGTTGCTCGGGGCTGTCGCGGCGATTTCACTGCTGGTGGGCGGCATCGGCGTCATGAACATCATGCTTGTTTCCGTGTTGGAACGCACGAGAGAAATCGGCATCCGCAAAGCGCTGGGCGCCCGGGAAAGGGACATCTGGATTCAGTTTCTTGTTGAAGCGGCCCTGCTGTGCTTCGCCGGCGGCATAATCGGGGTGGTCGTTGGCCTGGGGGTGTCCACGGCGCTCGACTACCTTAAAATCTATACGACGGTGATAACGCCGGACATAATTATTATGGCCGTATCGGTTTCAGTGGGTATCGGGCTGTTCTTTGGCTTTTACCCCGCCTGGAACGCCTCCCGTCTCAATCCTATCGAGGCCTTAAGGTCGGAATAGAATTTCCTTAGCCCATCTTATTGGTGGCGCTCCGGCGCTATTTCTTGAGCGGTTCCGCATCTATGGTGTGGTGCGCCCGTAGCGGTATCTCTTTGATGAAAAAGTTCACGACAAAGCCGAACGCCAAGGCGCCGAAGGCGAACAGAAAAACGTGGCCGATAGCTGTATCGAGAGACTGGCGTAGGGCCTGCAGCATGTTCTGGAAAAGGGCGGTACCGCCCTGGCCGGCCTGGCTGAAAAGTCCCTGGAGCTGGCTCTGCGCCTCGGCGCTGAACAGGGCCTGGGGGTTATGCACCATCGCATCGAGCTGCGCCGCTGGCACGACAGCCTTTACCTCCGCAGGTATTCTCACCGCCAGTTCCGTGGCAAAACGGTTGCTCATCATGGAACCGAATATCGAAAGGCCCACCGTTCCGCCGACAGAACGGGTAAAAGCGGTAACTGAAGTGGCTGTGCCCAGGAAGCTGTATGGCACCGCATTCTGAACGGCGATAATGTAAAGCGGCATGGTAATACCCATGCCGAACCCGGTAATGATAATATTCCTCACAGCGATGGCGTGTGAAGTGCTCATACTCATCCCGGAAAGAAGGAAAAAACCGAAAGTTAAAATTGCCATGCCCACGGCACCTTGGATGCGATAATGCCCGCCCGTGCGTGAGAGGAACTGGCCGGAAATAAAAGCGCCGAAGACGTTGCCCAGCATCATCGGCGTAAGGAAGTTACCGCTAGCGGTAGCTTTATCACCCAGCACGCCCTGGAAAAAAAGCGGGACGAAGATGGTGCTGCCGAACATGCCAAACCACGTCAGAAAAGTCATCACTTGCGAGACAGCCACGATACGATTTTTAAAAAGCGATAAAGGCACGATAGGTTCCTGGCTGCGCCTTTCCACCAGGAAGAAAAAGAGAAATGCGATGGCCGAGAAGGCAAACATGCCAATGATTTGCGGAGAGCTCCAGGGATATTCCACATCTCCCCATGAGAGGGCCAGCAGCAGAGGCACCACGACCAGTATCAGCAGGGCCACGCCGGTGTAATCGATGCTATGCTTTAAATTATCCCGCCGTATGTTGGGGAAGTAGAAAATAAAGAGGAAAATAACCGCCAGCCCCAGGGGTATATTGACGAAAAATATCCAGTGCCAGGACAGAGTATCGGTGATATACCCTCCCAGTGTAGGTCCGATAATCGATGAAACCCCGAAAACCGAGCTCATCAGCCCCTGGTACTTGCCGCGCACGGCCGGAGGGAACAGGTCGCCGATGGTAGTAAAAGCATTGGCCATCATGATGCCGGCGCCGATTCCCTGGAAACCCCGGAAGAAAATAATCTGCGTGATGGTGTGGCTGAAACCGCATAAAACCGACCCCACCGTGAAGATAGCCACGCCGCAGATATAAAAAATCCGGCGCCCGTAGATATCCGTCAGTTTGCCGACAATCGGCACCGCGACCGCCGAGGTAATCATGTAGGACGTGGTGACCTAGGTGTATTGACTAAAGCCGCCGAGGTCGCTAATGATGCGCGGCATGGCCGTGCCGACGACCGTCTGGTCGAGTGAGCCCAGGAACATGGCCATCATCACACCTACTAGGGTAATAATGACCTGTTTCCGGGGTAAAGTGCTCAAGCTGCCGGCATGCATCTGTACTTGTGACATGGGAGTTAAAACAATAATAAGCCAGCTATCCCGAAAGCTGACTCACTAATTATTATAGCATGTTCGGGAGCGGTAACGAAACGGTGAACGTAAAATCCTATTGTGAAAAATTATGTTAGTAGCTGGTATAATAAAGTGGAAATACGGTAGAACCCATGAGCATGGATAATAAAAGCCTGGAAATGCTGGAGTTCCCGCGGATAAAGGAAATACTGGCGGGTTATACCTCTTTTTCCGCCAGCCGCGAACTGGCCGTCGCTTTAGCGCCGTTGCAGGATTTTATGGAGATATCGCAACTGCTGCAGCAAACGGCCGAGGCGCGCCGGCTGCTGGCACAGGACAGGGGCTTTTCCATTGGCAGCGTGACCGATATCCGCGATAAGGTCCGGCTGGCGGCGCTGGAAGGCATCCTTGAGCCTTTAAGCTTGCTGGAAGTCCAGCAGGCGCTCGCCGCCATGCACGAGCTGCGCCGCTATCTTAAAAGCATCGCGGCGGATTTCCCGCTGCTCTGGAACATCGCCGAGGGCATCGCCGAGCTGCGCCAGATTGAAAAAGACATCGGCGCCTGCCTCGACCCGGCGGGAGAAGTCCTGGATACGGCATCTCCGTCTCTTTCCGCCATCCGCCAGCAACTGCGCGAAACGCGCGGGCAAATCCTGGAGCGGCTGGAGGCCATCATAAGGTCGCCGCGGGGCAGCCGTCTTCTCCAGGAGGATGTTATAACTGAACGCGAAGGGCGCTATGTCATCCTCGTCAAGGTGGAAAATCGCCACGATGTCAAAGGCATCGTCCACGATATCTCCAACACTGGCGCCACGGTTTTCATGGAGCCTACGGCCACCGTGGGGCTGGGCAACGCGCTGCGGGAGCTGGTCATCGAAGAGAGGCGCGAGGTGGAGAAAGTGCTGCGTCTCTTGAGCGCCGAGGTGGGCGCTCACAGCGACGATATTTCCCGCTCTATCGAGCTGGTTGCCGAGTTAGATTTAGTCATGGCCAAAGCCAGGTACGCACAGAGAATAAAGGCCGTCGAGCCTGAAATCATCGAGCCGGATAGTAATTTTAGCGCCCCGCGAAAGCAGCCGGGCTTTATCAAGCTGGTAGAGGCGCGCCATCCTCTCCTCGGTGATAAAGCCGTGTCCTTCTCACTGGAACTGGGGCAGGACTTCACCGGATTGATTATCACCGGCCCGAACACCGGCGGTAAGACAGTGACGCTCAAGACCATTGGACTGTTAAGCCTGATGGCGCAGGCGGGTATGCCTATCCCGGCCGCGGCGGAGAGTCGGCTGCCGCTTTTCGACGGTATTTTTGCCGATATCGGCGACGAACAGAGCATCGAGCAGACGCTTTCCACCTTCTCGTGGCATATGGGGAACGTTGTCCGGATTATTCAAAGCGCCACGGGCAAGAGCCTGGTGCTCCTTGATGAGCTGGGGACAAGTACCGACCCCGCCGAAGGCTCCGCCCTGGCCAGGGCTATTCTGCGCTATTTCCTGGCGCGCGGGACGCTGACCGTCGCCACCACGCATTACAGCGACCTAAAGGCCTTTGCCCATGTTACCCAGGGACTGGAGAACGCCTCGCTCGAGTTCGACCCTGTAACGCTGTCGCCTACCTATCGGCTGACGGTGGGTATCCCCGGCGGCAGCAACGCCATGGCCACCGCCGCCCGACTGGGTATTCCGGCGGAGATAATCAAAGACGCCCGCGGCATGCTCACGGGGAGCAGTCAGGAGCTGGAAACGCTGCTCGCTAACCTGATGGCGGAAAAACAGAAAATAGCGTCGCTCCACAAGGAACTTGAGACCGAACGGGATGATTTTGCGCGGCGCAATGCCGAACTGGATATCGAGCTCCAGAAGCTTAAGACCGAGGAGCGTAAAGCGATTCAGGAGACGCGTGACGCGGTAGTGCGCGAGGCCGCGGAGCTGCACCGAGAAATCCGCCAGGCGGTTGCCGAACTGCGCAAGAAGAAATCCGCTGCCGGTGTCGAAAAGGCCAGGCGCAGCTTATCTACAGTGCGCGAGCAGCTCGAAAAAGATATCTGGCAGCCCCATTTAGCGGAAAAGCCGGAAGCGGATGCCGGACTGATTAAAGTAGGGGACACGGTGCGGGTAAAGGAAGCCGGCCTGACCGCCACGGTGCTTTCGATTTCGGAAGAGACCGGGGAAATTGAAGTACAGTCCGGCAGGACGAAGATGAGGCTGGGACTGGACAGCGTGGTTAAAGCGTCTGCCTTGCCGGACTCAACAGCGCCGCCGCACATCGAGCCGGTCGGCAGGAGAGTCCCGCGGGAACTCGACCTCCGCGGCAAGCGCGCCGACGAGGTGGAACCGGCGCTGGATAGCTATCTTAACGATGCGGTCCGCGCGGACATGACCGAAGTGCGCATTGTCCACGGCATTGCGACCGGCACAGTGCGCAATATCGTGCGTGAAATGCTCGCCGCGCACCCCCTGGTAAAATCATTCCGACCTGGTGAGCGCAATGAAGGCGGCGACGGCGCCACGGTGGTCAAATTATGAAAAAACGTATTTTGAATCGTCAAGCGACGCTGGAATACCTGGAAAGCCTGAAAGGCGTGCCCGGGAAGGCCGCCGCGTTCTGTTTACCGCCTAACCTCGCGCCGGAGGAAACGCAGGGAGTCTGCAAGCTGGGTGAAATACCCGAAGACGTGCATCCTCATTTAATAAAGTTGGCTGCCGGTTCGAAAACAGGCTGCTATGTTTTCTGGAGCGCCGCGCAAAAGTGCCTCGTTGTGCCCCCTTTCCCCGCCACGGAAAAGCAGGCGGTACAGCCCCTCGACCTGGAGCAGGTACGCTCGCAGATAGAGCGCGACCTGGTGATTGGTCTGGTGCTGGTGAGGCTGGGTGCTTACGCGGTGGGCGTGTCCCGCGGCGAACAACTCATAAGCAGCAAGGTGGGCACGGGGCTTGTCCACGGGCGGCATCGGCAGGGTGGCTCTTCGGCGCACCGGTTCGAGCGCCACCGCGATAAACAGATAGAAACGTTCCTCAACCGCGTCTGCGAGCATGTCCATGAAACGCTCGGGCCTTATGTTAAAAAACTGGACTACATTGTCTACGGCGGCGCCCGCGATACAATACAGCTGCTGCAAAAGTACTGTCCTCTGTTAATGCAGTTGAAAACGCTGGTCCTGCCGCCGCTGCTGGATATCCCTGACCCGCGGCAGGCAGTGCTGGAAAAAGCGGTCTCCCGGGTATGGTCGAGCACAGTGGTGGAGTTTACCGAGTAAACATCATTCCGGTGAAAGCAGGAATCCAGTGGGCGGGGAAAAAAGGCGCGGCGTTAATGACGGAGATAGCTAAGAATTTTTCATCAATCCTTTCAGCCTCTCCACCGCCGCCGGCAGCACCTCGTCGATGCCCTCGGAAAAGCGCAGGTGGGCATGTGCATCATACAGAGTTTCACCCTGGTTGATGATGACCAGCTTGGCCCCGGCCTCTAAAGCCACCCGTGGCATCTCCGCCGCCGGGTAGACTACCAGGCTGGAACCCACTACGATAAAAAGGTCGCATTTCTGCGAATGTTCGTAAGATTCCTCCAGGTCTTTAGCCGGCAGCGAGTCGCCGAAGTTCACCACCGTTGATTTCAGCTTCCCGCCGCAAAGCGGACAAGCGCGTTCGTCCTCCATTCTGTCCATCTTGAACTCGCAATTGACGCAGCGCACCTTGGTCAGGTTGCCGTGCAGCTCCGCCAGAATTTCTGGCCTGATACCCGATTTCAGGTGCAGGTTGTCCACGTTCTGGGAAATAAGGAAAGCCAGCTTGCCCAGCTCCTGGAGTTCGAAGATGGCGACATGCCCGGAGTTCGGCTCGACGCCGGTCCAGTTTTGCTCCGGCGTGGGCAGACCCTTATCGCGCCGCGTCCAGAGGCCGTCCGGCCCGCGGAAGTCTCTCAAGCCGGAGTCCGTGCTGATGCCCGCGCCCGTGAATACGACAACATATTTTGCCTCGAGTAGCCGCTGTGCCAGATGGCCTATTCTCTGGTTTAAATCTGTCATGAGCAAACTTCTCCGCTGCAAATCTAATTTAATCTTATCGCTGATATGGAAGTTACGTCAATAAAACAGTTAGGGAGGGGTATCTTGGCAATATAGGTCAGGGGCAAGCTTTACATAAAGTTACTTGTTTTTCCTCTTCCTCCTGAAAACCAGCAGCACCCCGATAGCGCCGATGCCCAGCACGGCCACGCCGATGATGAGCCAGCGGTTCTGGAGGATACTCTGCCATTTCGGCGGCGCGGACTTAAGATTGGAGGTGATGTTACCCGTTGCCGTCTGGGCCGGAGTTTTATTCAGTGGGGAGGGGGTTACCCCGGGGTTAGGGGTGGTTACGGAAACGGCGGTTGCTGGCTTGACTGCAACGGTTGATGCGGTATTAGGCAAGGGTTGTACGGAGATATTGATGGTTTTCTCATTATTTGATTCATCGCTCTCGGCCACGGCATCATTACCGTCCGCTATTAAGCGGATGACGTGCCCGCCGGACATGAACGAGTTAGTGAAGGTGATGGATGTTGTCCCGCCGGGGCCGATTTCCCCGGTTTTCAGACTTAGCGGCGCGGCGCTATCGATATAGCAATATAAAAGAGTGCCGGGGGACTGGCCGTACCCTCGATTTTTAATGCCAACGGTGAAAGTAACCAGACCGATTTCTACCGGCTTTTCCGGCGTCCATGTTATCAAATCGATTACCAAATCAGGAGCAGGTATAGTGACTGATTTACTGTTATTAGATTTATCCTGTTCCTTGATTTCGTTGGCTTCATCAATAACCGCATTGAGGGTGAACGGTTCCTTTTGAACCGTCCAGGTGAAAGACCGGTTAACCGTGGCCCCGGGTTCCATAGTCTCGATGAGGTGCTGGCCGGCAAAAACGTTATCGACGTAGTAGGAAATTTTGTAGCTACCGGCCTTCGCGTCGCCGCGGTTTTTCACCGTAATATCAAATGTAATGCGCCCTCCGGCGGCGGGCAGTTCCGGCGCCCATTCTATGCTCTGGACAATGAGGTCCGGGGCGAGCACCGAGAAAGATATTTCCTTCGTATTGTTAAATTCATTGGTCTCCAATACGTTGCTGTTACAATCGAGTTCCACTCTAATTTTGTACGAGCTTTTGTAGGTAAGGCCTGCAAGCGAGACAGGCATGTCTTTATTGATTGTCGCTCCGGCGCTAAGCTCATCGATAAATACCGTGTTTATCCTGCTATCATCCAGATAAATGGCGGCATACGAACCGACCGCCGTGCCGGTGCCCTGATTTTTTACACTCAAGCTTAGCGTGACAGTGTCTCCGATTACCGGCTTCGCCGGCGATACAGTGAGGTCCTGAACGATAAGGTCGGCGGTCGGCGCGGGATTTATGCAGTTAACCGTTTTCGTTAAGGTGTTATTAGACTCATTGCTTTCTCGGACAGAATTGGCGGTATCGATGGCGGCCTGTATGGTGAATGACGGGTACGCCGGAATCCACATAAACGTGGTCGTGGCCGTTTCACCGGGGGCCAGATCGCTAATTACCGCGGTAAACTGGTAAATAGTATTTATTCCGTATTTAAGGTCAGTGTAGGAGGACTTGCATTTACCCTGGTTTGCAACCGTAATCGTAAATATCACCGGAGTGTTTATTACGGGAGATACAGGTGACCATGTGATGTTCTGGATAACAAGGTCAGGTAAGACCAGGGGCGATGGAGCGGTCGCCACATTGTTGGTCTCATCGCTTTCTTTGACTACATCGGTGGCATCGGCGATTATTTTGAAGAGGTGCGGATTATCATCGGTTGTCCACTCGAATGTTACTGTCGAAGTCTCACCTGGACTCAAAAAGCTAACGTAGGTTGAATCCCAAAGCGTGTTGTCGACATAGCACGCTACTATAGATGGTACCGCTCTGCCGCTGCCCTGGTTTATAACTATAGCCGTTAATGTAACATTATCACCAGCCAAAATACTCTGAGGAGAAACGGTCAAAGAATTGATTATCAGGTCGGGGAGAGCGGTCGCCAGGGTAGCCTCCAGAGCGTTATTGGTCTCATCGCTCTCGGCAACCTGCTGCAGCACATCCGCGACGGCCCTGATGTTATGCGTGCCGGATAAAGCCACCCAGGTATAGGTCTCGTTGACGCTGGCGCCGGCTTCTATCGGGAGAAGGGTGCGGTAACCCCGTGAATTGCCGTCGATGGAAAAATCGAGCTGGGAACTACCGGCTTTTTTATCGCCCCGGTTGGTAATCGTTACCGTAAAAGTTACGGTATCTCCCATGGCCGGACTGACCGGCACCCATGAAATCGCCTTGACGGTAAGGTCCGCCGCGAGGACGGAAAAAGCGATCGTCCTATCGTTATTGTTCTCGTCGGACTCGGCGATGCTGTCATTACTATCGATGACCGCCCTGAATACGTGCGGCCCCGCCTTCGCTTTCCAGGTAAAAGTTATCATCGTGACCGCGCCGGCATTTATTGCGTCAACCTGGCTCGTAGCAAAGTTTTGCTCATCGATAAAACAGGCGAGCAGAGATGCCGCTGCCGGGCCGTCTCCCCGGTTCTGTACTGTCACGGTGAAAGTTACCGTATCCCCGATGGAAGGCGTATCCGGTGAAATGGTAATTGATGCAATCGTGAGGTCGGGGGCCGGGGAGGACGCCGCTAACGTGCCGGCTTCGGCGCGGGGTATTAACGCTGGAATGAACAGGCATACAAACAGCAACGCGAACACCAACGCGCCGCCTATCAGCCGGCGTTTTAACTTATGCATGATTTACCTTCACGTGATGGCTGATAACAGGATAGCGTCTTACACGTAGCGGCGAGTGGGATTTAGCATTGGTTTGGGTATGGTGCTATCCCCCATTTATGAGGCGCTGATTAACAGGATTTTGAGGTTAGAGGACACCTTCATCAGTCAGCTTCGTTATTTCTTCCCCGCTGTAGCCGAGCATTTCTGATAAAACATCGTGATTATCCTGGCCGAGGAACGGGGCCGGGTAATCGATTTTGCCGGGCGTTTTAGAAAGCTTGAAGAGAGAGCCGGGGACTTTCACTTTACCCGATATCATCTGTTCCACTTCGATGATGGCGTTCCGGCTTAGCAGTTGCGGGTCATGGCAGACTTCCGTGAAGGTGGGGAATCTGGAGCAGGGTACATCGGCTTTGCGGAGCAGCGCCATGATTTCATCGGTCTTCCTGGTCTTTGTCCAGCCCGTGATTATGTTATCGATTTCATCCCGGTACTTGTAGCGTTCGTTCTGGTTGGCGCAGAGCGGGGTGTTAAGGAGGTCCTGACGGCCCATGGTGGTATAAAGCCGCTTGAGCTGGTCGAGGACGCCGGCCATGATAAAGATTCTGTCGTCCTGGGTGGGGTAAAGGTTGCAGGGTATCATCGCCGCATGCCGGTTTCCCAGGCGCGGCGGGTCCTGGCCGTTAAGGAAATAGTATGGCGCAAACTCGATAGAGGTCAATTGCCAGATACATTCCTGCATGGAAATATCTATCGTCTGGCCCTCGCCGGTTTTCATCCGGTGAAACAGCGCGCCGATGATGGAATACGCGGTAAAAATGCCGGTGGAAAAGTCGGCAATTGATACACCGCAACGGGTGGGATTATCCGGGAAGCCGGTGACGGCGGTCATGCCGCCCATGGCCTGGGCGACCGGGTCAAAGCCGGGGTAATCGCGCAAAGGGCCGGTCTGCCCGTAGGCGGAAATCGAGGCATATATCAGGACGGGGTTCAGCTTGCAGAGCACTTTGCTGTCAAGGCCGAGCTTGTCCATCGTCCCCGGGCTGAAATTCTCGACCAGCACATCGACTTTTTTAGACAGCTCTTTGCAGATATTGCGGCCTTTTTCAGTCCTTAGATTCAGAGTCAGGCTTTTTTTCCCGCGGTTCAAGATAATAAAAGGGCCGCCTTCCATGCCTTCCGTATGCGGCACATCGTTCCTTATCAGGTCACCGGCGCCAGGCCTTTCAATTTTAATGATTTCAGCGCCCATATCTTTAAGCAGCAGCGTGCAAAACGGCCCGGAATACACCTGCGTCAAATCCAGAACTTTAATCCCTTCCAGTACGCTAGCCATGGCGCCTCCTCGAGATTATTTGCCGCACTTTATGGTTACGATTAGACCTGTGTTACGTCCGGAAAGTTACAGGAACAATGTTCTATAGCTACTCGATTATAGACCATCGGCAGCGATGCAATCAAATTGCACCTTTGGCTTGATTTTTCGGGGAAGGTAAAAAGAATGGAAAGAGCCCGGATTATCCGGTTAAATTTCCAGCGCCTTTATCTCTTCCTTCGATAGACCCGCTCTGAAACCGGCAAGTTTAGCCTTCCCTTTTTTGGTGATTTTAGCTCGGTCATCTTGGATTCCCAGGTAGGACATTAGCTCCAGCTCCTCCACTAACATCCGGACCATTACCTGGCTTAAAGCCGGGTATATCCCTTCTATCTGTTCACGGGAAAATTCGCCGAGGATATCATCTATTTTGATGCCCGGCTTTTTTTGAATCTTGTGCAAGAGTACCATTTCTCTGCGGAAATAGGGTATGTTGCGGCCTTTATCGCTTAAGTCGAAGGCTTCAAGCTTCACCTTCACGGAGGTGCGGTAGTCAGGGCAGATAATCGTGACGTCCTTGCGCACGGTCCTCGCTTCGGGCGGCGGCCATTTAAAGCCGCTGCTGGCTAGGTTAGCCATGTGGTATCTGGGTTCTGTATAGGTCTGCAGGACATTCCTGAACCCGACACCGTCGAAGATTTTCAGCGAAGGGTCCTCCGCGCTCACTTTTCAGCGAAGGGTCCTCCGCGCTCACCGGAGAGTACAGGAAAGGGTAATAAAATAGCGTGTCCCGGTATCTCGGCCCGGCGGCATGAAGCTCAATTATTTTAGGCACGACCAGGGGCGCCAGGCTCGGACAAATTGTACCAGAAAAGCTCTCGCCATCGAAGATAAACTCATCGCCGAGTTTATATCGATGATGGCACGGGTATTTTTCTTTGTCGCCGAGGAAATCAATTACCGTTGCTTTTACCTTGAACATGGTCTCTCCTTTTCGAGCGGTACCGCAGTCCTTCCGCTCGTTTTCTCAAGGTCTGGTTGCGGGTTTACGCTGTCGCCTGAACAACGCCAGAAAAATAGCTACAGCGATGATGATAACTATTATGGCCGTCAGTTGCGCCTGCTTCAGTCCAAGGAATACTACCTCGTTATCCCGCCAGGTAAACACGATTATCTGGCTGATGGAATAGCCAAGGATGTAGACAAAGAATAATACGCCCGGCTTCAGTCTGTTCTGCAGCCACCAGAGAAGACCGAAGAGCAGTACGTTTATCAAGGCCTCATATGCGGCCGCCGGCTGGTAGGCTATATCGTGTCTTGGAGCGAATGAGTTGGGATTAGCGTACACCACTCCCCAGGGTAAACCCGTAGGGTAACCGATAACGTCTCCGTTGATAAAGTTACCGATGCGGCCAAAGAACTGTCCAACTGCGGCAAAAAGCGCCCCGACGTCCAGTAGTTTCAGAGTGGAAATTTTCAGGCGCCAGCCCGCAATAAATAACACGATTACTACGGCGAAGATGGCCCCGTAAAAGGCCATCCCGCCTTCCCATACTGCCAGAATGCGCCACGGCTCTACGAGGTATGGTCCTAAAGGTTGTTGAACGACGTAGTACAGTCTGGCGCCGACGAACCCTGCCAGAACCGCCCATAAAACGATTGTTACAAACTGGTTGGCGATGAACCCTTTGGCCTTGGCATATGGCCAGGCTATCAGTAAACCGACGCTGATGCCCACGACATACATCAAGCCGTACCAGCGGACAGATAAAGGTCCGATAGTTAAGGCCACCGGGTCCACATTAATCGCTATCATAGACTATCTATTGAGTGAGACCGGAGATACAAATTAATGTTCCTCTTGGGTGACGTCCGGTGGCCCGCTACCGCCATGCCCGTGTTTGGTCTCAATTACCTGAAGACGTTTATCACCGGTCACCACGATGCCAAATGTCTTCAGCAAGGCTTCGGGCGTGATTACATCCTGCGGCGCGCCGATAGCGACTACTTTGCGGGCCAGGAGCATTACCTGATGGCAAAGCGCCGCTTCTTCCTGGATATCATGCGTGGCCACGATAATCGAAGCTCCCCGGCGTAGCTCATTATTTATTGCCTGCAAATAGAGTTCTCTGCCGCCGGCATCCAGACCGGACGTCGGCTCATCGAGCACCAGCAGGTCCGCCTGATGAGCCAGGACCTGGGCGATATAGGTCCGCTGTTGCTGCCCGCCGGATAGTGAGCGTAATGGAGAGTCGGCCAGTTTTTCGATTCCCATGGTGCGCATGGCGGAAAAAATAATATCATCATCCTGCCGGCCCATGCGCTTCCACAGGCCATAAAGAGGGAAGCGGCCCATGCGCACCGCATCTGTAGTGCGGATAGGTAGGACAAACCCGGAGGCATGGAACTGACCAAGATAGGCTATCCGGGAAGGGGTGTTGCCGGGAGGAGCTCCGAATACCGACAGGTGGCCTCCCAGAAGCGGCAGCAGACCCACAATCGTTTTTAAAAGGGTCGATTTACCGCAGCCATTAGTGCCGATAAGGGCGATGGCCTCGCCCGGTCTTAGCTCGAAGTTGATATCCGCCACGACAACCTCGTCGGCGTAACCAATATCAAGCGCCCTGGTCTGTATACATAGAGCGCCGGGGTTCTTTGGTGAGGCAAAAGCCTTTCCCTGATTATACATGTTTCAACTCCCGGGGATGGACCAGCCGGCGATGCCGTATATTCTGAATAGTAAAAACGATAAAAAAGATTAACACTGTCACGAGTATCACCGAAGCTCCCGCGGCCAGATTAAAATAATAGCTGATTAATAACCCTGAATACATTGACAGAATGCCGAAGAGTATCGCCCAGGCTATCATCACTTCGATGCGCCGCGCCAGCAGGGCACCGGCGCCGGCCGGCGCGATAAGCAAACCGAAGACGAGTAGAGTGCCCACGGTCTGGAAAGATACAATCACGGTGGCCGCGACCATGAAGAGCATAATATTATGATAAAAGCGTGCGGAGAAACCGGCCACCTGGGCCTGCTCGGGGTCAAAACTTAGCAGCAGGAACGGCCGGGCGCAAATGATAGCGATAGCCGCGATAATAATCGTGGTTATCAGCTGAATCAAAATTGACCGTGTGCTGATGCCCAGAATCTCGCCAAAGAGTATGCGGGTAAGGTCGCCGCTGAAAGAGTTGGAGCGGGACACGATGACGACACCCAGGGACAGCATTCCGATGAATAAAAGCCCGATAGCAGTATCAGAGGATAATCGCGAACGCCTGGTAATCAGCGTGATGCCGCCAATCATGAACGCGGCGCCTATCGCCGCCCCGATTATCCCGGGAAAACCCGCTAAAATTGCCACGGCAATACCGGGCAATACACCGTGGGCCAGCGCATCCCCGATGAAAGCCAGCCCGCGCAATATCACAAAAGTACCGGCAATAGCACAGGCTATGGAAACCAGGATACCGGCGGTAAGAGCCTGGAGCATGAAACTATTGTTTGAAAACGGCGTTATTAGTAAGTCCACGGTTATCCTTATTTCAGGGCGTTAACCACAATATTAGTGAGATTTAGCAGGAATGTAAAATAAGAACCATCACCAGGTAGAGCGTGGGTTGTTAACTCGACCACCTTGACCCCCGTTTCATCCCCGATGGCTTTAGCCACCGCCGGTGAAGTGCCAAGCTCGGTGAATATCGCTTTAACCTGGTTATTCTGGATGGCCTTTTTAAGAGCCGCCAGGTCGGCGGCTGATACCCCGGCCTGTGAAGATAGACTGGGAATAATAACACCGACCAGTTTAAAGCCGTAACGCTGGGCGAAGTACCCCATTGATTCATGGCCGGTGACGAGTTTTCTTTCAGTTAAAGGTATCTGTGCCACTATATCAGCAACCTCGGAGTTCAGGCTGTCCAGCCGGTTTTCCAGGTCCGTTGCCTGGCCGGTAACGTCCAGATTAAGGTCTTTCTTCAGCGCGAGAGCCAGCGCGCTAACGACACTCTTCATGCTTACCGGGTCCATCCATATATGGGGGTCGGCGGCGCCAATCACTTGGTCGGGGTCACCGGAAGGAATTCCTTCCCCCGCTCCGACATGACGGACAGTAATGTAATCGGAAGCCGTAAAAAATTTTACTCCATTGCTTCTGGCCGTGGCCAGGGTCTTTTCCAGACCGCCTTCAAGCCCGAGCCCGTTTTCAATAACGAGGTCGGCCTTGTTTATCCTTTCTATGTCTCTGGCCGAAGGCTCCCACTCATGTGGGTCCAGTCCATTTGGTATCGATACGGTTACAGTCGCCTTATCGCCAACCAGGTCTTTGACTATGGAACCAAGGATTGAATAGGTAACAACAATGGATTTCTGGCTATTATTGGCGGTGCCCGCGCCCGGCTGACAGGCCAGCATACCCGGAAGAACCAGCACAACGAGGGCACCCAGAATAAACCCGAAGGGCAGGGTTCCACGGGCTTTGCCCGTGGGTGAATGCGTAACCGCCCGAAGGGCGTGCAGCAAAGCTTGAGTTACAAAGTGCCACGGGCTCTGCCCGTGGGTATCTACTTTAAATAATTAGTTTTACTTTATTGTGCCATGAAAACGAAAAACTAAAGCGGGATATTTACGACGCAATCGCGGCAGAGGCCGTAAAACTCGAGTAAGTGGCCTTTAATATCGAAGCCGCTTTCCAGGGACAGTTTTTTTTCCATCTCGTTAAGACCGCAGCTGGTGAAATCTACGACTTTGCCGCAGCCCGAACAGACCAGATGATGGTGATGTTCTGCAGGTCTCCTCATCATATAGTTCCGGCATCTGCCATCGGCATGGACCCGGCAGACTAAATTCAGTTTGCCGAGCAGGTCAAGAGTGCGATAGACCGTGACACGGCCGATGGTCGGGTTTTCCAGGCGTGACTTCTCGTATATGCTTTCCGGTGTTAGATGGTCGTGGCTCGAGGCCATCACTTTAAGTACGACATGGCGCTGGGGGGTAAGTTTATGTCCATGCTCCCGGAGAATTCCCGCTATCCTATTCGCTGTAAGTCTCATATCGTATTGCAGTTGAAATTAGATGTCGTTTAACGATGAGTATAGCATACCGGTCTTTTACCTGTCAAATGGGCGTCAGAAGGCGCGCACAGGCAAATAATGCCTGTTTGGGAGAATAGAGTGAAAGCCGCCCGCTGCAAGATTATCTACCGTACGAATTGAAATTTATTCCCAGCGGAAAAACTTGATAGAGATGGCCAGGCAGGCCAGTATCCACCCCGCCATGATGACCATATTTTGCCAGATGTCCGCGATGCCGCCTCCCTGGTAAGCGACCATGCGCAGGGCGTCGCTCATCTGGGTAGAGGGCAACGCATTGGCTACATTCGCCAGAAAATGGGGCAGCATGCTGTTGGGGAAAAAGATGCCGCCGAGGAACATCAGGGTGAAGTAGGCCATCTGGTTGATGGGCGTGGCGCTGCGCGCGGTCTTGATAAGGCCGGTGAGGGCAAAGCCGATGCTCATAAAGCACAGAGCGCCGATGGAAACCACGAGCCAGAACAGGAACATATTGCCCGTAATATTGACTTTAAAGAAAGTAACGCCGATGGCTATCAGCAGTATGGTCTGAACGACAATGACGATATAGTGCTGCAACAACTGGCTGCCGATGAGCGTCTGCCTTTTTAGCGGGGTCAGGCCCAGGCGGCGATAAATTCCTTTTTCACGTTCTCCCACGAATCCGACGGAGGTGCGCATGATGCCGGTCACCATCGCTCCCATGACGATAATGCCGGGCAGGAGAAAGTCCACCGCCCGCATGTCCATGCCGTTCCATTGCGTGTTGCCGTAAATAAGGCCGAAAAGCACCATAAACATTATCGGGAAGGCCAGGGTCCAGAGAAGTTCGCTTCTCCTTCTAAGAAATAGTCTGGTTTCGATGGCGGTTTGTTTGAGTAGCATAGCCATTGGTATATCCTCCTATTCGCGTAATTTACGGCCGGTCATGGCCAGGAAGACGTCTTCCAGCGTCGCTTTTCTGACCGAGATATTTTCCAGGTCGACGTGATTTTCATAGCAGAGATTGGTCAGGTCTTTCAATACCAGCGAGACGGCCCTGGTATTCACCGAGTATTTGTGTGTTTTTCCGTTATTGACTTTCTGGATACCGGGGATTTTATTCAATAAGCCGTTCAGCTCCCTTGACGTGGCGAACTCTATCGACGTGTCCAGCCCGGCGTTATTAATCAGGCTGTCCGGGGTATCCATGGCGATGATTTTTCCGCGGTCGATGATGGCGAGGCGCTGGCACAGCTGTTCCGCTTCTTCCATGTAGTGCGTTGTCAGGATAATCGTTTTGCCGCGGTCTCTTAGTTTCTCGACAATGCTCCAGACATTGTGCCTGGCTTGCGGGTCAAGCCCGGTAGTGGGCTCGTCCAGGAACAGGACTTCCGGGTCGTTCACCAGGGCCAGGCCGATGCTAAGGCGCTGTTTCTGGCCGCCCGAAAGTGAGCTTACCGTGCCATGTTTTTTATCGGTGAGCGACACTTCGTCCAGGATTTGCGCTGCCGGCAGCGCTTTAGCATAGTAGCTGCCGAAGAGTTCGATGATTTCCTTAACGCGTATATTATCGTAAAGGCTAGTGGCCTGGAGTAGCACCCCTATTATCTCCTTAGTGCGGCGGGGTTCTCTCAATGCGTCGATATCGCACACGTGGATGCTGCCGCCGTCCGGCTTACGCAGACCTTCTATCATTTCGACCGTGGTCGTTTTACCCGCCCCGTTAGGTCCCAGTATGCCGAAGACCTCGCCCTTCTCCACCGCGAAGCTCACCCCGTTAACGGCAGCCGTATCACCATACTTTTTCGTGAGATTATTGACTTCAATGATGCTTTCCATATTTTTGCTCCTCGTTTTAGTCCGCAGTTGACTTTCAAGTTCATTATAAATAGAAATCCCCCCGGATACGCCGTGCGTTCGGGGGGATTAGGCACTGGAAGGGCGGCCAGATTAATAACTGGTCATTTGACCAAGTGGTGTTTCACCGCCAGCGCGACCGCCTCCGTCCGGCTGCTGACGCCCAGCTTGGACAGGATGTTGCTGACATGGAATTTCGCGGTGGACTGGCTGACGATAAGGCGTTCAGCGATTTCAATATTGGAAAGGCCTTCGACCATCAAAGCCAGGATTTCTTTCTCGCGGTCGGTCATGTCCTGCCCGGGTGGCGCAGGCTCGTTGACCTTCTGAATCAGGACCTGGGCGGCCTCCGGCGAGAGGCTCGGCTGCCCGGAAACGGCCCGCCGCACCGCGTTCACCAGCTCCTCCGCCGAGACGTTCTTAAGCAGATAACCGTTAGCCCCGGCTTTTAGCGCTCCTTCCACGTATTCCTTTTCTTTAAAGCTTGTCAGGGCGATAACCTGGACGCGCGGCCAGCGCTCTTTGATTATCCGCGTGGCCGTCACGCCGTCCATCTTCGGCATCAGCAGGTCCATCAGGACTACGTCCGGCTGGAGACGCTCACAGAGGCGGATGGCTTCTTCCCCGTCCCCCGCCTCACCGACCAGCTTCAAATCGTCATGCACTGCCAGGACGGTGCTTAAGCCGGTGCGCACCACCATGTGGTCGTCGACCAGCAGGACTCTAATAGTATTTGATTGTGTCATTGCGGCACCTCCCCGGCATGGTCATGCCAGTCAACGCTAATTTCGGTACCATGATTAATTTTACTTTCAATTCGCAGCGCGGCGCCGATTTGACCGGCGCGTTCCTTCATATTATTCAGACCGAAACTGCCCGGGGCTGCCCGCGAGATATCGAAGCCATGCCCGTTATCGATGATTTGCAAATTAATCCCCTGCGGCTGGCAGTGCAGGGATACCCGTGCCTGGCTGGCTCCCGAGTGCTTGGCGATGTTGTTCAGGGCTTCCTGCGCTATGCGGTAGAGGGCGACTTTAACATCAGGGGGGATTTCACAGGCCCCTTCGACCTCTAACGCTACCGGCACGCGCGCCCGGCCGATGACTGATTCCGCTAGCTGGCGCAATAAATCATTCAGGTCTGCATCGGCCAGCGCGGCGGGCCGCAGTTCGAAAAGCAATGTGCGCATTTCGGCCAGGGCGCCGCGGGTCAACTGGCGGACTTCTTCGAGCTTTTTTAAGCCTTCTTCTTTATTCCGCTCCCACACCCTTGGCAGCACCTCGGCAATCAGGCTGGTGGAGAACAGGGTCTGGCTGACCGCATCGTGGAGGTCGCGGGCCAGGCGGGTGCGCTCCTCGATGGCCGTTTTTTCCTTGATTTCCCGGGCGGCCAGCTCCTCGGCTTTCTTTTGCTGTGTCCTATCGATGCCGGTGCATAATATCTCTTTAAGATTGTTTACCTCGTCCAGGATGGGCTTATAAGTCCAGACCATCCAGACCTTCTCACCGTTCTTGCGGAGATTTCCCTTTTCATTATGTAGATAGCTCTGCGGAGAGGAGATAATATCCTTAATCATGGCGTCCCGCTCGGCGATGGCCGCAGCCCCGGGGGCGACGATGGTCCCTACCAGATTGTGTCCCAGTATTTCCCCGTCCTGAAATCCAAAAAAGTTCAGGGCGAATTTATTCATAAACGTGATATTCCCGCCGGTGTCTATTTCCATGATAACGCTGTTGGCATTATCGATGATATGGCTGTATTTGACCTCGCTCTCGCGCAGCGTTTCCTGGGTGATACGGCGCCTTTCGATTTCCCGCTGGAGAAACCATGAAATAAAAATAACTGATATCCCGGCAGCGACGAGAATCAGCGGCAACCAGGCGTTGTTGCCGAAAAGAAATACCACGCCGATGATGGTAAGAATAATGCCCGGTATAAGCCGTCCGAGGGCGTGGGAACGGTAAGAGGGTGTCAGGTAATAAATTACTGCTTGAATGATGAAGATTGTTCCCAGGCCGGTGATAAAAGCTTTCCACAGGTTATCTGCCGTTATCCATTTTTGTTCCAGAAGAAAAATGAGAACCGCCCACAGTATTAACATCAGCCCCCAGAAGAGATAGCGCAAAGGAGGGCGCTGGTCCTTTCTCTGGCGCTTCAGTTCTTTCCGCGCGCGCCGCAGCTCTTTTCTCACCCGCCGCAACTCCCTCACAGACCGGAAGGGCGTAGTATCTTCGCTCTGATACCCTGTTTTTTTAGTGTTTTTCTCGTCCGTCATATCAGCCCACCAATATCATCCCTATGGGTAAAGTAATTATAGCATTTAAAGATTTGTGTTTACAGGCTCGTTATACGTGCGAGTTTTATCTCCAGAAGAAACGGCCGAGCAAGGCGATTCCCGCTACAATCAAGACCGCCGGCCACCACTGGCTGATACCGAGCATGAGGAGAACCCCGACAAGAATGAGGATAGCCCCAAAGACGAATTTGCCATAGCTGCCCCAGCGGTAAGCCGGACTCCGGTAATGCGCCACGCCGTTAACTACCGAGATAGCCCCCAGGCCGATAAGCAGGGACTGCCACCAGGTATCGCCGGATACCCATCCTGCCTGATTCAGCAGCAAGAGCACGCCCAGCAGTAGCAGGCCCAGTCCCCAGAACAGGCCGTGGCAAGGGAGCCTGCGCCTTTCTTCTTTCCATGCTCTCCGCCATTCGCGGCGCTCTTCTCTCCAGTCCCGGTAGGAAGGCCCCTGGGCGCCGGGGTTTTCAGCTGCCGAAGCGTTGTTTAAATCATTATTTTGCATTTTCAGCCTCCTTTTTTCATCAGCTCGTGAATTGAATCATCTGCTTGATACTTTAAGTGTATCGAAAAATATCCTATAGCGCGCCCTGCTTCAGGGTAATTATGGGTTGGACGTTAGGCGAGCTTTTACCTTGGCCAGATGGTCAGGCAGGATAGAGATTAAATGCCGCGTGTCGGGCGTTTTATATATTCTGGATATAGTCCAATTGTTTAATTCAAAGAATTTGATTACGCAATCCATTCCCGGCCGATAAAAAAATAAATTGAGATATTTCAAATTCAAGAGGCTTCATAGTGGCCGGCGAAAGGATTTAAACCATAATAACTTGAGTTGCTGACTGAACTAACCGCTCTGTCCGCTAATTCCGTACATAAAAAGCGAAAGCAGGTCACGAGATAGTTTTGAATTGCGACGCATCCTATCGCTGATTCCCGGGTTGTTGGAGATGCCCTGCTGGAAAAATTTAAAATATGCGATGATGGCCTGGTCGGAAAGGTCCGAACGGAGGTCGCCCTGGTCTTTGCCTTCTTTGATGAATTCCCGGAATGAGTTTTCGATTTCGATTCCGATAGCATCACGGGACGGTTTTGTTTCGGAGTCTTTAATTTCGATTTTGTATCGGTCGGCGATGTCTATCCAGGACTGCAAAAAACCCTGCAATTTTTCCACGTACGATTTTTTCCAGACTAATATCTCGCGGAAACGGCTGGCAATCATTTTGACAATCATATTATGGTAATCATGCACCAGTTCGTCCTTGCTGCCGAAGTTGTTGTAAATGGTAGCCTGGGATACGCCGGCTTTACGGGCAATATCGTTGACGCTGACCTTGTCGGCGCCGAACTTTGAAAAAAGCTCTTCAGCCGCCCGGCGGATATCTTCCTTACTCTGCTCTTTCCTGCGCTCGAACCCATCCATGTGCCGCCTCCATATGATATTATATTTATAATTATTATATAATATTACATTGACAATTACAATATTGTGGACTATAATAATTATAATAATTATAACATATTATTCCAAAATCTATAATTATATAGCTAACAGGACTGGAGCGACTGAAAATGGGCGAATCACTTTCGATTATGGCTTCCGGGCTAACGAAGCGTTTTGGCAGCTTTACGGCCGTTAATGACCTCTCCCTGAATATCCGCAGCGGGGAAATTCCCGGATTTTTAGGGTTGAATGGGGCAGGCAAGACAACGACCATTCGTATGCTGCTGGGAATGATTAGACCGAGCGCCGGCTCCGTCTCGCTTTTCGGTATGAAGGTGCAGCCCGGTCAAAGGTCAATCTGGCAGCGGGTCGGGTATCTTGTCGAGACTCCCCACGCTTATCCCGACCTGACCGTCCGGGAAAATATCGAGATAGTCCGGCGACTTCGCCACCTGAAAGACGCCGGCGCGGTGGAAAAGGTTATCCAAGAATTAGGGTTGACACCTTACGCCAGCCGGCGTGCCAGAACACTTTCGCTCGGCAATGCCCAGCGGCTGGGACTGGCCAAGGCGCTTATCCATCATCCCGATTTACTCATCCTGGACGAGCCGGCGAACGCGCTGGACCCGGCCGGTATCGTCGAAGTAAGGAACCTGCTGCGCGGTCTCGCCGAAAACGACGGCGCGACTATTTTTATCTCCAGCCATATCTTAAGTGAAGTGGCCAGGCTGGCCATGCGGATAGGCGTGGTTCACGAGGGGCGGCTGGTGAAGGAACTGTACGCCGGAGAGCTGGCGGAACAGGAAGAACAACGCCTGGCGGTCGACGTTCGTGACACGGGTGCCGCCCTATCTGTATTGGGGAAAGCTGGTATCACGGCGAGGCCGGGTGAAAATAGCTCGCTCGTTATCACGGATAAACTGGCGGTGCAGTATCCCGACCGAATCGCGATGCTGCTGGTCGAAGCGGGTCTTCCGCCAACCAGACTGGTGGTCGAGCAGGGAGACCTCGAATCCTACTTTCTGGGACTGGTCGGCGTGAAAGGGGAGAAAAAATAATGAAAAATATCACCGGTGAAATCGTCCCGGCGCTATGGGTCGAACTCCTGAAGGTGAGGCGCTCGAAGACGCTCTGGATAACCGCCCTGGGTATTTTCCTGGCCGTTATCATCGGCGGTCTTTTCATGTATATCCTCAAGGACCCGGCGCAGGCGCGCCGCCTCGGTATCGTGGGGGCCAAGGCGCAGATATTCGGAGGTACGGCTGACTGGCCGAGCTTTTTCAACCTGGTTTTACTTTTAGTAAGTGTCGGCGGTTTAATAATTTTCGGTTTTATCTTCGTCTGGGTCTTCGGCCGGGAATTCGGCGATAAGACCGTCTACGATTCGCTTTCGCTGCCCACGTCGCGGGTAACCATCGTTAGCGCGAAGATTATCACCGCGGCGTACTGGTCGGTGGCGCTCATTTTGCTGGTATTCATCCTCATGCTGGGCATCGGGGCGATATTGCATCTGCCGGGGTGGTCGGGGGCAACCGCCTGGAACGGACTGGGGCTTTTATTGGGTACGGCTTCGCTGACGGTACTCCTCTGCATACCATTCGGTCTCGTGGCAAGTTTCACCCGCGGCTACTTACCGGCTGTGGGGTGTATTTTCCTGGTCCTCATCCTCGGGCAGGTCATCAGTCAGCTTGGCAACGGTCAATATTTTCCGTGGATGATTCCCATGCTGTACAGCGGCGCAGCGGAAGCACTAACCGGGAAAGCAGCTTCACCGCTTGGTCTTATCAGCTATGTCCTGGTGGGATTGGTCGGCGTTATAAGCTTAATTATTACCGGGGCATGGTGGCGGTACGCCGACCAGACTTAGCTTGTAAAAGTATCCTGACTTCAAGTATCTGGCTGGTTCCCATAGCGCATGGTGAGCAATCCTACTCCCCCTTTTTTACAAATAATCCAGAGTTTGAATAGTAAAGGCAGAATTTGATGAACTCGGCTTTTAGCCTTATACTAGGCCATAGAACGTAAGATGCCTGATAATAAAATTCTTGTCGTCGAAGATGACCCCAACCTGCTGGAGACCCTAAAATATAATCTCCACAAAGAGGGTTATGATGTCGTCACCGCCACCGATGGCGAGCAAGCGATTAAAGTTGCCCGGAAAGATAAACCTGACCTTATCCTCCTGGATATCATGCTGCCCAAGATGAACGGCTTTGAAGTGTGCCGGGTGCTCCGTAAAGAGATGGCTGTGCCTATCCTGATGCTTACCGCCCGGACCGATGAGACCGATAAAATCGTGGGACTGGAAATCGGCGCCGACGACTACATGACCAAGCCTTTCAGCATGAGAGAGCTCATGGCCCGGGTAAGAGCCATGCTCCGGCGGACAAAAATGGCGGAAGCGCCACAGGCCGGCAAGACAACATCGATAAAAATCGGTAATCTGGAAGTCGACGCCGCCCGGCATCGCGCTTCCTTGTCCGGTGAAGCGCTGGAGCTATCACCGAAAGAGTTCGACCTGCTGGCCTTCCTGGCGAAAAACAGGAGCCTGGTCTTCAGCCGCGAACATCTTCTGGAAAAAGTCTGGGGCTATGATTACGCCGGCGACACGCGCACCGTCGATGTGCACATCCGGTGGTTAAGGCAAAAAATAGAGCCTGACCCCGCTCATCCCGTACACCTCGTCACTGTCCGGGGCACGGGGTATAAACTGGAGGGTTAAAGTTGCGGAGTTTTCAGTGGCGCGTCGCCATAGCGTTCATTATCCTCATCGTCGCCAGTATGGGCGCACTGGGAATTTACCTCACCAGCTCTGTCAGGCATAACCAGCTTGATAATCTACGCGTGCAACTCGAGCATGAGGCCAAGATTACGGCGGAGGCCGCTCTGCCTTCTCTGCTGGGACAGGCGGACGCCCCCGGCGCTTTAGCCACCAAGCTGGGAAACGAAATCGATACCCGTGTCACGATTATCGCGCCGGACGGCACGGTTTTAGGCGATTCCATGCAGGACCCGTCCACGATGGAGAACCACGCCACCCGGCCGGAAGTAGTACAGGCGGTTGCTTCCGGCCTCGGTGAGAGCACCCGCCTAAGCGCCACGCTCAATGAGAAGATGATGTACGTGGCCGTGCCCGTCAACAGTCAGGGTAAACTGATTGGCATAGCCAGGGTGGCGCTTCCCCTGACTACGGTACAAAACTCTGTGAATCACGTCACACGAACCATCATCTTGGCCACCATCATCATCGCGGTATTAGCCGCACTGGCTGCCTGGCTCATCGCCCGGACCACTACCCGGCCTATCAGAGAGCTTACCCGGGCATCGAAAAAGATTGCCGGCGGACAACTGGAGCAGAAAATTACAATAACCAGGAGAGATGAAATCGGCCAGCTTGCCGCCGCCTTTAATGAGATGTCCTCCAATCTGAAAACTACGATGGAGGCCATCTCCACGGAAAAGACCAAACTTGCCAATATTCTCGCCAATATGGCCGATGGCGTTATCATGACGGACAGGGAAGGCAATATTTTGCTGACCAATCCGGCAGCGAAAAGGCTCTTCGGGTTCCAGGAAGCCGATGCCGTCAACCGACCTCTTATCGAGGTGGTCCGTGACCATGAGGTCAATGACATCATGAAGCAATGTCTTAAAACGGGCCGGGAGCAAAATACGCAGTTCGAGTCCGGCCTCGCGCGGCATTTTCTCCGGGTTATCGCTGTCCCCGTCAGGGAACAGGACAGATTAAACGGGGCACTGGTCTTGCTTCAGGACCTGACCGAGCTAAGGAACCTGCAGACCATGCGGCGGGAACTGGTAGGCAATATTTCTCATGAGTTGCGGACACCCATCGCCGGTATCAAAGCGATGGTCGAAACCCTTCGAGACGGCGCCATCGACGACCGCGAGGCGGCCCGGGGCTTTCTGTCCCGCATCGAGGACGAGGTCGACCGCCTGACGCAGATGGTGGCCGAGCTGACCCAGCTTTCCAGGATTGAGACTGGCCGGGCCGAGCTGAAAATGGAACCCGTCGACCTTAACTCGCTGATAAGCGATATCCTGGCGCAAATGGGTCCGCTGGCCGAAAAGCAGCAGGTGACCCTGTCGGAAGAACTATCGGCCGGCCTTCCACTCATCCAGGCCGATAAAGATAGAATCCGCCAGACGATTATCAACCTGGTACACAATGCCATCAAGTTCAACAAGCCCGCCGGCACGGTCACTGTCTCTACCGAGTTCGATGCAAAGTCGGTCACCGTAAGCGTCGCCGATAGCGGTATCGGAATCTCTGGCGTTGACCTGCCCCATGTCTTCGAGCGCTTCTACAAAGCGGACAAAGCCCGCACCGGCGGCGGCAGCGGTCTGGGACTGGCCATCGCCAAGCATACCGTCCAGGCCCACGGCGGCGATATCCGGGCGCAGAGCGAAGAAGGCAAAGGGTCAACTTTCAGCTTTAACCTTCCACGCCGTTAGCCCCCCAAAATTTAACACAACCTTAACACACCCTTAATCCGTCTTTAAACTCTACCCCTTAGACTATTATTAGATGGATAAGAAAAAGGTGCTGTTTGTATGTGTCCATAACTCTGGCCGCAGCCAGATGGCGGAAGCCTTTTTCAACTACCTCGCAGCAGAAAATGCGTCAGCTTCTTCAGCCGGGACCCAGCCGGCCCCGGAAATCAATCCTACGGTAGTCCGGGTTATGCGTGAAGTCGGCCTGGATGTCAGCCGTAAAAAACCCAAGATGATTACATTCCAGATGATGAAAAGCGCTGACCGTGTTATCACCATGGGGTGCGGCGCGGAAAAGGTCTGCCCCGCCAGCTTCGTCCCCGCGGAAGACTGGCAAATTGAAGACCCGGAAGGGAAGGCCATCGGCGAGGTCAGGGAAATAAGAGATATCATCAGGAAAAAAGTTCAAGCTCTGATTGAAGAGATAAATGTAGCACCATCAAAAAACTCCGGTTCAGGCTTAAATCAACCCGAATCTCATTCGGTTTCTATAGAATTAAAAAGGGATGAAAAATGGAAAATTTCACTATAGTCCTTAAAGAAAAGGAGAAATAAGTTGTTCAAATCTGTTAAAAAATGGTTCTTGCCACTGGTATTCATCATGGTTACAGCCTTAACTATTGCTGGCTGTACCAGTAATACCACTGCAGCTACCTCTACCACCACGACCCCTACTACGACCAAACCAATCACCACGACGCCGACGGTGACTTCACCGCCCACGACCGTGGTACCAACGACGACCGCTCCGGCTACCACCCCGGCACCGACGACGGCCAAGCCGACGGTAACCCCGGCTACCGTGTTAACGCAGCCGGTCAATCTGAATGGCGCAGGGGGAACATTCCCGGCGCCTTTATACACCAAATGGTTCAGCGAATACTACTATACCTCGGGCGCGAAGATAAACTATGCGGCGGTCGGTTCCGGCGCCGGCATCAACCAGATTACCGCGGGCACCGTCGACTTCGGCGCCAGTGACGCCATCATGACGGCTGACCAGCAAAAAGCGGCGGAGACCGCGGGAGGCCCAATACTGCATATTCCCATGACCAGCGGCGCGGTCGCCATCGTCTATAACCTGCCTAATATCGCCTCGGGGCAAATCAAGCTCACCGGCGATGTCCTGGCGAAAATTTATCTCAAGACGATAACTACCTGGAACGACCCGCAGATAACCGCCCTTAACCCCGGTTTGACTCTTCCCAATACCCCTATCGCCGTGGTACACCGGTCCGATGGTTCCGGCACGACCTACATCTTCACTAACTACCTTTCCAAGGTAAGCACCGACTGGAGCACCAAGGTGGGTAATGCCACGGCAGTCAACTGGCCGGGCGATATCGGCGGTCAAGGGAACGCGGGCGTGGCCGGCCAGGTGCAGCAGATAACAGGCGCCATCGGCTACGTCGAGCTGGCTTACGCCGAGCAGAACAAAATACCCTGGGCGCTGCTGAAGAACGTGGCCGGGAACTATGAAGCTCCCAGCCTAGCAGGCACAACCAAAGCGTCGGAGGGCATCACTTTACCCGACGACATGAAGGTAATGATTACCAACTCGACAAATCCGGATGCTTACCCGATATGCGGCTTCACCTGGATACTGGCCTACGTTAACCAGACCGATAAGGTAAAAGGCCAGGCACTGGTTAATATGCTCTGGTGGGCGATACACGACGGGCAACAATATAGCGCCGCGCTCGACTACGCGCCGCTATCCAGCGCCGCCGTAGCCAAGGCCGAGAACGAGATACTCTCCATCAAGTATCAGGGGCAGTCTTTACTAAGCCGGTAGACGATAAAGATACACTTTAATAGTCCCGGGGGCGTGCAGGAAGGGCAAAGTCCTCCTGCATTTCCCTGTTTGCGGGAGGTAAAAAGAGAGAGCTTGAGAGCGACGGAGCATCATGAAGCTGTCCTATCACCGGCACGAGTGAAAGGCTGGGGATTTATTCGCCGTTCAGGGTTCAGTGACCGGGTTTTCTCCAACCTCACACTCGTTTTTGCCGTAGTGATAGTCGTGCTTCTCATCGGGCTGGTTATCATTCTTTTCATAGATGCCTGGCCGGCCATCAGCCGGTTCGGGCTTTCTTTTATTGGCAGCTCTACATGGGACCCGGTGCGGCAGGCTTTCGGAGCCCTTCCGGCCATCTACGGGACGCTTTTAAGCTCAATAATCGGCCTGCTCATTGCCGTGCCGATAAGCCTGGGGGCGGCCATTTTCCTGGTGGAGCTGGCGCCGTCGTGGTTAAGGGGGCCAGCCTCGCTGGTCATCGAGATGCTGGCCGCGATACCCAGCGTCGTCATCGGGCTCTGGGGGCTCTTCGTGCTCGTGCCTTTTGTCAGGAAGCCTATCGAAAGCTGGCTCGGCAGCCATATCGGATTTCTGCCTTTGTTCCAGGGCCCGCCGTTCGGTGTCGGTTTTCTGGCCGCCGGAATCATCCTCGCTATCATGATTATCCCTATTATCACCGCAGTGAGCCGCGACGCCATGAGGGCTGTCCCCAATGAACAACGCGAGGCCATTTTTGCTCTTGGAGCGACGCGCTGGGAAGCAATCCGCCAGGCAGTGCTGCCCTATTGCCGTTCGGGACTGGTGGGCGCCGTAATCCTGGGGCTGGGGCGCGCCCTCGGCGAAACGATGGCGGCGACCATGGTCATCGGCAACGCTTACAAACTGACGCCCTCCCTTTTTTCCCCGGGCGCCACCATCGCCAGCAAGATAGCCAGCGAGTTCAGCGAGGCTTCCAGCGGCGTCTTTATCGGCAGTCTGGTGGAACTGGCGCTGGTACTCTTCGGGGTGACGCTTCTGGTGAACGTAGTGGCCCGCTTGCTGGTGTGGCGTATGACTGCGGTAAAGGCGGCCAAAGAATGACGATGTCAGAACGTGGTTATTGGCGCCGTAAATGGTTCAACCGGGTGATGCTCGGCCTGTGCAGCGGCGCCGCCGGGCTGGGCATCCTGATACTGGCCCTTATCCTGGGTTACACGCTGGCTCATGGCATCGCTGCTCTCAATCTTAATTTCCTTACCCAGGCCGCCAAGCCGGTGGGGGAGGTCGGCGGGGGAATGCGGAATGAGATTATCGGCACTTTTATCCTGGTCATCCTGGCATCCGTGCTCGCCCTGCCGGTGGGGATGATGGCGGGTATTTTTCTGGCCGAATTCTCCGGCCCGAGGGTGGCAGCCTCGATTAGATTTATGGCTGACATTCTGGCCGGTGTTCCTTCGATAGTGGTTGGCGTTTTCGCTTACGCTATCGTGGTGAAGCCCATGCACTCTTACTCGGCGTTTTCCGCGGGCGTGGCGCTGGCTATCATCATGATTCCCATCGTCGCCCGCACCGCCGAAGAATCATTGCGCCTGGTGCCTAACTCGATGCGCGAGGCGGCGCTGGCCCTGGGCATCACCAGGTGGAGAGCAGTCCTGGGTGTCATCGTGCCGGGCGCGCTCACTGGAATCGTGACCGGAATAATGCTGGCGATAGCCAGAATCGCCGGAGAGACCGCGCCGCTTCTTTTCACCGCGCTTGGCAACAACTTCGGCTTCGCAGGTTTCTTAAAGCCAATTACCGCCCTGCCGCTGCAGATATACCACTATGCTCTGTCACCTTATCCTGACCAGCAGCAGCAGGCCTGGGCCGGCGCTTTTCTGCTGGTACTGCTGGTCCTGGGCATAAGCATCCTGGTGCGCTGGATTAGCAACCGGGGGCGTACATGAGTCATGAGTGGTGATTTATAGAAGGGAAGGAAAATGTTATGATAAATAACCTGGTTAACGAAAACGCACAATGTAAGACTGGCGTGGCTGATGTTGAAGACAAGAAAGGCATCCTGGAGGTCCAGGGCTTGAGCGCCTGGTACGGGAATACTCTGGCCGTCAAACAAATCAGCATGAGCATCAAGTCGCAGGCCATCACCGCCATCATCGGGCCCTCGGGTTGCGGCAAGTCCACCTTCATCCGCTGTCTCAACCGCATGCATGAAGTCTCGCACGGCGGACGGGTCGAAGGCTGCATATTACTGGACGGTAAAGATATTTATGCCCGCGATGTCGACCCCGTGGTCATCCGGCGGCGCATCGGGATGGTCTTCCAGAAGCCAACCACCTTTCCTACCATGTCCGTTTTCGATAACGTGGCGGCAGGCCTCCGGTTAACCCGACTCTGGAGTCGAAGATGGGAGCTGGAAGAGGTCGTGGAGCGTAGTCTGCGCCAGGCGGCGCTCTGGGACGAGGTGAAACACAAGCTCAATGAGTCCGGATCCTGTCTTTCGGGTGGCCAGCAGCAGCGTCTGTGCATCGCCCGGGCCCTGGCCGTGGAGCCGGAGATAATACTGCTGGATGAGCCGTGTAGCTCCCTGGACCCGGCGGCCACGCTCAAAATCGAGGACCTGATGAGGAGTCTGGCGGAACAATACACCCTCGTCATCGTTACCCACAACATGCAGCAGGCGGCGCGGGTATCCGAGATGGCCGCTTTCTTCTTGATGGACACCGACCGCGCCGGTATACTGGTGGAATACGGGAAGACCTCACAACTGTTTACGAACCCTAAAGATAAGCGCACCGAGGACTATATCACCGGGCGGTTCGGGTAGTCTTGTTTGGAGGACACACATGGACATGAGAACGGCTTTTCACAAGCAATTAAGGGAAATTCAGGACGATATCCTGGCCATGGGAAGCATGGTGAACAAGGCTCTGCTCCGCTCGGTCGACGCTTTAAAAAACCGGGATCTGGAGCTGGCCCACCAGGTTGTTAACGAAGACCAGAAGGTGAATGGCAAGCGATTCGAAATTGAAGAGAAATGTATCGAGCTGATAGCGACACAGCAGCCGATGGCCGGTGATCTGCGCACTATCATCGCCATGCTCAATATTACTACCGAGATAGAGCGTATCGGCGACTACGCGGTGGGCATTGCCCGGATTGTAATCATGATTGGTGACGAGCCGCCTCTCAAGCCGTATATCGATATACCCCGCATGGCGGAGCGGACGGTCGACATGCTCCACCGCAGCCTGGACGCTTTTATCAACCGGGACGCCGAAGCCGCCAGGAAAATCGCTACCGAAGATGATACGGTTGACCACCTGTACGACCAGGTGTTCCGGGAACTGCTTATTTTCATGGCGGAAGACCCGAAGACAATTACCCGTGCCACGCGCCTTATATGGGTAGCTCATAATCTGGAACGCGCCGCCGATAGGGTCACCAACATCTGTGAGCGGGTCGTCTTCATCGTTACCGGGAAGATGGAGGAGATAGGGGCTTCCAAGTATTAGAATTCAACCCTTCATCATTTAAGGCCAAAGCGTTGCCGGAGTAACCATTGAAAAAGAGGGAATTCTGCCTGCCGAAAGTGTACCCACGTACTAGGCTGTCACATCGAGATATCAGGATTTGACCTGATGCCCAAGGCAGATTTCCCATCAGTCTAATCCCTGCGATGCTCTCGCCGCTACTATCTAGTTTTTTTTATCACCTCAACAATCCCCCTATCCCCATTCACAATAACGTAGTCTCCGGTTTCAATGACTTCAGTAGGGTCTTGGTCAAAATCGGTGACTGTAGGCACATTCATTACCATGGCCGCGAAGACGGTTAGATTATTCCCCTTTCTGTAGAGGAAAGCTGCAGGGTTAGTGCCGAAAAGCCGAGACCTGCCATACCCCACAAAGCCGCCGGAACCCCTCGGTTCAGTGAAAACCAGCACCTTTCCTTTATAGGGAACTTCGTAAAGGGGATGGTTTCTTTCTACGGTATAACCATTTTTTGAATCAACGTTGCCCCAACCCATTAAGGGCATTTTGGATACCAGCGCTTCACCCTGGGCAATTCCGCCTATTACTTTTCTTCCCTTGAGAATAATTTTATTTGCTTGCTTATTCATTAGATGCTTACCTCCACTCCCCTTTCCATTTTCCCGTGACGGCTGCATCAACACAATCTTCCGTCGTACCGTATCGGACTTGAACTTTATTTGGATGGCAATGGCCGGTAATGTAATAGTCCTGTTTGGCTGCATCCGTAGCTATAACCTTGGGGACCCCGGACGGAGGCATTACTACCCCGTTGAGTAAGCCGGGACAGGTTCCGGATAATAGTATGCCCCCTGCATCTTCGATTTTTTCCCGGTACCCTGCCATATCGGCCACTTTATAAGTGGGAGGGTTTGTCATTACCCATAACCTGGTTTGGCATTTCTTACCCTCAAGTAAACCGGCCACCTTTCTCAATTCTTCAATATTGTAGTGAGGGCAGCCTAAATAAACAAAATCAATATCATCGCTGGAACCGTAATTCATCAGTTCATAGACTCTTTTCAAATCATCCCGCGTAATGGATATGGTCTCTTTGGGTTTCTTCCCTTGAAACGCCACTTCCAGGGTGGGTGCTTCTGGAGTTCTTCCGGGAATATGATACATGCGTACCTGCCCGCCTGTGTTCAGAGCGGAATTCATTTTCACCAGTTGAGTGGTTGTTGGTCTGCCGATACCGACGAAGGCCGGAACTTTCAACCCCAGAGTTTCTCCAACCGCCCAACCGAATAAATCATAGTCCATATCTCTTTTTAATTCAGTCTCACAGCGTACCAGTACCGTCGCCGCGCGGTTCTCGGTCAGATGCATATCATATGCCGGGACCTTTCCCAAATACGCCGTCTGAAAACAACCGTCAAAATTACTTCTGGCCCCTAAAACGGCGTTAACCCAAGGAACAGCTGAACTCTCTACCCAGGCACAATGCTGGCCTACAGAAGGCCAAAACGAACTTACCAGGTAATGGTTGCAGGAGAAAGTAGGCACCATTCCCATATCAATATATGGTTGGAGGTCCTCCAGGCACTTTTTGTGAAAGGTCGGGTCGCTGCTGGGCAGGACGCCGCAGTTTTCCCATCCATCCACAATAAAGCCAGGCGCAGTGGCCTTGTCGGAGAAGGTAGGTACTTTAAATCCTTCACCTTTTCTGGCCAATTCCGCAATTTCTTCCAGCTTGATATCATAAGCTCCAACCCAGCCGGAACCCGGATGCAAATCTACTGTTCCATCCAGATCAATCAGTTTGTCTGCTCCCGCCGCTTCACCATAATCCACTAAAAATGTCATACATCTTTGGGCAATCTCACCTCGCTTGCCGTCCAGAATCCGTTTTTCGTCATCCGTTAACAACATCTTTTCACACTCTCTTGGTCATATATAATAACTTAAAAATTTTCAGCGTACCTGCTTTTCGCAAGAGCGTTTCGTTTATGATTTATAGCGGAATATTTGTATCACTGGAGACTGTCAATTCGAAATGAGCCCAATGATGCCTGTACTCCTTACAGCAGATAAGGTAATATCAACCAGCTACACTTGTTCAGGCTTGAAAACCGGAATGATTGATTTAGTATATTGTCAACAACCAGAAAATTACAAGCGAGGTAGTAGTAGTTATGGGCTTACTTTTAGTAAAAAACCCTTATGTAATGATTCACATAAGGGTCAATTAATCTAAAAATGGGCGGTAGCGGACTTGAACCACTGACCTCCGCGATGTCAACGCGGCGCTCTAACCAGCTGAGCTAACCGCCCAGGATATTGTAATTCTACTCGATACCCATCTCACAGTCAACCTCCCGAAGCGAATGAAATTACCCTCGCTGGTATGTTAAAATATTGGCCAGAGTTAGATGGAGGCTGCCGCATGGGCTTTTTAAAAGGCTTTGGTGCATTCGTCCTCGGTTTTCTGCTTTTTCTTTCGCTTTCTATTTTCGGTATGGCTTTTATGCTGAACAGCACCTTGCTTTCTCCCGGTTTCGTCAAGCAGCAGGTGGATAGAATCGATATCTCGGCTGTAGCGCGGGACATCGCCGACCAGCAGATAAAAGATTATTTGCCTGCCGAGCTATACTTTTTAAAAGACGCCGTCTATAACGCCATCGACGACCAGAAGCCCTGGTTTAAAGCGCAGGCGGACCAGAGTATCGATTCCGGCTATAACTTTTTCCTGGGCAAGACTGATAAACTCGCTATCAAGATACCGCTGAACACTTTAAAAGCCGACCTCAAAAACAGCCTGTGGCAGGAAATGAGCAAGCAGCTCACCTCCTGGCTGCGCGGTAATATCCAGACCCAGCTGGAACCTTATATCTTTCAAAATTTTCAGCAGTACCGGAGCCTGTTGACGCCTGACCTCGCCCTGATGTCCGATGCGCAATTGAAATCTTACGTCGATATATATCTTAAGCAAATCCAGGCGCAGATAACCGCAACGGGCAGCGCCCCGGCGCTTTCAGGCTTGCTGGAGACGCTGGTCAGGCCATATTTCGATTATTACTATAACCAGTATGCCGCGCAAATTCCGGATAATCTGGTGGCCGACCAGACCAACATTCCGGCGAATACTATGGACGACCTGCTGCTGGTCAGAAAATATATCGGCTATTTCCAAAGCGCCTATTACTGGTTAATCGTCTTAATGGTGCTTCTGGCGGCGGGTATTTTCCTGATTTACCGCAATGTGCAGGAACCTAGCCGCGCGCTGGGGATTGACCTGTTTATCTTCGGGGCTCTGGACCTGGCGGGTGTTTTGGCGGCGCGGAGTTTCAATCCTGCCCAGTCGCTTCTGAATGCGTTGCCGCAAAAAGTACCTTCCCTGGGGCCGTGGCTTGATGCGCTCTATCGCGATGTCACCGGCAAAATGCTGGCTTTCAGTATCGCGGTGCTCGCGGTCGGAGCGGTCTTAATCGTGATTTCGTTCGTTTTTAAGAAGAAAGCAGCCGAGGCTTAGGTGATGATTCATACCTCACACTTTAACCGGTTTTTCTTTTCTCAACCGCCACCAGCCCGTGCCTCCCAGGAAAAGCGCCAGCGCCGCGGTGCCCAGGGTGCAGAAAAGCGCCGCATCATACCAGAAACCCTGCGGGAAAAGCATGATGAGATAGTCCGTAGACGGGTCGAGCTGCCACAGGTTGTTGGCGAAACTGATAAGGTGGAAATCGTAAAAGAACTGGTCGAAATTCAGTGAAATCATCAGACCCAGGCCTATCACCAGCGCGATAGTCAGGCCGCTCCCGCCGATAAGCGCCCACGCCACCCGCCGCCGGTCTTTCCAGACAGTATAGTTCAGAGCGGCGTAGATAACGGAGTAAATCAAGGTGCCCAGCAGCAGCCACCAGACCAGCCGGAACAGGCCTTTGACGTCCTTCAGATGGCCGGCCTCGCGTTCGTTAAAAAGCGTGAATGGTTTACCGTCTTTAATTACCGTCAGGTCGATGTATTCCTGGTTTGAGTTGAAATACGATATCAGCCCGGTTGTGACCTTATCCAGTTCCGCCGGGGATAGTCCCGTTACCTGGCTGATGTCGTATTTGTTAAAACCATAGCGGTACAGCTCCGAGCTGTTGGCCGCGATTTTTACGCTCGTAGTTATCAGCAGGACTGGCAGGCAAAGGATAAACAGCCAGTAGGCTGCGGTCTTGATGATGTTCATGGGTATTCCGGTCTATTTAAATTGTACATTATTGATGGCGAAAATAATACTCTGGCCAACCGGGCTTATGTTATAATTATCCAGATGTTTACCCACCTCCACGTCCATACCGAATACAGCCTGCTCGATGGGATGTGCCGCATCCCGCAGCTCGTGGCCAAAGCGAAGGAACTGGGCATGCAGAGCCTGGCCATTACCGACCACGGCGTCATGTACGGCGTTATCGAGTTTTACCAGGCGGCCAAAGAAGCCGGTCTAAAGCCTATCATCGGCTGCGAGATTTATATCGCCCCGGGCGGCCACCAGAGTCGCAATGCCGGCGATAAAAGCAACTACCACCTGATATTGCTGGCCAAAAACAATATCGGCTACCAGAACCTCATCCAGCTTACCACCAGAGCCCACCTCGAAGGTTTTTACTACCGTCCGAGGGTGGATAAAGAGCTATTGGCGCAATATAAAGAAGGACTCATCGCGCTAAGCGCCTGCTTTTCCGGGGAAGTCCAGTACCTCATCCTCGGGCGGCGCTATGATGAGGCCAGGCAGGCGGCGCTCTGGTACCAGCGGACCTTCGGCGATTTTTACCTGGAAGTGATGCGGCATCCCGTGCCGGAGGCGGAAATCGTCAACAACTCGCTGATTCAGATGAGCCGCGAGCTGGATATCCCGCTGGTGGCTACCAACGATACCCATTACGTCAACCGCGAAGACGCCTCCGCCCACGATTTGCTGCTGTGCATCGGCACCAACACTACCGTCCATGATGAGAAGCGCATGAAAATGCCGGGAGATTTCTTTTACCTGAAGAGCCCGCAGGAGATGGCGGAGCTTTACCAGGATATCCCCGAGGCGCTGGAAAACACCGAAAAAATCGCGGAGAAATGCAATCTCGATTTAGAGTTCGGGCGGCTGCACCTGCCGGAAATAGGAATACCCGCGAATAAGACGCCCGACCAGTACCTTTCGGAGCTTTGTTACCAGAACCTGAAACAGTATTATCCCGACCCTACCCCGGAGATAACCAGGCGCCTGGAATACGAACTGGACGTCATCAAAACTACCCAGTTCGCCAACTACATTCTGGTCGTGTGGGACATTATCTCGTTCACTAAAAAACAGAACATTCTCTATGGCGTCAGGGGCAGCGCCGCTTCGAGCATCGTTCTGCACTGCCTCGGCATAACCCCCCTCGACCCCCTCGAACACGGCATGATTTTCGAGCGCTTTCTGAATATCGAGCGCAAGGAAATGCCCGATGTGGACATGGACTTCCAGGATGACCGCCGCGATGAAGTGATTGCCTATGTCTCCCAGAAATACGGCCAGGACCACGTGGCGCAGATAATCACTTTCGGTACGCTGGGCGCCCGGGCGGCTATCCGGGACGTTGGTAGGGCCCTCGGCATGCCCTACGGTGACGTTGACCGCGTGGCCAGGCTGGTGCCCGGCATGCCCAACATGACACTGGCGCGGGCCATGGACGAGAACCAGGAGCTGAAGAACATCTACCAGAGCGATGAAATCGTGCGCAACCTGGTAAATTCGGCGCGGCGGGTGGAAGGCATATCGCGCCACGCCAGCACTCACGCCGCCGGCGTCGTCATTTCTAAAGAACCGCTGACGAAATATGTCTCCCTGCAGCGCGGCGCCAGGGTAGACAGTGCAGAAGCCGTGATGACCCAGTTTTCTATGAACGATATCGCCCGCATCGGCCTGTTGAAAATGGACTTCCTCGGGCTGGCCAACCTGACCATCCTGGGTAAAGCGAAAGAGATAATACAGCAAAAGCACGGCCTCGACATCGACCTGTACAAATTACCGATGGATGATGCTAAAACCTTCCGCCTGCTTTCTTCCGGGGAAACGGCGGGCGTCTTCCAGCTGGAAGGCGGCGGCATGCGCCGCTACATCAAGGAGCTTAAACCCACTAACTTCGGCGATATCGCGGCCATGGTGGCGCTTTACCGCCCCGGCCCCATGGAACATGTCCCTACCTTCATCGCGGCCAAGCACGGCCTCAAACCCATAGTGTACCCTCACCTGGCGCTGGAGAGCATCCTCAAAGAGACCTACGGCGTCATCGTTTACCAGGAGCAGGTGCTCTACATCGTCCAGGCGCTGGCCGGTTACAGCCTCGGGCAGGCGGATATTTTCCGCAAGGCCATGGGCAAGAAGATTCCCGAGGTGGTGAAGAAGGAAAAGCGCAGCTTCATGGCAGGCGCGAAGAAAAAAGAGTTCACTGCCGAGGTCGCCGAGGCAGTCTTCTCGCTCATCGAGCCGTTCGCCGGTTACGCTTTTAACAAGGCGCACGCCTTCAGCTATGCCCTCATCGCCTACCAGACCGCCTATCTGAAAGCGAACTACCCCGCGGCGTACATCACCGCTTTCCTGACCATCCATGCCGGGGAGCTGGAGAAAATCGCCAGTGCGGTCGCCGAGTGCCGCCGCCTCGACATCACCGTCCTGCCGCCGGATATCAACCGCAGCCAGATAGAGTTCTCTATCGAAGATAGCGATGGAAGTCCGTCCATCCGCTATGCGCTGGGGGCAATCAAGAACGTCGGCACCGGCGCTATCGAGCCGGTTATCGCCGAGCGCATTAAGAACGGAACATTCAAATCGATTGAAGACCTGTGCCGACGCTGCGACCTCCGCGCCGTCAACCGGCGCGTTATGGAGAGCCTCATAAAGGCGGGCGTCATGGATACGCTGGGGAAGCGCGGGACGCTGCTCAACAGTGTCGAGCACATACTTTCGCTGGCGCAGAGGGAGCAGAAATTACGCGAGACAGGGCAGTCCACCATGTTCGACCTTTTCGGAGATACAGCTCCGGTGCCTTTGCCGCAGCTGGAGATGTCCCCGGCCGATACCTCTGACCGGGAAAAAGCGTTCTGGGAAAAGGAGCTGATGGGGGTGAGCTTTTCCGAGAAACCGTTTAGCCCGGTGTTCAGCGGGAAGAACCCGGACACCAAATTTATCGATGAGGTTGATGAAGAGCTGGACGGACAGGCCGTGGTCATGGCCGGCCGGATTATCTCGGCGCGCTATCTGCTCACCAAGGACGGACGGTCTTTCGCCAGCGCCGTCCTGGAGGATTTCAGCGGGCAAATCGAGGTCATGGTCTGGCCCAAGGTCTATTCCGAGACGGAAGAGCTGTGGCAGGAAGGCAACGAAATCGTGGTGCAGGGCAAGGTCAGGGTGCGGGACGAGCAGGCGCAGATAAGCTGCGATAACGTGCGCCTCTACCAACCGCCGGAGGAAGAAAAGGGGACGGTTCCCTCGCCCGCGCCTAGAGCGCCGGAGCCTTCCGCGCAGACAGGAAAAGGGCCCGCAAAAAGAAATCGTCTGATAATTAACATCACGCAAACGGCGGATAAAGAGGGGGACATCGTCCGCTTTGAAAAAATCATCGCCGCGCTAAAAACCTGTCCCGGCCGTGATGAAGTCCAGTTGAACGTCCTGAACGGCGGCGCCCCTATCCCCCTGAAGCTGCCCAACGTACAGACTAATTATGGCCCGGAGCTGAAAAAACAGCTGGCCGGGCTGGTGGGCGAAGATGGTTTCAAGGTGGAAGAAGCCGTTTAGTAAAGGGAGGACTTATCATGGAAAGACCGCAGTCCGGATTTAGCTTTAAACTTATGTCTTTCCAGTTCAAATTACGTGATTTTTTCCGGCCGCGCGGCAAGATTTTAAAGGAAGTGGGCATCCGGCCGGGATTTCAGGTGCTGGACTTCGGCTGCGGGCCCGGCGGCTATATCCTGCCGGTAGCTAAATTGATAGGCGCGTCAGGGAAAATTTATGCTCTGGATGTCAATCCGGCGGCGATATTGACCGTGAAATCGCTGGCGGCCAGGCACAAGCTCAACGTTGAAACAGTCCTGTCCGATGGCGCCACGGGCCTGCCGGACGGCAGTATCGATGTGGCTTTACTTTACGACGTCCTCCACCACCTGAAAAATCCGGGTGCGGTCCTGGCGGAATTGCGCCGTGTACTGAAACCGGACGGGATTTTATCGGTCTCCGACCATCACCTGGAGGAACAAGACATCATATCAAGAATTACCGGCGCGGGACTTTTCCGCTTATCCCGGAAAGGCAAATTATATAATTTTTCGGCTGTCAGGTAGGCGGACCCACCGGCTATTTCTTGTTATCGCCGAGCTCTTCGGTGATATCTTTGGCCATAGCCATGAACAGCTTCCGCAGCTTTTTCATGACATCATTGGCGGCCCTTTCGCCGGCGGCTCTCGCTTCGTCCGCGGCTTTACGCGCGTCGGCGGCCGCTTTATCAAGCTCATCCAGGAGCTCCGGAAGAGGTTTGCTGAAAATATCGTGTTTAGCTTCTATTTTTCCCGCCATATTTACCCCCTCTAAATTAACAAATTAACAATATCTTCTATTATAGTACAACGCAGACGGACGTAAAAGGTTGGCTTAAAGCGCCCTAAACAAGCACCTTTTCCGGCTGCCACCGGCCGCTATCGGGAATATAACGGAGCAGACCCAGGAAACGCCCGTCTGGCGCATAAGCGCGGCAGAGACACACTTTCGTATTGGACTTCATATCAACTTGCTTTAGCGCCAGGGTGTTGCCCTGCTTCATGGCTTTTTCCGCCGCCTCATCGATAACCACGGCGCGGAAGTCCCGGAGAGCATAATCGATGGGGAGCAAAAAGTTCTCCAGATTGCCATCGCGGCAGGCTTCTTCCAGTCGCGATAATGAGATAGCTTCTTTGATATCGAAAATCCCGCACCTTGTTCGCTTGAGGTTTTTAAGGTAAGCGCCGCAGCCGAGCGCCTGCCCGAGGTCGTGAGCTAGCGAACGGATATAAGTACCCTTGCTGCATTCGATTTTTAAAGTGATAATCGGGGGTTGCCAGTCGGTTATTACCAGTTGGTGAATGGTGACCGTGCGGCTTTTACGCTCCACGCTGATGCCGGCGCGCGCCAGCTTATAGAGGGGCTGCCCCTGGTGCTTCAGGGCGCTGTACATGGGAGGGGTCTGGGAAATGGTGCCCCTGAACCGGTTAAGGGCTGACTCCAGGCGATTGCGGTCGATGCCTGAAGGGTCGCCGCGCTGGATAATATTCCCGGCGGCGTCGTAAGTATCGGTGGCAGTCCCCAGCTCGATAACGGCCAGGTAGGTTTTAGTGGCGTCGGTCAGGTACTGGACAACGCGCGTGGCCTTGCCGAGGCAGACGGGGAGGACTCCTGTGGCGTCAGGGTCGAGCGTGCCGGCGTGTCCCACGCGCTTCTCGCCAGTGAGGCGCTTTATCCTGGCGATAACGCCGTAGGATGTGTTGCCCGCGGGCTTATCAATGTTCAGTATGCCGTCCAAGTCCTCATCCGCCGCTCTATCATCGCTGTGATTTCACCACGTTTTTACTTTCCGTATGCGCTCCAGCGCTTCTTCGATTTCACTCCGGGAGAGGAACAGGGTCGCCCGCATATAGCCTTTACCGCTGGCCCCGAAGTATGAACCCGGCATAAAGGCCACGTGCGCTTTGTTTATCAAAGTATTCAGCACGAAGTCTTCATCATCGAAGCCGTCCGGGGCCTGTATCCAGAGGTACGGCGTGGCTTCAGACACGGCCACCGTCAGCCCCAGCTCCTGCAGTCCCCTGACGAAAATGTCCCTTCTCTCCTTAAGCTCTTTAAAGTAGGCGTGCATTTCCGCCTTGACTGCCGGATTTTTCAAAGCCTCTACGCCGGCTTTCTGTTTGTACCATTCCACGCCCTGGCGGTGCTGGCTGGAGGCCTTAAGCCACCGGTCGATGTTGGCTTCGCTGCTGACAATCCAGGCCAGCCCGATGCCGACGAAGTTGTAGTGCTTGGAGAGGGAAACAATCTCGTACCCGCGTTCCATGATTTCGGGAATCTGGGTGATGGAAAATGGCTTTGTTTTAATATCGAAAACATAGTCCTTGTAGGCTTTATCGAAAATGCCCGTGACATCGGACTCTTTCATCTTTTTCAATAGATTGACATAATAATCGTGCCCGGCCACCGCGCCGGTGGGGTTATTGGGGTCGCAAAAATAAAACGCCACGGGTTTTTCGCTTTTTTTGGAGAAATTAAATTCGGGCAGCCAGCCGGTGGCCGACGAGGTCGCCACTCTTACCGGCCGGTGATTGGAGAGCACCGTCGCGGCTTCATAAACGGGATAAACGGGGTCGGGGATAAATACCGTTCCCGGCTCAAACAGGTAGGCCATATCGTACAGTACTTCTTTAGCCCAGCTGGTGACCATGATATTTTCCGGGCGGAGGTTAACGGCGTGTTTCACGCGATAGTCTTCGATAATGGCCTCGATGAGTTCAGGGATACCGCGTTCCGGATGCACATCGCAGGGGTAGCCGAAAGTGGACTTATCCGCGAGGACATACTTCGCCAGGGCTTCCTTGATAGCTTTCGGGGCTTCGACATCGGGGATACCGATACGGGCGTTGATAACGCGCACCCCATTACGCTGTTCGGCCTCCCGGGAAATCCTGCCGACTTTGCGGAAAGGGTAATCCGGGATTTTATATAACAGCGGCGAAAATTTCATGCGCGGCTCCTTTGACCGGAGGGTATAAAAATAATTAAGGATTTTCCTGGTGCGTCACTTCATCAATGAGCCGCAGCACGCGGTCGCCCTTTTCGATGGAGTTGTCCCAGTGAAAGTGCAGCTCCGGCATACGGCGCAATCTCACGTTTTTAGCCAGCTCCGAGCGCAGGAAACCGGATGCCGAGTTAAGCGCAGCCAATATCTGGTGCTCCTTTTGCTGGCCGCCCATGCTGCTGATATAGACTTGAGCGAACCTAAGGTCGGGGGAAACGCTGACCTCGGTCACGGAAATAAACTCATCCAGTCGCGGGTCTCTAAGCTGGCGCTGGATCAGCTCACTGATTTCCCGCTGCATAAGTGTATTGACGCGCTCGATACGATATGACATATACGGGCCCGTGTAAGGCCGTTATCCTGATTTTTCTATTCTATAAAATTCCAGGATATCGCCGATGCGGAAATCGTTGACGTCCTGAATACCGATGCCGCACTCGAAACCGGCCGCCACTTCTTTAACGTCGTCCTTAAAGCGTTTCAGGCTGGCTACCGTTGAGTCGGCGATAATTTCTTTCCCACGGCGCACCCTGACCTTGGCGTTACGCGTTATTTTACCTTCATTGACAAGGACGCCGGCTATTTTTATCCCTTTGCTGGCCGGGAAGATTGCCCTTATTTCCGCCCGCCCGTCGATAACCTCGACGTAGACAGGTTCCAGCATGCCTTTGAGGGCCTTAGCGACATCATCGGTAAGGGTATAGATGATGTTGTAAAAGCGGATGTCCACGCCGCTGGTCACGGCCATCCGTTTGGCACCTTCCTGGGCGGTGACGTTGAAACCGATGATGAGCCCGTTGGAGGCGGCGGCCAGCATGACATCGCTATCAGTGACGCTGCCAGCGGCGCTGTGAATGACCCTGACCTTGACCTCGTCTGTCCCCAGCTGCTCCAGCGAAGTTTTAATCGGCTCGATGCTGCCCTGGACATCGGTCTTGAGGATGACATTAAGCTCTTTGACTTTACCGGCGCTTATCTGGTCGTAAAGGTTGTTAAGGTTGATGGCCTTGGCCCGGGCGGCCTCCTTTTCTTTAGCGGCGCGGTTCCGGGCAAGCAGGGCCTGGGCATGGTGCTCATCGGCCACGGCCGTTAAAGTGTCCCCCACCTCAGGCACGCTGTTCAAACCGAGGATTTCCACGGGGGTGGAAGGCTCCGCTTTTTTGATGCGTTTGGCCATGTCGTTGAACATCGCCCTCACCCGGCCCCACGTATCGCCGATAACGATGGTATCGCCCTCTTTAAGTGTCCCGGACTGAATCAGCAGGGTGGCCAGCGGCCCCATGGTCTTGTCCATTTCCGCCTCGATGACAACGCCGGCGGCGGGCAGGGTCGGGTCCGCTTTCAGTTCTTCCATTTCCGCCACCAGGAGCAGGCTTTCCAGGAGTTCCTTGATGCCTTTCTTCTCCTTGGCGGAGACTTCCACGCTGACAACCTTGCCTCCCCACTCCTCGACCACCAGGCCGGCTTCGGCCAGCTGCTGTTTGACCAGGTTCGGGTTGGCATTTTCCTTATCGATTTTGTTAATCGCCACGACGATAGGCACTTCGGCAGCGCGAGCGTGGTTAATTGCTTCAAGTGTTTGCGGCATGACCCCATCATCGGCGGCTACTACCAGGATGGTGATATCGGTAATGTTAGCGCCGTGGGCGCGCATGGCGGTGAACGCCTCATGGCCGGGCGTATCCAGAAAAGTAATTTTATGACCGTCGATGGTCACCTGGTAAGCGCCGATGTGCTGGGTAATGCCTCCGGCCTCCGAGTCCACTACGTTGGTCTTCCTGATAGCGTCGAGGAGCTTGGTCTTGCCGTGGTCGACATGCCCCATGACCGTCACGACCGGCGGACGCGGCTGTAAATCACCGGCTTCTTTGCCATAGTGCCGCTTGAGTCTCTTGCTCTCTTGGACGGCGGTGGCCGCCTGCTGCTCTTTCAGCGGTTTGAAATGCGCTTTAAAGCCGAAACCGGACACGATGTTCGCCGCAGTCTCATAATCGACAATCTGGTTGATATTGGCCATGATGCCGTTGCGCATCAGCTGCTTGATGACGAGAACGGAGTCTACCTGCAGCATGTCAGCCAGCTGCCTGACGCTGATAGAAGACGGGAGGTCAATAACGGGCAAGCTAGGAGGCGCAGGCTCCTGGGCTGGCTTCGCCGCCGCCTGACCGCTTGCCTTTTCCGGTTTGGTAGTTTTAACCACTTAGCTCCTTCAGGAGTTCTCTCCCGCTTTGCGCCAGACGCTCCCGGTGGGCCGGGGTAAAGGCGCTTTTAAAAGTGTGTTCCAGTTGTTTGCCCTTAAGTGCCTTTTCCAGGCAATCCAGGGTCGGGCAGAGGTAGGCCCCCCGCCCCTCCTTTTTCCCGGTAACATCAATTTCAATGTCGCCCCGGGGAGTGCGCACCAGGCGTACCAGCTCGCGCTTGGCCTTTACCTGCCGGCAGGCCACGCAGGTCCTCTGCGGCAGGTGCCTGACCGGCCCCGAGCGGCGGCTATTGAAATTCCTCGTCTTCCTCAACGGTCTCGTAGTCACGGCGGCCTTTCCTGACTTTCACGACGTCTTCGCCTTCTTTGGCATAGCCGCCCTTCTTTTTCTTCTTCGCCTTCGGCTCGGTCCTGGCCCGGCGCGGCGCCATAATATCTTCGGCAAATCTCAATTTGACCTGGCCGGCTTCCTGGGGTTCGACGACGGCCGCCGGGGGTATTAGCTCCGCCACGGGAACGGCTGCGGTTTCTTCTTCAGCCGGTTTTTCCTCTTCCGCAGGTTGCTCTTCAGCCGCGGCGGTCAATTCAGATAACATTTCGGCGGGTATTTCTTCCGCGACTGACGGCAAGGCCTCCGCTATTCCGGCAATTTCTTCGGCCGTTTTCTCCCCGGCAGCTGGTTTGGCAACCTGGAGTTTTTCCGTTTCCGCCATGGAGGCGCTCTTGATATCGATACGATAGCCGGTGAGCTTGGCGGCCAGCCTCGCGTTCTGGCCCTCTTTTCCGATGGCCAGCGATAACTGTTTGTCCGGGACGATAACCGTGGCGGCCTGCTCCGCTTTATTAAGCTCGACGCTGAGAATGTGTGCTGGACTCAACGCACTGGCGATGAAAGCGGCGGATTCCGCGTTCCACTGGACGACATCTATTTTTTCGCCGCTTAGCTCGCTGACGATGTTCTGTATCCTGATGCCCCGCAGCCCGACGCAGCAGCCGACCGGGTCGATGCCTTCCTGTTTGGCGGCTACGGCTATCTTGCTTCTGAAACCGGCCTCGCGGGCGATGGACTTTATCTCGACCGTGCCGTTATATACCTCGGGCACTTCCAGTTCAAAGAGGCGGCGCAGCAGTTCAGGGTGTGAGCGGGAAACGATGACCTTGGGGCCCTTGCTGGTGCGTGCCACCTGTAGCAGGACGACCTTGAGGCGCTGGCCGATGCGATAGCGCTCGGTACGCACCTGCTCCGCGGGCGGTAGAATAGCTTCGGTCCGACCGAGGTCGATATGTACTTGCCCGGCCTCAAAGCGCTGGACGATGCCGCTGACCACCTCGCCTTCTTTATCCGCGTATTCTTCAAAGATGGCGCTGTGCTCGGCCTCGTGAAGGCGCTGGAGGATGACCTGCTTGGCGGTCTGGGCCGCGATGCGCCCGGCGTTAGCCGGCGTGGACTCGACCATGATGGCGTCGCCGATTTTGGCGTCCGGCTTTATTTTCTTCGCCTCCGCGAGGGTCATCTCCAGACGTTTATCGGCGGGTTTTTCCGCCACGATTTTTTCGGCGTATACTTCCACTTTGCCCGTATTAGGGTTAATCTTAACGGCGATATTCTGGTTCGCGGCAAAGTCTTCTTTCTTATACGCCGATACCAGCGCCGATTCCACGGCGGTGAGCACGACGTCTTTGGGCAGGTTTTTCTCCGCCGAAAGCTGTGTTATAGCGAGCAAAAAATCGCTCTTCATTTCGGACGAAAACCTCCGACAAACTTAGTACCATAATTAAAAAAGTGGGAATTTACCCACTTCAAATCATAGCTATTCTTATCGTGGCCAAGCTCATTATAACACGGTCTATTTCGGGATGCAAGAAAAAAGAAACGAATTTCACAGATTCAAAACCACAGCTAAAAGGTCCAAACCGGGAAAGGTAATTTCAGCTTTGAATTTTACGTTTTAGCTTTGAATTTTAACCATTGACTTTTAAGTTAATTCTCTTTGTCTTTAATGTCTGGTAACGGTATAATATTAAATCAGGCTGGTAATTTCTCTGCCGGGATGGTAAGCGGGACATGGATATCGAAAAACTAAAAAAATCTGTAATTAAAGAAATAGATTCCAGCTATAAGGAACTGCGCGAGCTTAGCCGCAAAATACATGATAACCCGGAGACGGCCATGCAGGAGCGCCGCGCGTCTGGCTGGCTGTGTGAATATCTTGAGAAGAACGGATTTAAGGTCGAGAAAGGTATCTGTGATTTACCGACGGCTTTCCGGGCGAAATATGGCAAGGGTAAACCTGCTATCGCCTTTCTGGCTGAATATGATGCCCTGCCTAAAGTCGGTCACGCCTGCGGTCATAATCTGATTGCGACCAGCACTGTGGCGGCCGGCATGGCGGCGCGGCAAGCGGTGGAGAGGTCAGGCGGAAGTGTCATCGTATACGGCACACCCGGCGAAGAAATTGCCGGGGGTAAAGCCATCATGGCAACGCGGGGCGCTTTTAAAGATACGGACGTCACAATGATTACGCATCCGGGCGGAGGCCACCACGTATTTATGAATGTCCTGGCCTGCCAGAACCTCGATGTCGAGTTCTTCGGGAAATCGGCCCATGCCGCCGCCGAACCTGAAATCGGCATCAATGCCCTGGCAGCTATGATATTGTCTTATAACGCTATCGATGCCTTAAGGCAGCACATAAAAGAGAAAGCGCGCATTCACGGTATCATTACCGATGGCGGGGAGGTGGCTAATGTCGTCCCTGCGCATACCGCCGCGAGCTTTATTGTCCGCGCGGAGGACGATAGATATCTCGATGAACTGGAAGAGAGAGTAATCAGTTGTTTTGCCGGCGCAGCCGCGGCCACCGGGGCGGAGTTTAAATACAGATGGGACGAAGTCCGCTATGCGGCCATGCGCAACAACCTCGCGCTGGCAAAAATGTTCCAGAAAAATATGACTGCACTGGGGCATCGCATACCCGTGGGAGAACACGCCAAATTCAGCGGCAGCACTGATGTGGGCAACGTTAGCCAGCTTGTGCCGTCGATACACCCCACGGTGGCCATCGCCCCGGAAAAAATTCCGACGCATTCGCCTGAATTTGCCCGGGCGGCAGCGACCGAAGGCGCTTTAAGCTGCATGCTGGATGCCGCGAAAGCTATGGCGATGACGGCCGTCGACCTGCTGTCCGGCCCGAAAAATTTAGAAAAGGTGCGGGCGGAGTTCCGGATTGGAAAGTAACCAGAGTATTAAGAATAACGCATGTCATTGCGAGCGTAGCGAAGCAATCTTTTAGTCCTTTATGGCGGATTGCTTCGGGCTCTCGGCCTCGCAATGACTGAATGGCTAAAAAGTGAAATCTATGGAAGCCTATCTGGGTATAGACGTTGGGTCGGTCACCACCAAACTTGCTGTGCTGGATGCTGCAGATGAGCTGATAAGCCGTCTTTATCTGCCCACCGGGGGCAGGCCGGTCGAAGCGGTACAGGAAGGGATGCGGCAGATGCGCCGGGAGCTGCCGGAGAGTATTGAAATCAGAGGGGTGGCTACCACCGGCAGCGCCCGCTACCTGGCCGGCGCCATCGTCGGCGCAGATATGGTGAAGAATGAGATTACCTGCCAGGCCGTGGCTGCCATCCATTTTATCCCGGAAGTGCAAACGGTTATCGAAATCGGGGGGCAGGACAGCAAAATTATCTTCGTCCGCGAAGGGGTAGTGACCGATTTCGGCATGAACACCGTCTGCGCTGCGGGGACGGGCAGCTTCCTGGACCACCAGGCCTCCCGCCTTAAAATGAGCATTGAAGAGCTATCGCGACGGGCGCTGCTCGGCAGCGATGCAGTACACATCTCCGGCCGCTGCACAGTTTTTGCCGAGTCGGATATGGTGCATAAACAGCAGAACGGCCATCATGTCGATGATATTATCTATGCGCTTTGCCGCGCGCTGGTAAATAACTATTTGAGCGATGTCGGCTCGGGTAAGGATATCCGGCCGCCGGTAGTCTTCCAGGGGGGCGTCGCTTTCAACCAGGGGATTATTAAAGCGCTGCGGCAGGAGCTTAAAATGGAAATTACCGTGCCTTCCCACCATGAGGTGATGGGGGCCATCGGCGCCGCGCTGCTCGCACATGAGAACGCGCCGGGGAACCGGGGAAGGTTCAAAGGGTTCGAAATCGGCGAAAGAGAGTTAAAGACGTCTGCGTTCGAATGCCGGAACTGCCCGGCAGCCTGTGAAATATCGCGGATCGCGGATAGTGACCGGGTAGTGGCCTGTTGGGGAGGCAAATGCGACATGTGGGATGATAAACTTACAAACCAGGGAGCCCGAATAAAATGAGAATAGCTGTTGATGCCGCCGGAGGCGATTACGCCCCGCACGAGATAGTAAAAGGGGCGATAAAGGCCGCCGAGGAATTCGGTCTGGAAATTGTTCTGGTGGGCAGGAAAAACATACTCCGCGCCCTGGCGGAAAAATCTTTGGAAAAGCCCGGCATCGCCATCGTCGATGCCAAGCAGGTAATCGATTTTAACGAGCATCCGATTAAAGCTCTTCAGAGCAAGCCGGACTCGTCAATCATGGTCGGCATCAATCTGCTCAAGAGCGGCGAAGCAGATGCCTTCGTTTCGGCGGGGAGTACCGGGGCGGTGTTCGGCGCCGCTTTATTGACTTTAGGCAAAGTGAACGGCATCACCCGCCCGGCCATCGGCGTCTTCCTGGATACGATATCGTCCGTTCCGGCGCTTTTGGTTGATGCCGGCGCCAATGCCGATTGCCGTCCCGAGCACCTGCTTGAGTTTGCCAGGCTGGGGTCGATTTATAGTCGGTACCTGCTTAAGATTGAGTCGCCCCGGGTCGGTCTGCTAAGCAACGGCGCCGAGGAGGGTAAAGGCAACAAACTCGTCCAGGAGGCCTACGAGCTGCTGAAAAATGCCAAAGATATTAATTTCGCCGGTAACCTCGAAGGGCATGACATCGCCAAGAGGACCCATGATGTCATCGTCACGGACGGCTTCACCGGCAACATTGTCCTCAAGACCATCGAGGGATTCAATGACAATTTCTTGAACTCTGTCAAGCAGATGGGCCAAGTCTTTTCCAGCGCCTCGCGCCTGCGCGCGCGGGACCTGCTGCGCGATGTTGGACTGGGTTCCTGGAGCCAGAAGCTGGACTTCACGGAATACGGAGGGGGCTGCCTCCTGGGCGTCAATGGCAATGTCATTATCGCGCACGGGCGCAGCCAGGCCAAAGCTATTAAAAACGCCATCGGTCTGGCCAGGGAGACCGTGGAGCGGGGGGTAACCGAAAGACTTAGGGAGGGAAACCATGAGTAAGCCAGTGGAAATTGAAGAAGCTAAATTTGATGAAGCGGTCTTGAAATCCAAGATGCCGGCTCTGGTAGATTTCTGGGCGCCCTGGTGCGGGCCGTGCCGGATGGTGGCGCCCGTTGTGGAAGAACTGGCGGGAGAGTATACCGGCAAGGTGAGCTTCTTCAAAATGAACGTGGACAACAATCCCAAGGTGGCTGGCAAATATGGTGTGATGAGTATCCCCACGCTGATTCTGTTCAAGGGTGGGAAGCCGGTCACGAACATCATCGGCTACAGGCCCAAAGATGAGCTGAAGAAAAGCCTGGATAAAGCGCTTTAGAGATAAGTAGCAAGCAGCATGTAACAAGTAGCAAGGGGAAATGGGGTTTGATACTTGATACTTGAACCTTGATACTTTAAAGAAGATATGCAGACCCAAAAAACATACGATATCATCATCATCGGCGGGGGGCCGGCCGGGCTAAGCGCCGGTATCTATACCGCCCGGGCCGGACAGAGCACTCTCCTCATCGAAAAAGGGGCTATCGGCGGCCAGGCTATTAACACGGCGCTGGTGGAAAACTATCCCGGTTTCGAGGGAATCAGCGGTATTGATTTAACCCAGGCGATGTACCGCCAAGCAAAGAAATTCGGCATCGAGGAAACGTACGCCGAGGTTACCGGCATCGAGATAAAGGGCGCGTTGAAGATAGTCCATACGTCTCAAGGGGAATTTGGTGCCAGATGTATCATCGTGGCAGGGGGACTGGAGCGCCAGAAGCTGGGCGTTCCCGGCGAGGCCGAGTTTACCGGCCGGGGCGTTTCTTACTGCGCCACCTGCGACGGCGCTTTTTTCAGAAATAAAGCGGTAGCGGTGGTAGGGGGTGGCAACGCCGCGCTGACGGAGGCCCTCGAGCTTACCAGGTTCGCATCAAAAGTAACCGTGATTCACCGCCGTAACGAGCTGCGCGCCACGAAAATATTGCAGGATAAGGCCTTTGCCGAGCCGAAACTGGAGTTCCTGTGGGACAGCACCATCGAGGAAATAACTGGTGATAAGGCGGTTAAAAAAGTCAGGGTGGTCAACGTAAAAAGCCAGGAGAAAACTGCACTTGATGTATCCGGCATTTTTGTAGCGGTCGGGTTCAAGCCCAACACGGGTTATTTAAAGGGCGTTGTGGATATGGATGATAACGGCTCGATAATTACCAACGCCAGGATGGAGACCAGCGTGCCCGGTATAATGGCCGCCGGTGATATACGCAGCGGCTCAATAAGGCAGCTTATCGCCTCCGCCGGCGACGGCGCCGTGGCGGCCATCTCTGCTGAAAAATATCTAAGCGGATAACGGGTATTACAAAAAAATATTCCTGGATTTTTCAGGGCTCGGCTAGACCGGGCATTTGACGTGTCCCCGCGGTTAAGTTATAAAATTATTGTCATCAAAAAAAGGAGAGTGTTGTGAAGGTTATATTTATCGAAGATGTCCCCAATGTGGCCAGGGCAGGGCAGAACAAGGTAGTGGCGGATGGCTATGCCCGGAACTACCTTTTCCCCCAGAGGCTGGCTGTCCTGGCTGATTCGCGGGCTGCAGCTGCCGTCGAGTCCCACATCAAAAAAGTCGCCAAACAGCGGGCGATAGAAGAAGCCGAGATGGCTGAACTGGCTAAAGTCATCACCGGCACAGAGATAACCCTGAAAGCGAAGGTCGGCGAGAAAGAACACCTTTACGGCTCGGTCACCGGCGCAGATATCGCCGCGGAGCTTGGCAAAGTAATCGGTCGTGAAGTCGATAAAAGGAAAGTTGACCTGGCGGAGCCTATCCGTCAGGTGGGCGTTTATGATGTGACTATTCGTTTTACCCATGACATCACGGCCATTGTCAGCGTGACAGTCATGTCTGATGAGGAAGGTGCGGCCAGGCCGGTAAAGGTTGAAAAACAGCCTGAAAAGGTTGAGGAAAAGGAAACGAAAGCGGAGAAGAAAGAAAAGCCCAGGGCGGTAAAGAAAGAGAAAAAAGAAAAAGCACCCAAAGAAGCTAAGGAAGAACAACCGGCGCTGGAAGCCGGGAAAGAACCGCCTGCTGTAACCGCTGCGGCCGAGAAGCCTGAAGAAAAGGAAGCCAGAGCGGAAAAGAAAGAAAAGAAAGCGAAAAAAGAGGAAAAGAAAGTCGAAAAGGAAGGCGAACCTCCTAAAGAAGAAAAGAAGGAAAAGAAGCCGAAAGCGGAAAAGAAGGCTAAAAAATCGGAAACTAAAGCGGAAGGGGAACCGAAGGAGTAGTAACGGGTGAACGATGTCAGGTTGCCGCCGAATGATAACGATGCTGAAGAAGCGGTTATAGGCTCGCTGCTGATTGACGGCTCGGCCATTTTCCAGATAGCCGATTTTCTCCAGCCGGCAGATTTCTATTTCGAGCAGAACCAGTGGCTCTATGAAGCCGCCGTAGCGCTTTACCAGCGTGACGAGGCCATCAACCAGGTGACGCTGGCACAGGAGCTATCGCGCCGGGGCCGGCTGGAGTCCTGCGGCGGCGCCGCGCGTCTAAGCTACCTGGTATCTGTGTGTCCCACCTCTCTGGATATCGAGCACTATGGCCGGATTGTCTACCGGCTCTCGGTCATGCGCCAGCTGATAAGCGCCGGAGACCGCATCGCCGGTATCGGCTACGAAGCCGGGCCGGATGTCGAAGAAAGCATGGCCAAAGCGGAAGGGCTGCTTTTCAAGCTGCGGCGCGGGCAGGGTGCCGGAGACCTGACGCACATTCGGCAGGTGCTGGACAAATATTTTGAAGAGTCCCCCGAAGCGGCCGGCCGCCCCCCCGAGCGTTTGCCTTACGTTTCTTCCGGCTTTGCCGGGCTGGATGAGTTCCTCAATGGATTTCAGCGCTCCGACCTGGTAATTGTCGCCGGAAGGCCCAGCATGGGCAAGACCAGCCTGGCGTTGAACATCGCCCGTAATGCGGCGGTCGAACACCGCGCTTGCATTGCCCTCTTCAGCCTGGAGATGAGCCGCGACTCGCTAGTAACGCGCCTTGTCTCCAGTGAGTCGGGGGTCAATGCCCGGCGCATCCGTTTCGGCGAGCATAAGACCGAAGATGAGGAGAGGAAAGTCCTGGAAGCCACCGGCGTCCTTTCAGAAGCCCCGATTTACATCGATGATACGCCGATGATTCGCATGGCGGAGTTGCGCTCCAAGGCGCTCCGCCTCAACTACGAGCGCGGTATTGATATGGTTATTCTCGATTATTTACAGCTCATGCAGGGGGAGAGCAGTGGGCGCGGTGAAAACCGCGTGCAGGAAATCAGCTATATCTCCCGGGCGCTCAAGGCGCTGGCGCGTGAGCTTAACGCCCCGGTGCTGGCGGTCTCGCAGCTCTCCCGCGCCGTAGAGTGGCGCGCCTCCCACGAGCCGCAACTTTCCGACCTCCGCGAGAGCGGCAGTATCGAGCAGGACGCGGATGTCGTCCTCTTTATCTACCGCGACGAATATTATTATAAAAGCGAAGAAGAATGGCTTGCCGCCCATCCCGACCGGGAATATCCCCGCGAGGAGGCGGACGTGATTATCGCCAAGCACCGTAACGGACCGACCGGCCGGGTGAAGCTGCGTTTCAAACATAGCCTGGCCAAGTTCGAGAGCCTGGGCAGCGTTGAGCCGACCTTGCTATGAGTAAGTTTAAAGGTTTTCCCGCCAGGACGGAGTTCACCTCCGTCCCTAACGCCTTTTTCAGCAGCCTGCTGCCGGAGATAGACGATATGGCCGAGCTGAAAATAACGCTGCACGTTATCGCGGCGGTCTATCGTAAAAAGGGGTATCCCCGCTTCGTCAGTTTTAATGAGTTGCTGGGAAATAGCGCTTTAACGGGCAGTCTCAAGGGGCTGGGGGAGAAACCGGAAGAAACGCTGCGCCGCGCCTTAAAGATGGCTTCCGAGCGCGGTACACTATTAAGCCTGGCGATTGAAAAAGATGGCGCGGCCGAAAATATCTATTTCCTGAATGACGAATCGGGCCGGCAGGCGGCGGCGAAAATAGAGAGCGGCGAGCTCAACCGGGGCGGATTGAAAGTCGGCTCCAGGCCGGATGCCCCGGCGGAAGAGCCGCCGGATATTTATTCCCTTTATGAGCAGAACATCGGCTTGCTTACCCCGATGGTCGCCGACGAACTCCGGGAAATCGAGAAATTATATCCGCCGGAGTGGCTGCGGGACGCCATCAGGGAAGCGGCTTTACATAACAAGAGAAATATCAGGTATATCAGCAAGATTCTGGAAAACTGGTCGGTAGAAGGCCGGAGCGATGGAGCATATCAGCGAGATTCTCAAAAAGCAGGCCCGGACAAGTACTTCAAAGGAAAATACGGACACATGGTCCGGCGCTGAAGAAGAGCCGGCGAATAGTGCGGATTGTCCTGTCTGTAAAGGCGCCCGCGTGGTACACCCCCGATTGCCTTCGGGCAAGCCGGACTACAGTCGCGTCGTGCCGTGCCGCTGTGTGACCAGAACGCAGGATGAAGAGCGCCGGTCCCGCCTTAAACAGTACAGCAACCTGGGCTCTCTGACGCGTTTTACCTTCGATAACCTGATGCCGGAAGGCAGGAGCAGCAGCAAACGCAGCCAGGAAAGATTCGCCCGCGCCCACCAGGCCGCCCGCTCCTTCGCTAACGAGCCCAAGGGGTGGCTGGTGCTGGGCGGCCCCAGCGGCAGCGGCAAGACTCACCTGGCGGCGGCCATCGTCAACGAGCGCATCCGGCAGGGCCAACCGGCTTTCTATATCACTGCCCCCGACCTCCTCGACCGCATCCGCGCCTCTTTCAACCCCGAAAGCGAAATGCCTTACGATGAGTTCTTCGAGCAGGTGCGGAACACGCCGCTGCTGGCCTTGGATGACCTGGGGGTGCAGTCCGGCACGCCCTGGGCTAAAGAGAAGCTCGACCAGCTGCTTACCTCCCGCTTTAACAACGAGCTGCCGACGGTGATTGTCACGGGTACGCCGGTGGAACAGATGGAGGACCGTCTGCGCACGCGACTGACCGACCCTCGACTCTGCCAGGTCTTTATCCTCGAGGAGGAGTCGCCGTCGCCATCCTATGCCTGGGCGCCGGAGTTCGAGCTCCAGAAGAACATGACCTTTATCAACTATAAACGCCGCAACGACTTGTCCGTAGAACAACAGGATAACATGGATGCTGCCTATCGCCTCGCCTTCGATTTCGCCAAGAACCCGGAGGGCTGGCTCGTGTTCATGGGCGAGACAGGCAGCGGCAAGACCCACCTGGCGGCGGCCATCGTAAACTACCGCTACGAAATCAGCAAACCGGCCCTTTTTGTCGTGGTGCCGGACTTCCTCGACCACCTCCGCTCCGCCTTTTCCCCGGACAGCAAGGTGTCTTACGACCAGTTCTTCGAAAGCGTGAAAACAGCGCCGCTGCTGGTGCTGGACGATTTCGGCGAGCAGTCCACCAACCCGTGGGTCAAAGAGAAACTTTTCCAGCTCATCAACTACCGCTATAACAGCCGCCTGCCGACGGTCGTTACCACCCGACTATCGCTCGATGAGATTATGGCGGAGGTGGATGGCTCGATAAGCTCCCGCCTCGTTGACCGCAAGGTGAGCGTCACCTTTGCGATTATCGCGCCTGATTTCCGGACGGAAAGAAAACCCAATCAAAAGCGTGGTACGACGCGCAGTAAGAGCGGTCGGTAAGAGTATGTTTTAACTCAAAGTTCAAAAGTCAAAACTATTTTGTTACTATGATTAAAATCGTTAAAGCCGAAGAACAGCATATACCGGAAATTTGTAAGCTATGGCTGGAATTCATGTATTTTCATCGTGATATCGACTATATTTTTACACCGCGAGATGGTGCGGTAGTTGGCTTTGAAGAGGAGATGGTGCGGCGGCTAATGAAATTTGAAGATGGTCTGGTGCTGATAGCGTTGGATGGAGAGCAAGTCGTTGCCTATTCCCTGTCGGAAATCAGGAGTTCAAAGGGACTTAAACTTGAGAAATTTGGAGCTATCGATCATGTGGCGGTCACAGCAAGCTATCGGCGCAGGGGCGTGGGCGAAAAAATGGTAAGCGAGATTCTTAAGTGGTTTAAGTCAAGAAATATCGAGCGTGTTGAACTTGAGGTTCTTACAAAGAACCCCATTGGTTACTCTTTCTGGAAAAAACACGGATTTACCGACTACAGGCATAGGTTATATCGGCGAATTTAGCTTTAATTTTAAGCTAAGGTTTTGACCTTTGAGCTTTGTCTTTTGAGTTATTCTTGAACGCCAGCGCGCCGGAGGGACATACCGCCACGCACTTGCTGCATTCCAGGCACCTCTCCCCGCCGATAGGCTCATCTCCGAAGGTGGTCAGTCTCCTCTGGAAGCCGCGGTGGGCAAATCCGAGCACGCCGTTTTTGACATGCTGGCGGCAGACCCACACGCAGCGCCCGCAAAGGACGCATTTATCGGGGGCATAGGTAAAGAGGGGATTGCTTTCATCGACGGGGAGTCCCCTCACCAGCGGGCGCAGGCGTTTTGGTTTCAGCGAACAGCCCAGCACATGGGCTATTTTCTGCAAATCGCAGGCACCGTTAGCCGGGCAATGTGCGCAGTCCAGCGCGTGCGACGCCATCAAAAGCTCGAAGCCGGTCCGCGCAAGAGAGATGGCCTTCTCGCCTTTAGTATTGACCGCCATGCCTTCGGTAGCAGGCTCGGTACAGGCCGTGACGGGATTTTGTTCACCCTCGATTTCCACCCAGCAAAGCCGGCAGGCCGCCTCCGGTTCTATCCTGTCCCGTATGGCGCAGAGGTTGGGAATATAGATGCCGTGGTCCAGCGCCGCCCAGAGGAGCTTTTGCCCGACGGGGGCGGTTATTTTCCGCCCGTTGATGGTCAGCGTCACGGTCTTCACGGTTTGGGCACCTCGCTCGGGGGTGAAAGTTTCACGACGGCGTTATACTGCAACGGGCACGCCTTGAGGCAGGTGCCGCACTTGACGCATTTCTCCTGGTCGATAACTTTAATGCGCTTCTTGTTCGGGCTGATGGCCTCCACGGTGCAGCTGCCGACACAGGCATCGCAGGAGCGCTCGCATTTATCGGGGAGGATATAATAGGCGGTCAGGTGCAGGCACATCAATGCCGGGCATTTCCCCAGCTGGATGTGGTGTTCATATTCGCCGCGGAAATAGCGCAGGGTGGTGAGAATCGGGTTGGGCGCTGTTCTTCCTAAAGCGCATAATGAACCGGCTTTAACTTCATTTGCCAGGCGCTCCAGGTTATCGAGGTCATCGATTTTACCCTTACCAAAGGTAAAATCCGTAAGAATCTCCAGCATCTGCTTCGTGCCCAGGCGGCAGAAGGTGCACTTACCGCAGGACTCCCGTTGCGTGAACTCCAGGAAATAGCGCGCCATCTCCACCATGCAGTCGTCCTCGTCCAGCACCACCATCCCTCCCGAGCCCATGATGGCGCCGGCGCTTTGAAGAGAGTCGAAATCGACGGGCAGGTCGAGGGCAGACTCGGGTAAACAGCCGCCGGAAGGACCGCCTATCTGGACGGCCTTGAACCGTTTGCCTTTGGGGATGCCGCTGCCCACTTCGAAGATAATCTGGCGCAGGGTGGTGCCCATCGGCACCTCCACCAGGCCGGTATTGACGATTTTTCCGGCCAGCGCGAAGACCGCCGTACCGTGGCTTTTTTCCGTGCCGATGCCCGCGAACCATTCAGCCCCGTTGTTGATAATATGGCGGATGTAAGCCAGGGTCTTGACATTATTAACCACCGTCGGTTTACCGTGGAGGCCATGCGTTGCCGGGTAAGGGGGACGGTGGCGGGGCATCCCGGCGTGACCTTCCAGTGAGGCGATAAGCGCCGTTTCCTCCCCGCAAACAAAAGCGCCGGAGCCCTGGAAGAGATGAACATGAAAACTGAAATCACCCCCCAGAACATGTGCCCCGAGAAAGTTTAGCTTTTTCGCCTGTTTAAGGGCGATTTCCAGTCGTTCGACGGCGAGTGGATATTCAGCACGGACATAAACATAGCCGTGGCGCGCGCCGGTGGCATAGCCGGCGATAATCATACCTTCAATGACCGAGTGGGGGTCGCTTTCCAGAAGGGCGCGGTCGATGAAAGCGCCGGGGTCGCCTTCGTCGGCGTTACAGATAACGTATTTCGTTTTACCCGGGGCCTGGAGACACAGGCGCCACTTATGGCCGGTGGAAAAACCGGCCCCACCCCTTCCCCGAAGCCCGGATTTTTCGATTTCCCCGATAATATTTTCAGGAGTCGTTTCCAGGGCTTTCGCCAGAGCGGCGTATCCTCCGCCGGCGATGTATTGTTCGATGTCAGCGGGGTCGATGTGACCGCAATTTTTCAGGATGATTTTTTGCTCGTATTTAGAGCGTGGAAAGTCCTTGAAGCTGGGGAGGATATCGTTCGGTTCCAGGGCGGCCAGGACGAACTCCGGGCACGGATTGTTGCCGAGGATATACTCCTTGACCAGCCTTTCCGCGATGACCGGGTTGACATGCCCGTAGCAGACCGGAGCCGCCCCGGGTTTACGGATAATCACCAGCGGCTCGGCGTAACAATGCCCCATGCAGCCGACCTCGACCACCGGGCAATCGAGATGGTGCTTTTTAACCTCGTCTATAAAAGCCCGGAGGACCTCTAACGCGCCGGCGGCGCGGCCGCAGGTGGCTGTCCCGACCAGGATGACCGGTTTATCATGGTTGAGTTTCTGCCAATGAGATATAGCCCGCGATTTTATCTCTTTGAAAGCACCGGCTACACTTATTTTTTCATTCAGAATCACTTTTTTCTTTATCCTTAACTTCACGCTCGCGCCCGAAGGCGAGCAGAATGCCATCGACCTTCGTCGGTTCGACCTGGGCCTCCGGTTTATTGTCTACCACGGTTACCGGGGCCATCGTACAGCAGCCGACGCAGGCGACAGTATCCAGGTCGAACTCGCGGTCGGCGGTGGTTTCCCCGGGACTAATCTCGAGGCGCCGTTTCCAGGCATCCAGGGTGATATAGCCGCCCTTCATGTGGCAGGCGGTTCCCAGGCACACCCTTATCGAATGGCGCCCCGGCGGATTGAGCCGGAACTGATTATAAAACGTGACCACGCCGTAGACATCAATCGCCGGGATTTTAAGGTAAGCGGCAATTTCCGTCATGGCCTCGCGCGGCAGGTAGCCAAGCTTACCCTGGACTTTCTGCAATATCGGAATGAGATTCGCCTTTTTCCGGCTGAAGCCGGCTAAAATCCGGCCGGCCTCCTGTTTTATCTGTTCCTGTTCCGGTACCATTATCTATACATACTCCTCGTTTCAATTCTGGAGAAGCTGGCATTTTTTGTCAAGATAAAGCCGGTATTGCTGCGGGCGGAGCCCAGGGGCGGCCCGGAAATTAAAAAGTGAACGTTCAAACTTCAGTCGGTTTCAGCCCGGCTGCCTCGAGCCCTTTCGCCGAAGATTTTATTACCCAGCCGGATGATATTGGCGCCTTCTTCAAGGGCAATTTTGTAGGAATCCGTCATGCCCATCGAGAGGTATTTCATCTCCACGTTGGGAATAGTGAGCCTTTTTATCTTTTCGAATAACTGCCTTGTTTCGCGGAAAAAGGACCGGAACTCCTCCACCTGGCTGACCGGCGGGCCCATAGTCATTAAACCCATGACGCGGATATTAGATAGAGAGGAAAGGCTGGTGATAAGGGCTTCGGCGTTTTCCGGGTATACGCCGGACTTCTGCGGTTCACGCCCGCTATTTATCTCGATTAATACGGGCAGGGTTTTACCGAGCTGGGCGCACCTTTTATTGATTTCGGCGGCGATTTCCAGAGAATCGACCGTCTCTATCATGTCGAATATAGCTACGGCCTTTTTAACTTTGTTCTTCTGGAGATGCCCGATAAAGTGCCATTTGACCTGATTGCCGATTGCCTGGTGGGCTATTTCCGCTTCCTGGAGGTAGTTTTCGCCGATGATTTCAATACCGGCGGCAGCGGCTTCCATGATTTCCCGGGGTTCTCTGGTCTTGGCGGCTGCCACCAGCAGGACGCCATCGGGCAGCTCGCCAAGTATCTGTTTAATGTTTTGCCTAATTGTAAGGAATCTCCTGCTGTTGTTGCTGTTGTTGTTGCTGCTGAATGGCCTGCATTTGCTGCTGCAGTTGCGCCTGCTGATATTCCTGCAATTGTTTCGAGTAATCCTCCAGCCCTTTTTGCAAAGCCTGGTAGTATTCATCCTGCGCTTTCTGGGCGGCCGCCTGTTGTTGCTGCATAATTTGAAGTTGTTGCTCTAAATATTGCTGTTCTTTGGATTTCCCGCCGATGCCGAGTAATTCACATGACGATAGCACTGGCAGAGAAACGAGTAAAAGAATGATTGATAAAGCCTGCCATCTTCTCATACTCACCTCCAATCAACCTACCTCATTATTTACTATTTTACATCAGGAAATCAAGCGCTGCAAAAAGGAACGTTCAACGGATACGCCGGATAAGATTGAACAAAGATGATGGAAAAGATGAATTTCCGTTTAATCTTTCGGATTAAGAGTGCTATTGGATTGTAGGGAGTGGGGCGTCACTTGACCTCGGCCAGCTGCCTTTTCCTTTTAGCCTCGGGTTTTTCAGCCCCGTGTTGAATCTCTATGGACATCGAGCGGAGCCGGGCGGCATCGGTAAATTTCCTTTGAGCGGCCAGTTCTTCCTGGGCCATGATGCGTATCATCCTGATATCCGCCAGGACTTTTTGAATTTCTTCGCTCGCCTGGCGGATAAGCTCTTCGGTTTCTCTCTGGGTGGCCAGGCGTGTGCGGAGGATAAGCTGCTGGGCATCGCTGCGGGCTCTGGTAGCCGTTTCTTGCTGGTATCTCCGGGCATCGTCTCTCATTTTCCGGGCCAGTTCCAGTTCACGCTGGGCGCTAATCTTTATTTGATGCACGGCAGCGGAAGCATCTTTGAGGCTGGTCAGTTCTTCCTTACTCAAGCTGGCACCCGGCAAATGTGGTGCAGGATTTTGTTTAACCGGTGTCCCGGCGCTTAGGTGGGGAGAATGGGAGGGAACATTAACTTTCTGATTATTACCTTTTAGTGGTGTCTCTTTTTTCATGGTACAGTCCGTTCCTGGCATTCCGGGTGACGGATGCCATCACAGTAAATATTCGATTTATTGATTCCCTTGACTCTGATTTAGATACTACATCCTGGCTGCTGACGGGCGGAGATGGATATTACCTATTGTCCGTGGGTGCAGACACCAAACTTTAAAAAAAGTCCCCGAAAACCATTGACCAAATGGAATAAATGGGTTATAGTGATGGTATGTCCTGTCCTTCATTAGCGATGGAATTTAGAGTTTTACTCGTACCCTTAAACCGCCGGCATTACAGACCGGCGAACGCCAACGGGCAGTTAATGACTTTCTTTAACTAACCTGCAGTTTTTTCAACCGTAATTTTCAGTTTTAGTGGTTAATACACGTTTATATAATAGCGGGATTGGATAGTTTTTAAGCCTTTCTCAAACCTATAAGTCAGGCGGATGGAGGTAGAGATGATAGCTACCAAGTACAAACATATACAGGAACAGCTGGCGAACGAACACAAACGCCTGGCCAGCGAGCTGTTGCAGGTACAGACCAGCGCGTCCAGTTCCGAGGAGCGCCGGGAGGGCAGTCCTTTTGGCAAGAGGGAGGAAGAAGCCACGGAGACGCTCGAGCTGGAGAAGCGGCTCACACTCGAAAATCGTATCCGCCAGGAGCTTGCCGCGGTGGAGCACGCTCTGGAGAAATTTGAGAAGGGTAAATACGGGCTATGTGAAAACTGCGGTCAGCCAATTGACCCGGAGAGATTGGAAGTCCGGCCGCAGGCAAGTTTATGTATGAATTGTAAAGCGCTGCTAGCGAAGAATGGAAGAAGTAAACCATAGGCGATTTAATCGGCGGGACCTGTTCTTCGCCGCTGTCGTGCTGGTGGTAATTGCTGCCGACCAGCTAATTAAACTCTGGATTAGAACACACCTGCAAGTGGGTGGGGTCCTATGGGATGCCGGGCTGTTCCGGATAATCCGTGTGCAAAATACTGGCGCAGCCTTCGGTATCTTCAAAGGCCATACCCACGCGCTGATTGTCGTTGATTTCATCGGCATCTTTGTCCTGCTTTTCCTCGTTTTTGGCCTGCGCAACCGGTGGCCATTTATCGATAAAATACTGGTGCGCCTGGGTGTCGGTCTGATTCTGGGCGGCACTATCGGCAATCTCATCGACCGTCTCCGCGTGGGGCAGGTCACGGATTTTATCGATTTAAAGCTCTGGCCGGTGTTTAATCTTTCTGATGCCTCGGTGACCATCGGCGTGATTATTCTGGCATATTGCCTTATTTTCATGGCCGACCGGGCGAAGATTCAGGAATGAAAAGGCGCTATGACTTAATAGCAGATAAGCCGGGAGCCCGCCTGGACAAGTACCTCGGTGAGACGTGCCCGGAGCTTTCCCGCACCCACGCCCAGAAACTAATCGCCGATGGCCTGGTTACCGTCAACGGGCGTGCCGCGCGGGCCAGCGCCAGACTGAATGCCGGCGACCGTATAGATTTCACCATTCCGCCTGAAGCTCCCTCGCATTTGACCCCAGAGGACATTCCGCTCAAGATTATCTACGAAGACAGCGACCTTATGGTCATAGATAAACCGGCTGGGCTGGCGGTGCACCCGGCGCCGGGGCACCCGGAGCATACGCTGGTGAACGCCGTCCTCAATCATCTGCCCGCGCTGGCGGCAACCGATGAATCGGGACGTCCGGGGATAGTGCACCGGCTGGATAAGGACACGTCCGGGCTGATTATCGTGGCTAAAAACCGCCTGGCGCAAGCCAACCTTGCGGCGCAGTTCAAGTCCCGCGCGGTAAACAAATATTACAAGGTGCTGGTGAAGGGTCGGCTTACGCCGGAGGCCGGCATCATCGAGGCAAATATCGGGCGGGACCCACGGCACCGCCAGCGCATGGCGGTGGTCGAGAAGGGAAGGGAAGCACGTACGGAGTACCGCGTGATTAAATACCTCGGCGATTACACTCTGCTGGAGATTAAGCCGGAGACGGGGCGCACCCACCAGATAAGGGTGCACCTGGCGGCTATCGGCTTTCCCGTGGTGGGCGACGCCACCTATGGCGTGCCGTCACCCCATATAGCGCGGCAGTTCCTGCACGCCGGCAAAATAGGCTTCAAATTACCTTCAACGGGTGAGTGGGTGGAGTTTGAATCACCTTTGCCCGAGGATTTAGAGCGGGCGCTAAAGAATATAAGCTAGATTCCTCAAGACAGATGATATTCTGCTATTTGCATCCCCAAATTAAAAGTGGCAAAATATTAATTAGATATATCGTGATAGCTCACGTTTTTTCAGGAGTATAGACTATGCAGTATCGCAGATTCGGTAAGCTGGACTGGAAGGTATCGGCCCTGGGCTTCGGCTGTATGCGCCTGCCGGTAATTAACGGGGACCAGTCCAACATCGATGAAGCTCTGGCCATCCGCATGATACGCTACGCTATCGATAGCGGCGTCAACTACCTGGACTCGGCCTACATGTACCACATGGGCAACAGCGAGCGCGTGCTGGGCAAGGCGCTCAAGGACGGCTATCGCGCCAAGGTCAGAATCGCTACCAAGCTGCCCGCCATGGTGGTCACCAAGGCTGAAGACTTCGACCGTATCCTGGATGACCAGCTGCAAAAACTGCAAGTCGACAAAATAGATTTCTACCTCCTCCACGGACTGCAAAAGTCGTCCTGGATAAAGGTGCGGGACCTGGGCGTTCTTAAGTGGGCGGAAAAGCAGATAGCGCAGGGGCGCATCGGGCGCCTGGGTTTCTCCTTCCACGATAAATATCCCGTCTTCAAAGAGATTATTGACTCTTACGATAGCTGGGTGCTGGCCCAGGTGATGTACAATTACATGGATATCAGTAACCAAGCCGGGCACCGCGGCGTGGAATATGTGGCCGGCAAAGGTCTGGCGGTGGTGGTCATGGAGCCGCTGCGGGGTGGTAAGCTATCTAAAGAGCCCCCGGCATCCGTAGCGAAAATCTGGCAAAGCGCCCATCGCAAGCTCGCGCCGGTAGAATGGGCGCTGCAATGGGTCTGGAACCAGCCGGAAATCTCGGTGGCTTTAAGCGGCATGAGCGCCATGGCGCAGGTGATGGAAAACGTGAAAATCGCCCGCCGCTCTAGCGTCGGCACGCTCACGGACGCCGATTTGAAGCTTATCGCCCGCGTGCGTAAAGCCTACCGCGGCATGGCCCCGGTGCCTTGCACCGACTGCAAATACTGCCAGCCGTGCCCCCACGGGGTGGACATACCGCGAATCTTTCAATTTTATAATGACGGGATTATTTACGAAGATATGGCCGTGTCACGCCGCATGTATAACGGACCGTTTATGAAACCGGAGGCCCGCGCTGATAAATGCGAGGAATGCGGCGAATGCCTCACGAAGTGCCCGCAGCATATTCAGATACCGGACTGGCTCAAGAAAGCGGACGAAGCGCTCAAGTCTGAACAGGCGCCTCCCGCCCGAACTAGATAAAGTCTGTACTTTTAGCTTAGTCCCGGTATAGCCACTTGCGGAAAACGTAGCGGCTCAACAAGGGCATTAACCCCCAGGTCAACGACCCTACTACGAGTATCGAGGACAAGATATTTCCTAGCAAAAAGGGCCAGTTTTCGAGCCGTCCCTGAATCGGTACGATAATAGATGAAGCTATGTACACCGCCAGGGTTGTAATCAGGAATATCTTCCATGGCGGCGGCGGCGCCAGCTCAGGGTTGTCCGGCAAATAAAACCAGGTCTCCAGCCCGGTGGCCTCCTGCCGGCTCCTCACGGAAAAGGCATCCGCCTCGTGCGAAAGCTTCTGGCGGATATAAGAAGTTTCCCACTGCAGCGTGGACTTTTCATCGGCAAAGCGCAGGACGAGGTAGTGCGGGCCCTGCTTGCCGTGCTCCGGGACGAGAATCGTCGCGCCGGTATTGCCGGGGGCTTCTGTAGCGGCAGCTACCATCTTGCGCACCCATTCATCATACTCGCGCTCGTGTCCCGGGAATACGCGGCGGCTGATGACCACCGTGACTGTTTTTCCTCGATTGATTACCGTATCCTTTTCCTCCATGGGCATACCCTCCGAACGCGCTTTAATTTGTTTTTATTATATTCTGACCACGCTTGGTAACGATAGTACTTTAATCACACTCTTTGTGCAACTTATGCTAGAATAGTTGAGTAAAAAGGTGGTAACTGATGATTGATAAACCTGTCAGAGTACGCTTTGCTCCCAGCCCCACCGGGCACCCCCACGTTGGGAACATCCGCACCGCTATGTTCGATTATCTCATGGCCAGGCACTATGGCGGCACGTTTGTCCTGCGCATCGAGGACACGGACGTGGAACGCAAAGTGGAAGGCGCTGTGGAGAATATGATGGAGGCGCTAAGATGGCTGGAATTGGACTGGGACGAAGGCCCGGAAGTGGGAGGTGGTTACGGGCCTTATTTCCAATCACAGCGACTGCACCTTTACCGGGAAACCGCGGAAAGGCTGATCGCGCAGGGCAACGCTTACTATTGCTATTGCTCGCCCGGGCGCCTCGAAGAGATGCGCAAGGAACAGGTCGCCCGCAAGCAGCCGCCGGGCTACGACCGCCGCTGCCGCAATTTAAGTCGTCAGGAGTGCGAACAGTATAAAGCCGCAGGTATTAAACCGGTCGTACGCTTTAAAGTGCCCCTTGACGGGCAGACGAAGTTCCATGACCTCATCTACGGCGATGTCGTCTTTGAGAACAGCACTATCGACGATTTCGTGATGCTGAAATCAGACGGCTATCCGACGTATCACCTGGCCAACGTCGTCGACGACCACGCGATGGAAATCAGCCATGTCATCCGCGCCGAAGAGTGGATTTCCAGCACGCCCAGGCACCTTTTCATGTACCAGGCTCTCGGCTACGAACCACCGCTGTACATCCATCACCCGATGATACTCGGGCCTGACCGCGCCAAGCTAAGCAAGC
>JBEKDL010000003.1:0-53545 GCA_050014355.1 Dehalococcoidales bacterium | reverse complement strand
CTGGTCTTTTTACCTGAAACGGCTTCGAGCGCGCCGTTACCGGCCGCCAGCGCTATTTTATCGCCGGAGATGGCCACCAGCTCCGCGCGAGGTTGGACGGCGTCCATGGTGATGACGTTGGCGTTTTTAAGAACAATATCAGCGCGCATAGCTTAAAGATTGTTGGTTATTCGTTACGGCTTCGCAGTATCATCTCGGAGTACTTGCGGCTACCCTCGCGCAGGGTGCGTTGTTGCGTGGCGTAATCGACGTGGTAAAGGCCGAACCGCTTTGTAAAGCCGAACGCCCACTCGAAGTTATCGAGCAGCGACCAGTAAAAATAGCCCTTCAAATTCATGCCCTCGGCCATCGCGCGGTTCATCACGAGCAGGTGGTCTTCGATAAACTTCGCCCGTTTAGTATCGCTGTCGTCGGCGATGCCGTTTTCGGTGATATAGATAGGTTTGGAGGTGTAGCCGGAGATGAATTTCAAACAGCGGTAAAGCCCCTCTGGATAAATTTCCCACCCCATGTCCGTCAGTTTTTCCGGCGGTGTCCGGTTTGGCAACCTAAGGATGTTGTCGCCGGCTGGGCTGAATTTAATAATCGCGCGGGAGTAGTAATTTAATCCGACAAAGTCGAAATTGCCTTTAGTATCGTTTAAATACGATTCAGTTGCCGCGCCGGGAAGGCCGAAGCGGAAATAGCCGTGCACCAGGTAGGCCAGCTGTGACGCGTTCAGGCTGCGATTGAATGCGCGCGCGGTGTAAACATCGAGGAGGTTCCAGCGGTAGCGGGGGTCGTAAATCAGCAATGCTGCCGCCAGTCCCACCTGCGCCTGCGGCTGGAGCTTTTTAATAACCTGGTAAGCGGCAGTGTGGGCGCGCAGCAGGTTCCGGAAAACAACACCGACATTCCTGGGGTCTTTCACGGCGGGGGGAAAGTGCGCCTGGAGATATCCCATCGTAGCGTAAATCGATGGCTCGTTGATGGTGCACCAGAGTTTTACTTTAGAGCCGAGACGCGCGACCACTTTTTCCACGAAGCCGGCGAAGATTTTGGGGGAATTTTCCTGGAAGAAAGCGCCCTGCTCCGTAAACCAGAGTGGGTCGGTAAAATGGTGGAGCGTGACCATCGGCTCGATGCCTTTGGACAGAAGCTCATCGATGACCTGTTCGTAGTGGTCGAGCGATTTTTCATCGTATTTCCCCGGCTCCGGCTCAATCTTGCTCCACTCGACCGAAAAGCGGTAGGCGTTCAGGTCGAGTGCCTTCATCAGGTCGATATCTTCCTTATAGCGGTTCCAGTGGTCGCTGGCCAGGCCGGCTTTCTGGCCGTTCAAAATACGGGGTTGTCCGTCCTCGTCGACGGCGGACTCGAACTCATACCAGTTGTTATTAGTACAATTGCCTTCAACCTGGTGGGAGGAAGTGGCGCTGCCCCAGAGAAAATCTTTTGCCGGCTGCCAGGGGTCATTACGAAGCTGTTCGATATTCAAACGCAGTCTTGGCCGGCGGCCGTTAAACCACCATAAAGCCACGCTGTACAGGATAACGATGACGGCCAGAATAATCCATAAGGCGCTCATAAGGAAATCTCAAATCTTTTTTGACGGAGGGATCTCTTTGCCAGTATACTACCGTTATTCGCGGTACTGCAAAGGAGGCAGCATGAAAATACGTAACTACCGCCAGGTCGAGAGCGTGAAAGCGGCGCCGGGCGTTGCCATGCGCGTGGTTGCCGGGACCTCTGAAGGTGCCCCGACCTTTGTGATGCGCGTCTTTGAGATTCAACAGGGGAGTGCCACTCCTTTACACACTCACCCCTGGGAGCACGAAGTATACGTGCTGGCGGGCAAGGGCGTGGTGAGGAGCGGCGGCAAAGAGACCGCTCTGGCGGAAGGCGATGCTGCGACCATGCTCCCCAACGAGCAGCACAGCTTCCTCAACGCGGGCAAAGACGTTTTTCGCATGATTTGCGTCGTGCCTTTGGTCAACGGCAAGATGCCCGGGATGAGTCAGGACTAAACGGGCGGTCATGATGTCTATTAAGGAAAATAAAGCGCTCGTCAGGCATGTCGTAGAACTCTGGAACCAGAGAAAAATGGATGACCTTTTTAAGCTTCTCGCTCCAGAGTATATTGAACATCTACCAACCGGGGATATTACTCTGGGACAGTTAAAACAATTCGCACCAAAATTTTTCAAAACGTTTCCCGACCTCGAAATCACTATAAAGGAAATAGTCGGTGAAGGCGACACGGTTGCCATGTTATTAAACTGGAAAGCTACCCATTCCGATGAATATCTGGGCATCGCTCCAACCGGAAAGAAAATAGACATTTCTGTTTTTAATTTAATTAGAATCAAAGCAGGCCGGTGGGTGGAGTTCTGGAACGTGACTGACGTGGGCTTAATGCAACAGCTTAGAGGTGAGAAATAATGGTCATAACCAGCGGCGAACTCTTATTAGACCTGTTCGAGGCTTGCGGCGTTGAGTATGTCTTTTGCTCGCCGGGCACGGAGTGGACGCCGCTGTGGGAGGGGCTGCTCAACCGCGGTGGCAAAATCAACCTTAAGTATATCAACTGCCGGCATGAAATCCTGGCCATCAGCGCCGCCCAGGGCTATACAGAAGTAACCGGCCGACTGCCCGCGGTGTTACTCCATTCGAGCGTTGGCCCTCTCATGGGGGCCATGGCCATGCGTAACGCTTTAAGTGCCCGCGCCCCGATGCTTATCTTCAGCGGCGAGACCTGCGAGCATTGTGGCGATGAAGAAGTCAAAGCGCAGGGCTGGCAATGGCTCGGGCTGCTTTCCGATATCGGCGGGAATTCGGCTCTAGTCAAAGATTACGTGAAGTGGAGTAGTGCGGTTAAAACCAGGGACGGGCTGGCGGACGCCGTTCTCCGCGGCAGCCAGATAGCGCTTTCGGCCCCGCGCGGGCCGGTCTATATCTCCGTCCCGAGCGAGCTGCTGCTGAAGTCCGCCGCGACCGCGAAAATCCAGCGGCCTGTTCCTTATATCGTGGCGCTTGAGCCTTCTGAAAGCGACCTGCGCAAAGTATCAAAGCAACTTATTAATGGTAAACACCCGATTATCATCGCCGACCACGCCGGCCGGAATCCAGAGGCAGCGGCCACATTAACCAGGCTGGCAGAGATGTTAAGCGCCCCGGTATTCGATACTATCCTCCACTTTTCGTCCAATATCTCAAGTACCCATCCGCTTTACCAGGGCCAAGTTACGCCGGAAGCACTCAAAGAGGCGGATATAGTCTTCGTGGTGGCGGCTGCGGTCCCGTGGTATCCTCCTTCGGCAGGCCCCGGAGATAAAGCTAAAATCATTTTGCTGGCCGAAGACACCCGGCACGAAAGATGGCCTTACTGGAACTATCGCGTCGACATTGCCATTAACGCTGATATCGCCGGGGGACTGGCGGCTCTGGAAAAGCTCGTGCGCGCCGAGAAAGCCCGGCAAAAAACTTCCGCAGCGCTTTACCGCGAACGATTGGAGAGCTGGCGGCAGAAGCACGAAGAAATGGCCACAGCTATGGTCAAAAAAGCTTTGGCCGTAAAGGCGAACAAGCCCATCGCTACGCGGTGGTTGCTTCATTCAGCGAAAGGTGTTTTTCTCGACGGCGCTATTATTCTCGATGAAACCATATTGCATACGCATATTCTTCACCAATACCTGGCCGAACCCGGCCGCTATATCAAACCGGCTTACGGCGGGCTGGGAGTGGGTTTGGGGGCCGCCCTCGGTGTGAAACTAGCCAATCCGCTCCGCCCGGTCATCCTCCTCATCGGTGACGGCGCTTTTAACTATAATCCGGTGCTTGCAGGTCTCGGCCTGGGCCAGGAGTATAATCTGCCCATCCTGATTATCATTCTAAATAATGGCGGCTATATGGCCATGAAAAAAGGCTACCGCACGCTATACCCGCAGGGTTGGGCTGCCAGCCACGACAACTTTATCGGAGTAGACATCAAGCCCGCGCCGGACTATGTGAAAATAGCGGAAGCTTTCGGCGCTTTCGCCGAAAAGCTGACAGAGCCGGAGAAAATACAGTCTGCCCTGAAACGCGGGTTGAAGCAAATCGCCGGGGGCAGGGCCGCCCTGCTCGATGTTATCGTGGATAAAAGCCTTTAGCGCAGGCGGTTAACCGCGAAATAAACGCCGATACCGATAGCCACCAGCGTAAAAGCTATCCGGTAGAAGTCGAACGAGACAAAGCCAGCCCGTAAATATTCCATCAGGTAAGCGACGCCGTAGCAAAGAGCTACGCCCGCGCCGCCTACCACGGCCAGCCCGCTGCTCCGTTTCCGGTTTACGGCCAGGCTGACCAGCTCACCGATGACCCAGCCGATGCCGATGGCCAGTATCAGGCTGAAAAAATAGGACGGAAGGACGGCCTCGATAAATCCCCACAGCAGGCCGATGACCACGGCCAGTCCCAACGCCGTTCCGGCAGCCCGGAGGTAATATTGACCGGAGACCTGGAAGGTAGGGAGTTTATAGAGGCGGGCGCATTCGCGGCATCTTGCCCCTACCGGCGTCTGCACCATGCATTTCGGGCATATCGGTTTGCCGCACTTTCCGCATCGGAGGTTGGTGAGCACATCGGGGTGGGTGGCGCATTTAACCGGTTCCGGGCCGGTCATTCCAGTATTTCCTTCTCGTCGAAGTGCTTACGGTGAACCCAGGCATGTTTATCGGTAATATCGCGGTCGAAAACTAGGCGATTAAAGAAAAGGCGGAAGCGGCTGATTTGCATCTTCTCGGGTGCCGGCTGGGCGGTAAGACGTTTAACGATGACCACCACGAAAATAGCCAGGAAACCCCAGGCCACGGCCTCGGGACTGTGGAATAACCAGCTGGTCAATGGCAGAGACGCGGCGCTGATAAGCACCGGCAAGGGCGAAGAGCGAAAAATAACCGTCATCAATACTGTAAAACCGACGGCTATTACCGAGGGCCAGGGCGATATGTGATTAACTGCAGGGAGTATCACCGCCAGTCCCAGCAGGGTAGCGATGCCCCGCCCGCCGTGAAAGCGTAAAAAGACCGGCCAGTTATGCCCCACGATGACCGCCAGCCCTACGACAAGCTGCTGGCCGGCGTCCAGCCCCACGAGACGGGCAATCACAACCATTAGAATACCCTTGATAAAATCAAAGATGCCGACGAGCAGGCCGAGCCTGCGGGATGTCAGGCGCCAGAGGTTGCCGCCCCCCACCTGATGCGTGCCCTGGTTTCTTAAGTCTATCCCCCGCGCTTTGCCGGCCAGATAAGAGAGCGGCACCGAGCCGAGGAGATAACCGATTATTATCAACGCTATCCAGGTGATAGTCATTTTTATTCCTTTTTTAGTTTATGTTAGACCAGGTTGGTGCCTTTAAGTTTCTCCAGGAGCTTTTCGACCTGGCTTTCCGGGGTGCCGGTGATTATCTCCGCCTGGCAGACACTTTGAGGGAAAAATATCTTGATTACCTGCGTGGATGAACCTGAAAGCCCTACGTTGGCCGGTTCCACGCCGAGGTCGGCCACGCCCCATACCGTGATTTTGGCGCTCCTGGAGCGGGTGATACCCCGCAGCGAGGGCAGGCGGGGGATATTGATTTCTTTGGAGACGGTGATTAAAGCCGGCAGACCGGCCTCGATGACCTCATGGCCTTCCTCGACCATCCGCCGCGCGCGCAGTTTGCCGTCTTTAATCTCTTCTACCTGGCTGACATAGGCGATGAAAGGGATGCCCAGCATCTCTGCCAGCTCCGGGCCCACCTGCCCGGTATCGCCGTCGATGGTCTGCCGTCCGCAGATGATGAGGTCGTACTGTCCCAGCTTCACCACGGCGCGTGAAAGGGTGAAAGCGGTAGCCCAGGTGTCCGCGCCGGCAAAGGCGCGGTCGGAGAGCAAGACTGCTTCGTCGGCGCCCAGGGAAATAGCCTCGCGTAGCGCCGCCTCCGCCTGGGGCGGCCCCATGGTAATAACCGTGACCTTGCCCCCGTGTTTCTCTTTGGTCCTGACCGCTTCTTCGATGGCATAGGTATCGAAGGGGTTGATGATGCTCTCGATGCCCTGCCGGACAAGGGTGTTGGTCTGCGGGTCGATTTTCACTTCGGTGGTGCCGGGTACCTGTTTCAGGCAGACGATGACGTTCATGCCGTCCGGGCCCTTCTCTTGCGCAGGTTCACCGCGATGGCGTTCCGCAGAATCTGGTTGGTGCCTTCGTAAATCTGGAGGATTTTAGCGTCGCGCATCATTTTCTCGACGGGGTAGTCCCGCATGTAGCCGGCGCCGCCGCAAATCTGCACCGCGTCCACCGTCACTTTCATGGCGGCGTCGGAGGCGAAGACCTTGGCCATGGCCGATTCCTCGGTGACATTGCGGGCGCCGCTATCGACATACCTGGCTGCTGCGTAGACGAGAGCGCGCGCCGCCTCGGTCTGGATGGCCATGTCCGCCAGCATCTGCTGGACGACGGGCTGGGTAATTATGGGCTGGTTGAACTGGATGCGTTCCTGGGCGTAGTCCACGGCGGCTTCTAAAGCGCCCTGGGCCAGGCCCACCGCCTGCGCTCCGATGCCCGGCCGCGAGCGGTCAAAAAGGCGCATGGCCTGGATGAACCCCAGTCCCGGTTTGCCGATTAAGTTGCCTTCCGGGACAAGGCAGTTTTTAAAGACCAGCTCCCGTGTGGCCGACGAGCGTATACCCATCTTTTTCTCTTTCTTGCCGAAGGTAAAGCCCGGCGTGCCTTTCTCGACGAGGATGGCGCTGGCGCCGCGGGCGCCTTTAGTCTTATCCGTCAAAGCTATAATCGTGTAAATTTCAGCCTCACCGCCGTTGGTGATGAACTGCTTGGTGCCGTTGAGGAGGTAGCCCCCCGCCACCTTTTCCGCTGTGGTCTTGATGTTGCCGGCGTCGCTCCCAGCCATCGGCTCGGTGATGGCGAACGCGCCTAGCCTTTTGCCGCTGGCGATGTCCGGTAGATACTTGCGCTTCTGCTCCTCTGTGCCGTACTCCATCACCGTCATCACGCCTAAAGCGCTGGCCGCATAGCTCACGGCGACGCCGCTGCATACCCGGGAGAGTTCCTCGGTGACCAGGCACAGCTCCAGGCAGCCGCCGCCCAGCCCTTCGTACGCCTCCGGGACGAAGACGCGGAACATATCGGCGTCGGCCAGGTCTTTCATAATATTCCAGGGGAACTCCTCTTTCTCGTCGAGCTCCGCCCGGACGGGGAGGATTCTTTCCTCGGCGATGCGCCGGGCCAGGCTCTTAATCGTCTTCTGTTGTTCGGTTAAAAAGTAGTCCAATTTTCTATTCCTCTCTCCGCAGGATGAGAATTAATAAATTCGGTGCAGGCAGCTGGTTGGAGGCAATCATTGACTTAGTTTTATTCCGCTTAAATTATACGGAGTGCTTGAATTCGAGTCAAGGCGAGGGGGATTGATATTGTATCAATTTTAAATTAAGAATGATAAAGAATATCAACTATATGCTAGTAGTCGAATGAACTAATATTGATTGTTGGATAGCATCTTTAATTGATTTTGCAGTTGAGTTGACGACTATCATTTGTGGTATTGATATATGATCACCAAACAATTCCATATCTTCATGTGTTGCGACCAGAATCATTAAAGAGGCGTGTTTTGTTATAGATGCCTTATGGAGATATTCAGCAGCTTGAGGTAAAGTTTCATTCTGTCTTTGCACTCTTATAGGAATAGACCCACAAACAGAATCATCCCTTAAAAAGGCGTCTATTCCTTTATTTCTTTGGACAGGAACGATATCTATTCCTGTTAGAAATGTCATCGCATCTTTATCGGCATTATTATAAGAATCTCTGCCACATTCCATAAGATGCGAATTAGATTTCAATGGTGACTTCAAACGCTCTTGCGTGATACGCACAGCATCTTCGGAGATATCTATGCCAATACAGTTACGTTCTAACATTTCTGCTGCGACTAGAGTTGTGCCAGAACCACAAAAAGGGTCTAAAATAGTATCGTTTTTGTCAGTAACAAGTTGTATAATACGCTCCAATAGCAGAATTGGTTTTTGCGTAGGGTAACCAACTCTCTCTTTTGCTTTAGGATTTAAATATGGTATATCCCACACATCCGCAAGAGGGACACCTTTTTTATGACCATTAAAAATGGTATCACCATTTTCATTGATAGCATAGATAGATTTATGATGTTTGTCTCTAACTCGCTTTTGAAGTATTTGGTCAACATTTGTTGCTGGCGAATAAGGCAAATATATCGTATTAAATTTATAATTTTGAGACTTAGTATAGAAAAGTATGTTTTGATGTGCAGGTAGAAGCCTTTTTTGTTCGTTTGACCATCTTCGATATTGCCATATAATCTCTGATTGGAACATATTTTCGCCAAATACGTTATTAAGTAAAAATCTAGCAATATGTGAGGCATTACGGTCACAATGGAAAAATATTGAGCCAGTATCTTTTAATATCCTTTTGATCTCTAAAAGCCTATTGTAAAGAAAGGTTGTATAATCATCAGCACTTTTCCAAGCATCAGAGAACGAAAATCGCACTGTTCGGTCTCTAGTCATTAGTTCTTGTGTTTTACCTGTGAAAAATGGCGGGTCAAGATACACAAAGTCTATGTTACTTTCAGGGAATGTTTTCATTATTTCTAGGCAATCGCCTATATATACTTCACTTTTCATTGTTAGAAATGCCTCGCTCTTTAGCAAGAGTTACCAGAATACCCTTCAAATCTATAGTAGTTTTAGTTTTAATATATTCCCATGCTGCATCACTATGATAATATTTGCCGTTTAACCCACGATATATTGACTCTATAGTTTGCTGAATACGCATTGCTTGCCCACGATTCGGATAGTAAAACATAACACGTATGGGTGTATAACCAGCATCACTTATAGTCTTTATTCGTGTATGTTCTTTAGTAATATGGTCACCATCAGTCGTGGCATCACGCCATTTAACTTCTATCGCCTCTTGACTAATAACACAATCTATCTCAAAAGTTTTAGGCCGGCTGCCTTCAGTGTTTGGGATACGCATGGATTTGGAATTTGGGAACTTATATTTAAAACATAACTTCGCGGCATCTTCTAAGAAAGAACCAGCATATTTATATAAAAAACGACCTTTGTTTTGGTACACATCTATTAGCTTGCCTTCTTCATTGGAAATACCTAAAACGGTGTAGATTAGATAATAGGATGTATCATCCTTCTCCATTTCCTCTACACGATTGGAGATTTGCGTTTTCAATTCTTTAGAATAACGCAATGCAAGGGAGCGAATATCATCAACAATACTCATGCTATATCTCCAGGCAAGATATAAGGGATTATCCGAGCCTCCACAATATGATGCCTTGTTTAGTTTTTTCTCGAATTAGTCCTATATCTTCCTCCATCCACTTCACCCATCTAGGATTAGGTACTCTCTGTTCAAAACCTGCTTTTACTCTGATTTCAGTCCATGTCAAAGGCTTCTTAGCATCTTTCAATATCATCTTGATCGGGTCTCTAAACATCTCATAATTTCTTGGGCGGGGTAACATTTAATTATCACCTCTCAGTTGAGATTTTAATATCCTCATGTATTTAAGTCAATATGGGGTAATTATGCCATTTTCCCTAGCCTCTCCATCACGTCTTCTACCGTTTCTTCCGCCGTAGACGCGCCGGAGGTGACGCCGATGTGCTGCTTGCCCTTGAGCCAGGCGGGCTTAATATCTGCGGCGGTCTCGATAAGGTGTGTCTCGGTGACTTTGGCGCACAGCTCGGCGATGCGGTTGGTGTTGGCGCTGGAGCGTCCCCCCACCACCAGCATGAGGTCAGCGCGGTGGGCCAGCTCTAAAGCAGTGGCCTGCCTTTCCCGCAGGTCGTGGCAAATGGTATCGATGATGCGTATCTCGGAGTTTTTCGTCAGGGCGAGGTCGATTATCTTTTTGACGAACTCGGCGAAATGGGCGGGCACCTCGGTCGTCTGTGACAGGATACCCAGCTTGCGCGGCAGGGGGTCGAGCGCGGCGATGACTTTTTCATCTGTGGTGGCGATGCCCTTCCCCTTCGCCCAGCCCAGGATGCCTTTGACTTCAGGATGGTTGGCATCGCCGAAAACAATCACGAAGAAGTCGGAATCGGCCAGCTTTTGCGCGGCGACCTGGGCGCGGCGTACATCGTGGCAGGTGGTGCTGACGATATTTAGATTGCGGGCGCGCAGACTTTCTTCCAAGTCAGGGCTCACGCCATGCGAAGAGGTAATGATAGTGTCGCCTTTGATGTCGGCGCTGTCTTTCACCACGCAGACGCCCAACTCGGACAGCTTGTGCAGCACCTGCTGGTTGTGCACGACCGCCCCCAGCGTCTCCACCCCGCCCCGCTCGCGGGCGACCTTCTCCAGGATGTTGACGGCCCGCCTTACGCCGAAGCAGAACCCTGTCTTGCCGGCCTTTTCGATTTCAGGCATTTTCGCCTCCGCCGTAGACGCCGCGGTACTCCGGCGGCAGAAGGGCGGCGATTTTCCCCATCATTTCCTTCATCAGCAGCTGCCGTTGTTCTTTAGGCGGTCTGCCTTCAGTAAAAGAGGGATTAAACGGCTTACCGATGGTGACCGTCACTTTAGGATGGTGAAAAAAGCTCCACTTTAGCTTTCTAAATTTTTCCGTGCCTCTGATGCTCACCGGCAGGATAGGCACACCCGTGCGTATGGCAATGAGCGCGGCGCCGGGCAGCGCTGGCTGCATCCGGGCGCTTTTGCTCCTCCCGCCCTCCGGGAACATAATCAGAGAAACGCCTTTTTTCAGCCAGTCTTCCGCGCGGCGGATGGCTTCTCTGGTCATGCCGCCCCGGCTGACGGGGAAAGCGCCGAAGTTCTCCACCCAGAAACGCGACCACCCGTTATGCCAGAGCTCTTCTTTGGCCATGAAAACGCTTTTTAAAGGCAGGCTGGCGGCGACGATAGGCGGGTCGGCGATGTGTAGGTGGTTGCAGGCGATAAGAAAAGGCCCACTATCAGGGATGTTTTCCCGCCCCTTGACCTCCCAACTGCCAAAAGGGAACACGACTACGCGTATGACAACCCGGCCGAAATAATAAACCCAGTGCATCTGGTAGTAATTATAGCCTGACACCCGTGTGAAGACAAACGATTTTGTGTTACCGGACGCTTCGTGTGTAAAATGGTCTAAGTATGGAGGTGCTCGCGTGAAGTACGATTTTGATATGGTGTGTGACCGCAGCAATACCGATTGCGCTAAGTGGGACGCCGTAAAGACCATCTTCGGGCGGGAGGACGTGATTCCGATGTGGGTGGCGGATATGGACTTCCCGGCGGCGGAGCCCATCGTGAAGGCGTTACGCAATAGGGCGAGGCACCCTTTTTACGGTTATACCATGCCTTCCCTATCTTTGACGGAGGCGGTGGTCGACCGCATGAAGCGCAAGTTTAACTGGAAGATTGAGCCGGAATGGGTGGTCTTTACCCCCGGCATCATCCCTGCCTTGAATATCGCTGTCAGGGCTCTGACGCACCCCGGCGACGAAATCATATTGCAGGAGCCCGTTTATTATCCCTTTTTCGGGGTGGTTACCGGCAGCGGTTGCCAGATAGCTCATAACCGGTTAAAGCTGACCCGCGGGCGCTATGAGATGGACTATGCTGACCTGGAAAGTAAATTCCAGCCCCGGGCCGGTATGCGCGTCGCTCACAGCCGCGTCAAGGCTATGATTCTCTGCAATCCCCAGAACCCGATTGGGCGTCTCTGGAGCCGGGAAGAGCTTAAGCGTATGGGAGAAATCGTCGTCGGCCATAGGGGTGTCGTTGTTTCCGATGAAATCCACTGCGAGCTTCTTTATAAGGGTTTCTATTATACCCCTTTCGCTTCAATTTCGGAAAATTTCGCCCAGAACAGCATCGTCTGCATGGCGCCCAGCAAGACCTTCAATCTCCCCGGACTGGAGGCTTCTTCGATTATTATCCCCAACCAGAAGCTCCGAGATAGCTTCAACGATGCCCGGGCCGGTATGGTCCCCGGCATAAACCTCTTCGGCCTGACTGCCATGGAGGCCGCTTACCGTTACGGGGATGAATGGCTGGAGCAGCTATTAGACTATCTTCAGGGCAACCTGGATATTACCATGACTTTTTTTAAAGAGCGAATTCCTGAAATTAAAGTCATCGAGCCGCAGGGTACCTATCTCCTCTGGCTGGACTGCCGCGCGTTAGGGTTGGACGATTTATCGCTCCAGAAATTCATGCGCGAGCAGGCCAGGGTGGGCTTCGATGACGGTTTTATGTTCGGTGCCGGGGGTTCCGGATTCCAGAGGATGAATATCGCCTGTCCCCGGACGATTCTCCGGGAAGCTCTGGAACGTATCGAGAAGGCGGTAAATTCTCTCTAAGGCCACAGGTGAACATCTGCTATAATGGAATTAGATACGGTTCGTGGAGTGAAGCAGGAAATGGAACAAATTAAGGTTTACGGCACGAAATGGTGCCCCGATTGCGCGCGGGCCAAGCAGGTGTTGAGCCGGCATAACGTTCCCTTTACCTGGGTTGACATCGAGAACGATGAGAAGGCGCTGGAATATGTATTGGAAGTGAACCACGGTTACCAGAGCGTCCCCACAATCATTTTCCCGGACGGGTCTGTATTAGTGGAGCCCAGCAATATTGAACTGGAAAAGAAACTGGCCGAAATAAACTAATACTGGTATTGATCTATCCCCCTAACCCCCTTTTTATCTCCGGTATCGCCTTTTGCGCCGCCTCCAGGCCCCGTGTAATCATTTCCGGCGCTTTGTTGAAATCCCCGGCGCCGAAGTTGGTAAGGTCGGGTTCGATGACGATATCGGCCTTCTCCAGGGCGTATTGTGCCACGGCATAGGTGGTGATGTAGATGGACTGCATCATTACCTGGAAAATATTGGGCTCTTTGTGGGCTTCGATGCGCTGCCGGTAGGTTTTCCCCATGCGGCCGGTCACGTCAGGGTTAACATTCACCGCGATAATGAAGTCGGCGCCCATCCGCCGGACCACTTCCACCGGTACCGGGGTTGTCAGGCCGCCATCCACCACGTATCGGTCTTTATGCTTGACCACGGCAAAGATACCCGGGATGGAGATGCTGGCGCGTAGCGCTTCCGGCACCGAACCGCTATCGATGACCACCTCTTCGCCGGTGTCGATATCCGTGGCGACGCAGGCAAAAGGTATTTTCAGGTCGCTGAAATCGACTTCCCCGCCGATGAAAGACGTAATCAGGTCGCGGATTTTTTTACCTTTGATAAAGCCTGATTTTGGCAGCGAGGGGTCGATAAGGGGCGCCATTTTCCTCCAGTTGGCGTCCAGGGCATCATGCGTCATACGCTCGGTATCCTGGTGCCGCGCGTAAGCCGCCCCGATGATGGCGCCGGCGCTGGTGCCCGCAATCATATCAATGGGGATTTTCTCTTTTTGCAGCACCCGCAGCACGCCGACGTGCGCCAGGCCGCGCGCTGCCCCGCCGCCCAGCGCCAGGCCTATTTTTTTCTTTTTCGCATCCTCGCTCATTGCTACTCCCACAATTTTTCGATGTCTTTATCCGCCTTTTCCGTCCGGGGCCGGCCTGAAGAAACCAGGTCTTTATAAGACTGGGCGGAGCCGTACTCCCGCGGCTGGAAGGCCACCGGCATCGGCACCGCGTGTCCGAAGATAAGCGCCTGCTGCTTGGGCGCCAGGCGGGCCAGCACCGATTTAAGCTCATTCTTGCCCGACACTCCGGCCAGGACGGCGTCGATATCGCGCTCGTTATCAAGGAGGCAGGTTATCTTGGTGCCCATCTGCGACATCACCTCGCTATCGATGCCGCTGGGACGCTGGTCGATGACGAGCAGGCTGACGTTATATTTACGCATTTCGCGGGCGATGGTGCCGAAGATGGTCTGCCCGGACACCTCGGGGTTGAGGAACTTATGCGCTTCTTCGATGGTGATGACCAGCGGGTGGGGTGGTGCCGCGCCTTCGGCCATGGCCTTTTCCGTGCGCGACTGGTATTGCATATAGATGCGCCGAGCCAGCATATTGGCGACTAAAACATAAGCGGTGATATCCCGGTAGCGCCCGAACTCCAGCACCACGTTGATATCCCTATCGAGATGTTCGATGATAGTTTTTACGGCATCGACGGGGGCATGCGGCTCGATGAAGGGCAGCCGCCGGATGGTGCCCAGCCCGCGCTTGAGGTTCTGGAAAGTGCTCTCGTGGATACTCATGGAGTCGAGAAGCTCTTTAGTGTCCTCCCCACCTTCGATGTCCAGCGTGTTTTGAATCCAGCTTTTCCCGAAGCGCCGCCTTAGCTGGTAGACGGCTTCCACGGCGGGCTCGGTGAGGTTGAGCGTCTGGCGCAGCAGGACGATGTCCTCCGGCTCGATTTCATCGTAGCCGATTTTCACCACGAAGTCGGTGCTGACGCCGCGCCGCCGCGAGTTTTCTTCATCGAGGGTAAAGACGGCGACTTTAGACTGGAAAAGCTGTTTTAAGCCTTTGACCGCCGGGCCGCTTTCGGACGTGCCCTGCCAGCCGTACTCGTTGTGCATATCGAAAATCAAATTAACGGCCTTGCTTTTTTGCAACATTCCGATGAGCAGGATACGTGTCAGGAAAGTCTTGCCGGTGCCGCTCTTACCGAAGATGCCGTTGGAGCGCTTGACGAACTCCACCAGGTTGAGGCAGAGCTTGGTCTCCATGTCCAGCGGGTTGCCGATGTGAAAGCGCTGCGGGTCTTCCTTCCCGAAGACAAGCTCCATGTCCCGCTCGGAGGCCAGGTTGACCGGGCAAAAGTGCGCGGGAATGGTCTTTACCGGCTGGGGGCCTTCCAGCAAGCTTTTGGCGTCGCCGCCGATGGTCAACATAGGAGTGACGTGTATCTGCCCGAAAGTGCTCGTGCCGTTCAAGACCTCGGCGATAAAGGGGTCGTTGACATCGGGCGGGGAAACGGCGAGGCGCTCATCGGTGACGCCCAGCCTGACATCTGTAATCATCCCGAAAAAGCGGCGTTTCTGCCCCTCGATGGTGACATAGCGTCCCACCACCATGTCCTCCACCGAGACGGGGACATCCAGGCGTACATCGACGCCTTTTTCCAGCGAGGCTGTCGTCACGATGCCGAGCTTATCCGTCATTGGAGCCTCCCCAGGATGTTTTTCAATCGCAGGAAATCCGCGCTTAGTAGGTTCGCCAATTCTTTCCCCGCCCCCACCAGGAAAGAGCGGCTGTCCTCATGCGCCCGGCTCATCTGCCTTAGCACCGCGGCGATGACTTCCCCGTTAGGGACAGGCAGGGAGGCGTTGACTAAAATATTGAGAAAGCCGAAAGACTGGCTGAACTCCTTGACCTCATCGGGTTGACATAAGTATATGAAGGCATGAATGCGGGCGGGCTGGGGAGGCAAATAATGGTAATATTTCCCCCCGTTTTTATACCCCGCCACCACCGCGGTGAACTCGCTGCGCAAGAGCTTGGCTAACTGCGGGCTGGACTGATAGACGGCTTCTTCCGAGGCTTCATCCCTACCGCGCGCGATAGGACGGCGTCCCGGCTCAATGCCGGCAGTCTCGGCATGGCAAACGATTCCGTAAATATCGCCGGTTTTCACGAGGCTGCCGAGAGGCGGCAGCTCATAAAGCTCATAGCTCTGGGCGATAAACTGCGCCGTTGAAGCTTCGATAATTTCCGCGATTTTGTCTCGCGCTTGCTTAATAATAAACCTCACCCCCTGTGTCCCCCTCTCCTGGCGAGGCGTTCCGCAGGAGAGGGGGAATGAGTTTTTAAGGACTCCATCCCCCTTAATCCCCCTTCCCCTCGCAGGGGAAGGGGGAAATGAAGAAGGGTTTTACCTGAATTCACCCCTTATTTCTTCTTGGTATCAGGTGCGGCCTGTCCCTTGCCCTTGTTCTGCTTGGGTTTCTTGACGTTCTTTCTGCCTTTACTGCCCATCGTTACCTCCCTATTTGAAAAATAATCTGACTATTTACCAGAAAATTCTAATCTGTGACGTTACCAATTGCCCGCCCGTGCTGGATTTCAGGTAATAATACATATTCTGTGAGTCCCACCAGACGTCATTTCGGGCATTGGCAGCGCTGACCATCCAGTCCACCTGCACGCCCTTAAATACTTTATTAACTTTAACATAGTCTATTTTATCGGGTGCTCCGGTGCAATCTACATATATCAGGCCGTAATCGGTCGTCAGGCACGCGTCAAGGGCATGGCCCACATTTTCGTTTTTGAAATATACCTGCACCTCGGATGTCCGGATTCCCGCCGCTTCGGCGTTATTGTGGAGGTCGCGGGAAAACTGCGAACAATCGTATTCATTGGCGATGTAAGCGTGATTTTCGGTCTTGTCTTTAGCGAGGAAGTCCTTCAGCTCCTTCCAGGTAGGATTCCTGGCGGTCTGGTTATCGGTAAGTTTAATATCATAACATTCCACGCTGGAGGCCACGGTTATGCCCAATCCGTTTAATGTGTCCTGCGCCGCGGCCAGCTTTTTCTGGGTAGTCGTCAGCGTATCCTGGGCGGTCGTCAAGGACTTTTGCGCGGAAGCATATTTATCGTTAGCGGAGTTGAGCTCGACGAGCTTTGACGCGAGCGTCTGGTTGGTGGTGTAAAGCTGTGACTGCGTTGAAGTAAGCGTGTCTCTAGTGGCGGTGAGTTCTGATTGTGTCGAGGTAAGCGTAGCCCTGGTAGAGTCGAGTTCTGCTTTAGTTGAAGTCATCGATTGCTTCGTGGAGGTAAGCTCCCCCTGCGCGGAAGCCAGTTCGCTTTTAACCGATTGCAATTCGGTGGACAGGGTGTTTTTATCTTTGATAACTCCCATCCCGTAAATAACGGTGCCCACCAGCGCCAGTGCGAGAACAATAATGCCCGCGAGCAGCCCTTTATTCATTTGTTTCTCCTAGTGCGTCGAGTCCAACAGCACATTTCCATCCTTGAATCCCACGCCTACTCCGGTGATACCGACGTTTTGTCCTATATTCAACCTGGCTAATATCGTGTCATAATTATCGGGGAAAGTACAATAGATTCCATTGGTCATATTTTCTCCGGCGGCCAAGAGCAAATACGGTGTTCCAGACTGGTCTTTGCCTATTTCCTGTACCGCTCCGGAAACGGTAAACTCCTTCCCTTTATACTTCTTGTCTGCCGCCGTTTGATTGTTTTTATATTCTTTGTAAAGCTGGACGGCGGTAATTTCAATCGGCGTCGGCGAGGGCGGCAACGTATTTGGGTTAGTCGGATTTTTCCCGACGATGCAGGCGCCAAACAAAATCGTAACAAGAACTAGACTGATAAGAAGGATTTTTTTCATTTTGTATCCATGTAGTTTTGACTTTTAACCTTTGAGTTTTAAGTTATTCTCAAACCCACCTCGTCCTTTTACTGAAGCTTTTTCCGGAGGAAGGATTAGGCAGATGTTCTTCTATCAGTGTTGATTCTATCAGTTCCTGGAAGTTTTCTCTATCCGCACCGGTGACCACCGCCTGCTCGTGGGCCTCGGAGAGCGCTACCGGGTAGCCGTGGCCGCGCCGGCACTGGTCTAAAACAAGGCTGTGGGTGAGATTGAGCAAATCTTCATTTTCGGCCACCCACTGCGGCACCTCGACTCGCGCTATCTCCTCGCCGGACTTGAGGTAAAAGAAATATATCTGGTGCTCGCCGTAAAGCTCTTTAACTATTTTCGACGGGCTGATGAACAGCGCCGAGCGTTCACGGTTATCCAGCAGTTCCGTAAAGATATCGCGGTCGCGTACGCCGGCCAGGCCGTCACAGGCTCTATCTTTGGGGCACTGTTTGTCGCAGTCGGGAATGTCGTTAGGGCAGACGGCCACGCGTAAAACGTTTACCACGTCCGTGCTGCGCGGGAAGCTGATGTAGCTGGCCAGCGCCAGTTTACGGCCATTGTTGAGCTTCTTCATCGCGTCCAGGCAGGGCAGCAGTCCGCCGGCGACCAGGGCGTCGCGGACGAAATCTGGATAGGCCTCCAGCCCCCACAATATAAGCGTGCCGTCGAGCAAAGCCAGGGCGGAGCCATTCATGGGCAGGGTGGCGGCTAAACTGGCCAGACGGCGGCACTCCTCGACGGAGCGCTTTGCCCCGAGCAGCGCCCCTTCGATTATCTGCTCGCGCCCGCCGCCCGGCGCGGAGATGGCTAGGTCTTTGTCATCGGAGTAAAGACGGGGATTACTCGATAAAGAAGCCTCCGGCTGGCTGCCGTAGCTGATAGCCACCGCGCCGATGTTTATCAGGTAGCAGCGCGCCGCGCGGTGGCGGTCGACATCGATATGCGAGCCGTCCGTGGCGAGGACGGTAAAATCAGCAGGGGTGGACGGCGCGGGATAGCGCTTATTCAGCCCTTCCGTGAGTTCGGCCACCAGCCAAGTCGTTTTGCCGGCCTTGACTTTCTTCTTTAAAGCGTCGAGGTCGATGGCCGGGCTGCCGAGAGTCTCAAGGGCGAAATGTAAGCGCCGGTCTCTTTCCGCGCGGCTGTCCTTGAGGCCGGCTATCATCTCGCCCACCTGGGCCGCTACTTTGGTCAGGTCGAGTGACATAATTTTAAGCTCCTTTGGCTTTAGTATAGAGCAATAACAAAGCTAACTCAAGCCGCCGCCCCCCCTTTTTCCCCTTCGGATTTCCGCCTGCGCGCTAATGGCAATTTATTAAATCCGCAAGATAAAAAACATGCCCAGATGCTATAATAATACGGGTAACTCATCTTTCAGGGGTTTTGTATGCTGGCTGCTCTGGGCACGGTAATCGTCACTTCTTTATCCGGCGTGATGGCGCCGGGGCCGATGTTCACCGTCACCCTCGCCAAGAGCCTTAAATCGCCGTGGGCGGGCGTGCAGGTCGCGGCGGGACACGCCGTCGTCGAGGTGCCGCTGATACTGCTCATCTATTTCGGCGTGGCGCATTTTTTACAGAACAGTATGTTGCAGTTAATTTTAAGCGTGGCCGGCGGAGGCATGATTGTGTGGATGGGCCTCGATATGTTCCGCACCCGCCGAAAAATCGTGAGCGAAGGGAAGGATACCAACTATAACGCTTTTACGGCCGGCATCCTGATGAGCAGCCTCAACCCTTTTTTCCTGGTGTGGTGGGTAACGGTGGGGGGCCTGCTTTTAATGAATTTCCTAAAAGCGGTCGGTAACTGGGGGCTGCCTTTCTTCGTTATCGTGCACTGGATGTGCGACCTCGTCTGGCTGTCCCTGGTCTCTTTCACCATCTTCAAAACACACAAGTTCTGGGGACAGCGGGTGCAGGAGTGGGTCTTCATTGTCTTGAGCCTGGCGCTCCTTTACTTCGGCGGGCAGTTCATCGTGAAAGGCATCATCGCCTACGTGTAGGAATGAAAAAGAAAGTCGGCTACGTTTACGACCCTGTCTATCTCCGGCATGAGACCGGCGAGCACCCGGAAAACCCACAGCGCCTTGAGGCAATCATGTCCCTGCTGGGGTCGTCCAGCCTCAAAGAGCGGCTGGCGCTCATCGAACCGCGCCCCGCCACCGAAAAAGAGCTGGCCTTAGTTCACCACGAGGCCTATATCGCCCGTATCAGGGAAATCGGGCAGGCGGGTGGGGGTTATTTTGATAGCGAGACCATTATGTCCCCCGGCTCCTACGACGCGGCACTTTGCGCGGCGGGAGGGGTAATCCGGGCGGTGGATGCGGTCATGGCGGCGGAAGCGAACGCCGTATTCGCCCTGGTCAGGCCGCCGGGGCACCATGCTACACCCGGGCAGGCCATGGGCTTTTGCATCTTCAATAACGTGGCCATCGCGGCCAGCTATGCCCTGAAAAAGCACGGCCTCAAGCGAGTGGCTGTTATCGACTTCGATGTGCATCACGGGAACGGCACCCAGGAAGCCTTCGTTAATGACCCCGCCGTCCTCTATGTATCGACACACCAGTACCCGCACTATCCCGGCTCGGGCGGAATCGGGGAAACGGGCCGCGGGCAGGCCGCCGGCACCAAGGTGAATATCCCGCTACCCCGCGGCTGCGGTGACGCCGAATATCAAAGGGTCTTCGAGCAAATCATCATACCGGTGGTAAAGCGTTTCCATCCCGGCCTAATATTGGTCTCGGCGGGTTACGACCCCCACTGGGCGGATGGACTGGCGGAGATGCAGGTTACGGTAAAAGGCTTCGCCTGGATGGTAAGTACTATTAAAGCGCTGGCTGATGAGCTTTGCGGGGGCAGGCTCGTGCTGGCGCTGGAGGGGGGCTATAATCTCGAAGCCCTGGCGTACTCGGTCAAGGCCACTTTTGATGTCCTTCTCGGAGAAATGGAAATCGAAGACCCGCTGGGGCCGCCGCCGCACCATTTTCCCCCGGATATTGATTCTTTAGTAGCCGCCATTAAAAAGACGCACTGTCTGGTCAGTCCTTAGGCTCTTTCCAGTCGCACGTGACCAGGTCGCACCCATCGCACTGGCCATTGCAGGGTTCTACATGTATGGTGACATCTGTGTGGCGAAGGCGGGTGCGCATGTCTTTTTCCAGGTGGTCGCACATTCTGTGGGCTTCTTCGATGCTGATTTGCCGGGGCATGACTAGGTGCAGGTCGATATAGCGCTGGCTGCCGGCTTTACGCGTACGAAGTCGGTGAAAACTGACCACCTCACCGCCGAAGTGCTCGGTGATAGCCGCTTTGATAGCGGTTTCTTCTTCCTCCGGCAGCTTTACGTCGACAAGACCTCCGAATGATTTGGTCGTGAGCAAAAATGACGTTCTGATAACCAGCAAAGAGACTAACATGGCAACAATGGGGTCGAGGATATTGAGATTGAACCCGGCCAGGTGGGCCACCCTGACGATAACGAGTCCCACGAAGACCCCTGCCATGGTAAAAACGTCCGTGGTAAGGTGGGCGGCATCGGCTTCGAGGGCCAAGGAATCCGTCTCGCGCGAAACTTTTCGTAAATACCGGGAAACGACGATATTGACGACTATGGAAATCGCCATTATCCCGATACCAATCTCCAGCAGCTCCAGCGTTTCACCTTTGATGATTCTTTGAACGGCTTGATAAATGATTATCCCGGCGGCCACGAATATCAGAATAGCCTCGACGACGGCGCTGATGTTCTCGGCTTTGCCGTGGCCGAAGGGGTGTTCCCGGTCGGCGGGTTTATCGGAGATGCGGACGCTGAAAAAGGCGACAATAGCGGCGGCCAGGTCCATCAGGCTGTGGATGGCTTCGGCGATGAGACTGATACTCCCGGTAATGAGTCCCGCCACTATCTTCAGCAGTATCAGCGTGCTATTGGAGATGATAGATATGGCCGCGGCCCTGGTTTTACGCGAAGACACAGCCGTTACCTGCCCTTGGCGACAGCGGGCGTTGCTTTCTGCCCGATGAACCGGCCCCACTCACCCTTGTCCCAGACCACCAGCAGCCCGGGCGCCACAAACACGGAGTCGTAGGTGCCAACGATATTACCTATAAGTAAAACGATAGCAAAATTCTGAATGGTCGTACCCACGAAGAGCAGCAGCGCCAGCGTAGTAATCAGCACAGTGATGCTGGTATTGAAAGAACGCCCCAGCGTTTCCACCACGCTGCTGTTCACGATAAACTCGAAGTCGTTGCTGATGCCTTTGGTTTCATTCTCGCGTATTCTATCAAACACCACGATGGTGTTATTGATGCTGTAGCCGATGATGGTCAGGACACCGGTGATGAACATCAGGTTAATCTCCCAGCCCAGAATAGCGCCGAAAAGGGAGAAAAGCCCCGCCGTCACCAGTACGTCATGAAATAGCGCGATGACCGAGCAAACGCCAAAGCGGAAAGGCTGCGGCATTTTGCGGAAGGCGATGGTAACATAAATGAGTATACCTACCAGCGCGACGCCCACGGCAATGGCGGCGTTACGCGGAGTGTTGGCTACCGCGCCGGGCGTTGTTTCTTGCGATTGTAAGGCCAGGTTGCCGAAAGCGGTGGTAAGCGCCGTTTGCAGGTCGGCGGTCTGCGCATCGGTTATTTGCTTGAGGCGGACGATGAACTGGCTATTACCGACACTCTGTATAATGGCGTCGGAGTATCCCAGTTTAGATATTTCCTGCTGGAACGCGCTGTAGTCCACCGGTTTATCGAACCTGATGGTCAGCCTCACGCCGGCGCTGAACTCGATGCCGGACTTAAGCCCGAAAGTAGCCAGCGAAACAATCGCGGCGATAATAAGCACCCCAGAAATGAGGAAAAACCAGTATCTTTTACCGACGATATTCATTTATTTTTTGCCTCCGCTCACCGTAAATAGCCCCGGTTGGTTGGCCAGTGAGCTGTTAATGAACAGTCGCAGCAAAGTGCGGGTCACGGTTATGGCCGTAAACATGCTCAAGAGTACGCCGATAGCCAGCGTCAGGGAAAAGCCTTTCACGGCGGAGCTGGCTATGGCGGATGTTGTGCCGAGCCAGTAGAGGATGACGCAGGCGAGGATCGTGGTCAGATTGCTATCCCGGATGGCTGACCAGGCGCGGTGGAAACCGGCATCGATGGCGGCGCCCAGCGTCCGTCCCGTGCGGAATTCCTCTCTCATCCTCTCGAAGATGAGCACATTAGCGTCCACGGCCATGCCCAGGGAGGCTATGAATCCACCAAGCGCCCCGAGGTCCAGCGTCACCGGCAAGAGCTTGAACACCGTCAAACACAGTGAACCGTAAAAGATAAGCGCCAGGCTGGCCAGCAGACCCGGCAGGCGGTAATAAGCAATCATGAACGCCATAACCAGGAGCACGCCGATAATCCCGGCTTTAACGACCATTTTAGAAAATAAAGCACCGAGAGTGGCGGAGACATCATAAGAGTTGAGGAAGGTGAGCTTGACCGGCAGCGCGCCCGATTTAAGCAGGTTGGCCAGCTCGGTGGCGGATTTCATGGTGAAATTGCCCTGAATTACCGCTGCGCCGTTCGCATAACTTGAGTTATTAACCTTGGGTGCCGATAGAAGGTTACTATCCAGGAATATACCCAGATCATGCGCGAGGTTAGGGGGCCCCTGGTCTCCCTGCGGGTCATAAATCCGGGCGGCCATCTGGTTGAAGATGACTTCGCCCTCGGAGTTCCACTTGATGTTTACCACGGGCTGGGAACCTGTAGTACTATTACTTAAATTGGGCTGGGCATCGGAAAGAAGAGCGCCGGTAAGCGATGTGCCGTCATCGCCGCGCGCGGCAATCCATGACGGGCTGGAAGAATACTTCGTCAGGTTAGCGGTGGTGATAGGATTGCCGTTGGGGTCAGTAAAATGGAGCCCGGTGGTGTCTTTAGTCAAAAACGTGACGGCCGGCGAAGTGCCGGAAGAGTCTTCGGGACCGACAAAGATGCGGTTGCCCGTTTCTTTAGTATCGAAGAAGTCTGTCGCGTTAGCGCTCAAATAGTTGCTCAAGTAGACCACGTTGCCGGCGCTATTCTTTTCCACCACCCGGAACTCCAGGAAGCCTGTCTGCTCAACAAGTTTCTGGGCGGCTACTTTATCGGTGAATCCGGGCAGCTGTACATCGATTTCGTTCGACCCGACTCTCTGGACTACCGGCTGAACGATACCGAAAGTATCGATACGCTTTGTCACTGTCAACAATACCCGGTTCATGGCAGCTGATTGTTCGCTGGTAGAGACGTTGTCCGAGAAGTTTGCTTTGTAAGTAAGTTCGACGCCGCCGACGAGGTCGAGACCGAGGCGCAGACCTTTCCGGCCTAATCTTGTCGAATCGATAGGCAGTATAACTATCAGCGTCAACGCAAAAATAACCAGGATGATGAGAAATACTATTCCGTTTCGTCGTGCCATATTTATTCCTTAATTAGATTCGTTCCAGAAGTATCATCTTGCGCGAGAAAGCGCTCGATGTAAAGCAGGGCCTGCTGTCTATCGGTCACTTCTCCGGCGGCCTGCGCTTCGCGCACCGCTTCCAGGAGCTTGCCAATCTGCGGTCCCGGGGTTAGCCGGAAAGCGTTAATAATGTCATGTCCATCGACCAGGCCGACCTGTTTCGGTATATTTGCTTCCTCTTCATGCCTGGCCAGCACGTCCCGGGTTATCTGGGTATGTTCCTCCCACTGCCGCGGGTCGAGGGTGGCGCCCCGCGCGGCCAGGTGGTCAGCCAATGACAGGAAAAGCAGGTCGATGCCCGTCTCGCTGGTGTCGCGGAAATAGCGGTAGATGGCCCGCCGGGTGGGGGTGCCTTCGTGGCTCATCTGTGTCGGTCGGAGGTGATATTTAATGAGCAGCTCGATGTGCTGTATCTCACGGTTGCTGAAGCGCAGCCTCGTCATCACCGAGGCGGCGGCAGAGGCGCCTGCCTGGGGGTGCCCGAGGAAACGCGTCCGTCCTTCGGCATCGGTAGCTTTTGTGTCCGGTTTGGCGATGTCATGGAGCAGCGCCGCCAGCTTGAGCAGAGTCTTGCGTGTGCTGCCGTGTCCAATCTCTTCCTCGAAGTGCCGGCTCAATTTCTCCGGCCAGGGCACGGATGCCAGTATGGTTTCAGCGGCATATTCCCAGCTCCCTTGCCGGAGCAGGAACTCTACGGCGCTCACCATATTTATCGAGTGGGTTAAGACATCCCAGACATGCGGCCGGGGCTGGCTCGCGCCCCGGGACTGTTCCAGTTCCGGAATGACGGCGGTGAGCAGTCCCAGCTCGTCAAGATAGGTCAGTCTGTGCCCGGCGCCGGGTAAAGCGAGCAGCCGCAGCAGCTCTTCCCGGACCCTCTCACCGGCGACGGTGGAAATGAGACGGCTGCACTGGCGCAGACGTATTTCCGTCAGGCGCTCGATACATAGTCCCAGTTCGGCGGCGATGCGCACTGCCCGCAGCAGACGGACGGCATCAGCGGCAAAGACGCCGGGGTTGACAACCCTTAAAATACGGCGGCGCAGGTCTTCCAGACCAGAATACGGGTCGATGAGTCTGGTTGCATTGATACTAGCTTTGATATTACTATCCAGCGGCAGCGCCATGGCGTTAATCGTAAAGTCACGTCGGAACAGGTCGTCCTCGATATCGCCGTGGAGAGTGGTAAAATCGAGGTGCCATGTTTCGTCGGGGATAATCACCCTGGCCACGCCGTTTTCTTCGTCCAGGGAGACATATTTACCGCCGAGAGCGGCGGCGATTTTCCGGGCGGTATCCCGCGCGTCGGCGCCGACGGCGATATCGATATCGGCCGTATCGCGATTAAGCGCCAGGTCCCGCACGAACCCGCCGACGAGATAAGCCGCAATATTTTCCGCGGCGAGAAGTCGGATGATTTTATGTAATAGCCGGTAAGCGCCAGGTTTTAAGGCTAACTTTTCATTTTCCATAGCTAAAACAGGCATATCTTTAACTATACTATCACACGATAAATTTATCAAGTTACGGGCTTGACACTTACTCGTGATAAATTGCCTTTCTTTCCTTCAGACGGTATAGTGGTAATAGCGTGACGGGAAAACACCATGAAGACGAGCGATTTCGACTATGTGTTGCCGCCGGAGCTTATCGCTCAAAGCCCCATCGAGCCGAGAGACCATTCCCGGCTGATGGCGCTGGACAGGGCGACGGGCGCTCTGGAGCACCGTAAGTTCTTTGAAATAGGCAACTATCTGCGCCCGGGCGATGTCATGGTCTTTAACGACAGCCGCGTCATACCGGCCAGGCTGACAGGTAAAAGGGAGGTCAGCGGCGGCAAGGTGGAAATTCTACTGCTACGGCGCCGGGAACCGAATGTCTGGGAAGCGCTGACCAGACCCGCCCGCCGTCTAAAACCCGGCGCGATGATGGAAATCGCCAGCGCTTCACCATCGGGCGGCGAGGCGGAAACAGCGATTCATGCCGAAATTATCGGCACCGGCGAAGACGGCATCAGGATAGTGCGGTTTCGCGATGAGTCCCGCCTGATGTCAGCGGGGGAAGTGCCGCTGCCTCCCTATATCCATGAGCCCCTGGCAGATAAAGAACGCTACCAGACAGTCTATGCGCGCGCCATCGGCAGCGTGGCCGCGCCGACTGCCGGCCTGCACTTCACCCCGGCGCTTCTGGCGGATATTGAAAAGAGGGGAGTCCGGATTCTTTTTGTAACACTGCACATCGGCCTGGATACTTTCCGGCCGGTCACGGAGGATGACCCCCGTGAGCACACCATCTACCGTGAATACGGTATACTCGACAGCCGAACAGCAGATGAGCTATCGCGGGCGAAGGAAGAAGGGCGCCGCGTTATTTGCGTCGGCACGACCGCGGCCAGGCTCATGGAGCACGCGGCGCGCTCCAGCCAGTCTCCAGGCATCGGGCCATTTCAGGGCTGGGTCGACCTGTTTATCCTTCCCGGTCACCGTTTCTGCGTGGTGGATGGGCTTATTACCAACTTCCATCTCCCCCGGTCGACCCTGCTCATGCTGGTGACCTCTTTCGCGGGCAAAGAGCTGATTGATAAAGCCTATCGTGAGGCCATAGACCGGCGCTACCGCTTTTACAGCTTCGGTGACGCGATGCTGGTGTTATAACGTTAAACCAGTCCCACCCGTTTATTGATGCCTGGACAGCCACCAGCCCGATAGGCGGCGGATAACAAAGGCCATCGCGTAGAGGAAGGTCAGGCCGCCCAGAGAGTACAAAATCACGTCAGTGGAATTCACTTTGATATTGCCGCCGATAATGCCGATTAAGATGTAGGTTGCATCCCAGATGAGGCTAAAAAGCACGACCGCCTCGACAAGCAATAACAGTTGCCGCCGCATACTTAAAAGAATCGTTAGCGGAACCCTTAGCCATATCAGCCGGCCGAACGCCACAGAATACGGTGATAGCAGGTTTATCCGGCGCAGCAGCCTCGCCGGCAGGCTGGCGGTGGTACCGGTTCCCGATAGCCTTTCCGCGATGACCTTACCGAAAAATCGATTATATAGCTTCATTATCGGTCCCCGGCCGAGTCCGGCAACATAGTAAAGCGCCACCGCCCCCAACGTCCTGGAGGTCACCGCTACCAGCCAGAGTAGCACCAGGTGAAAGACAGAAAACGAGCCGATAGTGACGTGATATCCCACCAGTATCCATATTGTTTCCATGACGTAGGGAATAGAAGTGCCGAACTCACCCAGGGTGAGCATAATAAAAATCGAAAGTACCAGCCAGACATTAAAAGTGCCGGCGAACGATAAAACCTGTTCTGCTAGACTCATTATTAACCGTCGTTTACGTCAGGATGATAACCAAAAAAGAAGGTCTCTGCGTATTCCTTTCATCACAATTATACCCCGTTTACCAATTATTTAATGGCGCCGCCAGTGGGAGGACCCGTCCAAACGTAGGGAAGACCGCAATGATATAATAATATCGATGAAGACAATATGGAAAGTGCTGATTATCTTCCTGGGTGTGCTGCTCGTCGGCTTTACGCTGTGGGTCATCTTGCTAAAACAGGATGTAGAGCCAGGCGCCGCGCGTGAACAGATGTTGCGTGACCTATCAGCCCCCAAGGATGTGGTCATTGTTTTCAACTCCGGGGGCTGGGGAAACACTCCGCTAGGACAGGCCACCGATTTTACTCCGGTGCTGGCCGGTATCCAGGATTCTTTAAGTCAACTCGGGTATAGCTCGGTGATAATCCCGTTCGTTCGGACTCCCCGTGGGCTGGCAGGAAAAATAGAGGACATCAAAGACTACCTGGAATCCTTCAAGTATTCTTCGGAAGCCATGGCCAACGAAGTGCAGTTTATCCTGGCTAGCTTTCCCGGCAAACGGGTCATTATCGCGGGCTTTTCCAACGGAGGAGGGCTTACCGAAAGGGCGATGAAAGGGCTGGCCGACAGGCCCGGCGTGGATGCCATTGTGGCCGGGGTACCCCGGTGGTACCAGAACTACACCTCAAATCGCATTCTTGTCCTGGACAATAACGGGAAAGATAAGCTCGCCGACGGGGATATCAGAGCGATAGCGGCGGCGGTTATCAAAGCTCCGTTCAGGTGGCTCCAGGCAAAAATCGGACACCGGGCGATGAATTTCGCCCGCGCAATCGAGATTCCCGGTCACGAATACCTCTGGTCTTCCAGCGAAGTCGGCCCGCCGATAGTTGATTTTATCGATGCCAGTTTCAACCATCGATGATAAGTAGTCTCACTGCTCTAACGGGCCGGGGGAGGCGGCGCGGGCGGCGGCCCCGATACCGGTTTCGTAACCAGCCATTCCCCAACGCGTTCCAGGTGAGGCAGCTTCATTTCTAAATTCTGGCGGCGTACCGGAATCATGTCCACAACATCGAAGCCGCACGTTTGCAGGGTTCTCTCCAGGAAGAAGGCACAGGATATCGTACCGTTGCCGCTACCTCCCGCATAGCACAAGCCGATAGCCGGCGTCGTGGGGCCGGTCGGCCGCGGCGGCATGCCCGGGGCGGGAGGCGGACCGAAGGTAAAGCGTATCCGGCGCAAACGGTCGAGGAACCCGCGTATGCTTTCACTCAAATCGCCGAAGTACACCGGCGTTGCGAATACTACCAGGTCAGACTCTTTAATCTTTTCTACTATTCCCGCAAAATCGTCCTCGATGATACAGCGGTGCTCGCTCCGGCATATCCCCCAGCCGTCGGGGTTGCACTGCCGGCACTTTTCGAGATTGAGCTCGAGCAGGAAAATGATTTCCAGTTGCCCTTTAGCTCTGGTAATACCTTTGCGAATAGCTTCGATAGCCCTGGCGGTCTTGCCTTCGCGGTTCTTGCTCCCGGATAAGATTAATATTTTCACCTTTTATCTCACCTCAAGCGTTTGTTAACCAATGGTACCTATATGAAGATTATAGCACGGCGTGAACGTAATTGGCACGCAGGTGAAGCGGGTTGAAAGATAGGGCAGGGCAACGTAAGATATAGGGAAAAGGGGAGGTTAATGATTATCGGACTTCTGGCATTCATGGTGTTCATGGCCGCTATCCTGGCGCTGTGGGAGATACAGATAGAGGGGGCGGATGGCTGGGCGGCCAAACTCCCGGCCTGGCGCATTGAAAAAGGGTGGCCGATAAAGCTAACCGGCGGGCGCCCCATCACCGGCTATCACGTGTTTATGACACTCTTCCTTATCGGCATCGTCCATCTGCCGCTGTTCTTTACCCCGTGGAGCTGGCGTTTGGAAAGCCTCTTAGTCGGATTTTATATCGGCCTGGTCTTGCTGGAAGACTTTTTATGGTTTATTTTTAATCCGCATTACGGCGTTAAAAGCTTCCGCAAGGGTAAAATCTGGTGGCACCGCAGCTGGTGGGGGCCAGTGCCCAGTTTCTACTGGATTTTGCTCGCAATCGTCATCGTGCTGATTTATCTCGGCAGGACTGTAATTTAAAACTATCACTACCTGAAGTCCTTTGAGCCGGGCACCTTATCCAGGGCGCTGAAAGATTTTACCTGGTTGATGACCACGTTGTGCGTCCCCTCGCGCCGGGAGAGCCGGCCTTTCACTATCAAGAAGGGCTCTTTGAACCGGTGCTCGTAGCGCTCGTACACTTTGGGGAAGACCATGCACGGCACATGGCCGAACTCATCTTCCAGCGTGATGAAGACCACTTTGCCGCGCGGCCTCTGCCGGCGGATGACCAGCCCGGCAATGCTTACCGCGGCGCCGTCGCACAGGCTATCGATGTCCCGGCTGGTAGTCAGGTTTTTACCCAGGCGCGGGCGCAGCCGGGCCATGACGTGTCCGCCGGGATAGAGGCTAAGGACGCTGTACTCGTCCTGCATGCTCTCCCAGGCACCGGGCTTTGCCAGCTCTATCATGTCCTGCGTCACGGGGAGGGGTAAAGGCAGCTGGGTATTGATGGGCCGGTAGCGCAGGCCGATTTCCCACTTCACCTTGCGGCGGTTCGGCTCCAGAGCGTCGAAGGCGCCGGCGGAGGCCAGGTTGAGAGCGACCTCTTCCAGCACGCCGGTACGCTCCAGGAACTCGCCGATGTTTCTGAAAGCCCCGCCTTTTCCCCGCGCCTGCTCAATCGCTTTCGCGGTGACCTCGCCAAGGCTAGTAATATTAAGGAGACCCAGGCGCAGGGAGCCGTCTTCTATAACGCATTTAGCCCGGCTCTTATTTATATCCGGGTTCAGCACGATAATCCCGTGCCGTTTGGCGTCCTCCTTCAGCGTCTCCAGGTTATAAAAGCCCATAGGCTGCTGGTTGAAGATGGCCACGAAGAACTCCAGCGGGTAATAATATTTCAGCCAGGACGCCTGGTAGGCCGTCACCCCGAAGGCGAAGGCGTGTGACTCCGGGAACATGTACTGGCCGTTGAACTTCTTAAAAATGGTCTCCGCTGCTTCTTCAGGCACGCCGTTTTTAGCCGCCCCGGCCAGGAACTGCTGGCGGTACCGCTCGATGAGCTCCTCGTTATGCCTCCGGCCGAAGGCGCGGCGCAGGCGGTCGGCCTCGCTGGGGGCAAAGCCGGCCACGTCTATCGCCAGCTGGTTTACCTGGTCCTGGAAAAGCACCACGCCCAGCGTGCGCTCTAAAGCGCGTTTCTCCAGCGGGTGGTCATATGTTACAGGCTTTCTTTTAGTACGCCGCGCCAGGTACTCCTGCACGCCGTGGTTGACGCCCACCCCCGGCCGCACTGCCCCCACCTCGTGTGCCATGTCCAGCAGATTGCGGGGGCGGAGGCGGGTGATGGTCTGCATTTGCGCCGCCGACTCCACCTGGAAGATGCCGATGGTGTCCCCCCGGCAGAGCATGTCATAAACGGCGGCGTCCTCGAAATCGATGCGGGACATATCGATTCTTTTTCCGGTGCGGTCTTTGATGAGTTCGATGGCCTCCTGGAGCTGGGATAATGCGCCCAGGGCCAGAAAATCTATCTTGACGAAGCCCGCGTCATCGATGCTGTCCTTGTCCCACTGGCAGACGTACCGCCCCTCGATGGCGCCCCGCTGGACGGGGACGATATCGGTGAGGGGGGTGGAGGATAAAATCATACCGCCCGGGTGCTGTCCCATGTACTTGGGGAAGCCGTCCAGTTCAGCCGCCAGCCGCACCAGGTCGCGCCAGACCGGGGCGTCTATCTTTTCCTTGAAATTGGGCATTTTCTCCATCTTCCGGGCCAGCTTCCGGGCGCTGCCCCAGTCGACGAACTTGGACAGCTGGTCGATTTCCACCAGCGGCAGCCCCAGCGCTTTGCCCAGGTCTCTTACGGCGCCCTTGACCATGTAGGTGGCGATGGTGCCGGCGAGAGCGGCGTGCTGCCAGCCCCATTTTTGATGCGTGCGCAGGATAAGCTCCTCGCGGATGCTGCGCGGAAAATCGAGGTCGATGTCCGGCACGTTGGTCATAACGTCCGCCGGGAGGAACCTCTCCAGCGAAAGGTTATATTTGAGCGGGTCGATGTGGGACAGGCCGATGAGGTAGCCCACCAGTAGCGCCACCGACGAGCCGCGGCCCCTCCCCGGCGGGTTCTCCTCGACGGTCAGGGACGGGTCGCTCAAACCCAGGTCGAGCATCACCTCCCGCCCCAGTTTGATGACCTCGTGGTACATCAGCAAGAAGCCTGCCAGGTTGTATTTATTGATGAGCCGGAACTCTTCCGCCAGCCTCTCCTGTACCTGCGGCGTTATAGACCCGTAGCGCCTTACGGCCGCCTCGCGGCAGAGCTTTTCCAGGTAGCTTTCCGGCGTATAGCCTTCGGGGGCGGGGTAATCGGGGAAAACATAGTCCAGGTCTTTGGTTAAATCGAAAGTACAGCGCCCGGCGATTTCCACCGTGTTTTGCAGGGCTTCGGGGCATTCTTTGAAGATAAACTCGAGCTCCTGCGGCGGCCGCAGGTAATACTCCGAGTTCGGCCGCCGCTCGCGGTGGGTCTCCTCCAGGCTTTTGCAGTTTTTGATGGCGACCAGGCAGTCCTGCAGCTGGTGGCGCTCTCTAACGTGATAGTGGACGTTGCCCGTCGCGACGACTTTAATGCCTGTTTCTTGAGCTAAAGCGAGCAGCCTTTTATTGCGCTCGCTATCACCGGGGGCAAGGTTGTGCTGTAGCTCGATGTAGTAGTTTTCCGCGCCGAACCAGTCGAGATACTGCCCGGCCAGCTTGCGCGCTTCGTTATAGCGGACTTTGACGACAAACTGCGCCAGCTCTCCCTGCGGGCAGCCGGAGAGCGCTATCAGGCCGGCGGCATGCTCCGGCAGGAGCTCGGGCGGCAGCCCGGGGCTATTGCGCTCGCCGGAGGCATGAGCGGCGGTGATAAGGCGGCAGAGGTTGCGGTAGCCCTGCCGGTCTTTAGCGAGGAGGGTTAGATGATAACCGCCTTTGAGCGTTATCTCCGCTCCGGTGATGGCCTGCATCTTCAGGGAGCGGGCGAGCTGCGCGTAGCACATTGCCCCGCAGAGGTTATCGTGGTCGGTGACGGCCAGGGCGCGGTAGCCGAGGTCTTTAGCGCGCACCATCAGTTCTTCCAGTGACGAAGCACCGTCATGAAAGGAGTAATAGCTGTGGCAGTGAAGCTCGGCGTAGTCCATAGATAAAAGCTTAAAAGTTAAAAGTCAAATCTCAAAACCACAGCGCAAAACTCAAAGCGTTTGTCATTCTGAAGAGTCCCGATGTAATCGGGACGATGTGAGAATCCATTTAGGCTTGAGATAGATTCTCACGGTCGCTACGCTCCCTCAGAATGACATTTTTGACTTCTCCTTTTATCCCCCCTGCCTGTACCATTCCCCACTGATGAGGTCTTGATACAGCGCCAGCTTCTCCCCCGAGGCCAGCAGCACCACGTAATAAATGCGCGAGACCGGTTCGGTCCGCCACCACTCGTCATCAATGCGCCACCGGTCCTCGATGGCCGCCACGCGCTGTCGGTTCGGCAGCCTGACCGCCAGCGGCAGTCCGGCGGGGCCTTCTTCAACGCGCACCGGCTCCGGCGTGTTTACCGGTTTAACGGCGTCAGGGTGTAGCGACGTTCCGGTATTCTCGACCATGGCTCCACCTCCTTAACTTTAAACACCTGGTTACCGCCCAGCCGGAGTTCCATCTGCTTGATATCGTCCATGAGGTGCTCCTGTGCCCTGATATCGGCGAAGAGGCTTTTCTGCCGCCGCGACTGGCGGCCCAGCCCCGTAATCCTCAACCCCACCTGCTCGACGGGGCCGGGTTGGGGGTAGTCCTCCAGCGTGCGCCGGACGCGGGTGATGACGCTTTTGATTTCCATCGCCGGCTCTTTAAAGCGCAGGCTCCGCTCCCACTGGCCCGCGCTCCAGCTGCGCGTCCAGAAGGTCAGGCTGCGGATGCCCAGGCCTTTTGGGGCTGTCCGGGTAAAGACCCTGGCCAGCAGCGTTTCCGCCGTGACCGCGATGGCGTCCAGGGAAACGGTCGCCGAGGTCAGCAGGGTGCTCTCTTCGATGTTCTCTTCCATCATGCGGGGGTAAAGGGGGGTGTCATCGTGCCCTCTGGCGAGCTCCCACAGCCTTTTCCCCTCCGGGCCGAACTGCGCCTGTAAGGGGCCGGGGGGCAGGGCCGCTATCTGCCCGAGGGTACGCATCCCGAAGGCGTGCAGCTTGTCCCTGCTCTCCATCGAGATGGGGAGGACATCGGCGGGAAGGTCTTCAAGGAAAGCGGCCGCGTTACCGGTCAGTATCTTCTGTCCGCCCGCGGGGCTATGCAGGGCCGCGAGGTAGGCCAGGAACTTGTTCCCGGCTATCCCTATCTGCACGGCGAAGGTCTCCGGTATCGCTTCCCGCACGGCGGTAATGACAGCACCATCTTCCGGGTAAATGAGCTGCAGTCCGTCCAGGCCGATATAAGCGCAACCCGGCGCGGCGCCTTCCACCAGCGGGCTTTTCAGCTCCAGCGCGTCCAGGATGCCGTTCCAGACAGAGCGGTAGCAGGGCAGGTCCGCCTGTACCAGCTCGGCTCCCCCGTGGCGGGCCAGGGCTGCCTGGAGGGGCATACCGGGTAGCAGGCTTTCGAGCCCCGGGGAATAGTCCAGCACCAGCTTCTGTGAGCCTTCCGCGCGGGTGACGATGGCCGGACGGCCGGCGAGGGCCGGATTTCTCCGGACTTCACACATCAGCGGGAAATGCGGTAATAACACACAGAGTATTTTCATCTTTTCACCCGGCAAACATTAATTATATAGAACAATTGTTCTTTTGTCAAGACCAAGGCCAGTTATTTTGACCTTATTACACTGCATCGTGTAAAATCAGGGCATGAGCAAACGCCGGGGAGCAAAGCGGAAACAGTGGGACAGTGCCAGTATCCAGGCTTTACGGCGGCATCTGGGTCTGACACAGCAGGAACTATCGGAAAAGCTGGGAACGCGCCAGCAGACCATCAGCGAATGGGAGATAGGGATGTACCGTCCGCGCGGCGCTTCGGCAACCTTGTTGTCCATGGTCGCGGAGAAAGCTAAATTCAGGTACAATGCTTCTCCCCGCCCCGGGAAACCTTGACAATATACACGGAAACGTGTAATATTTTAAATGGCTCAAGGCGAAAAAGTCAAACCACAGCTTAAAACTAATAACTTGATTACTTGAATATCGTTAAAGCTTAGAGCTCAAGCTCTGGTTTCGAGCTTTGAATTATAAGACATTTATGGACAACCGTTATCGTATTGCTAGTCTTAAGCCGTTTTTCGAGCCCGAGAGCGTCGCGGTCATCGGCGCCTCACGCACACCGGGCAAGGGGGGCTATAACATCATTGAAAACCTGCGCAGGCTGGGCTTTACCGGAAGAGTGTACCCCATAAATCCCCGGGCCGGGGAAGTGGGAACGCTTAAGGCCTATCCCGACCTGAAAAACCTCCCGGGGAAGCCGGAACTGGCGATCATCGTTTTACCGCGTTCACAGGTATTAAAATCTCTCGAGCATTGCATTGAAGCCGGAGCCAAGGCGGTTATCATCGAGTCGGCCGGCTTCGGGGAGATGGATGAGTCCGGCGCACGGCTGGAACAGCGGATGGTACAGATGGCGGCGGGGGCCGGCATACGGGTCATGGGGCCGAATAGCGTGGGCACCATCAACCCGGGGGCGCGTTTGGATACCAGCCTCGGCCGGCTGAACGAGACATTCCTGCCGGAAGATGAAATAAAGGAGGGCACGGTAGGTTTTATCGGCCAGACAGGGCTGTTTACCGGTGTTTTTCTGCCGTTAATCAACGATGAAATCGGCATCAGCAAGATAGCCTGCCTGGGTAACAAATGCGATGTCGATGAAAGCGATATGCTCGAGTATTTCGGGGAGGATACCGGAACTAGAATTATTGTCATGTACCTGGAAAGTATTAAAGACGGCCGGCGCTTTCTCGGTTTGAGCCGCCGTATTGTTAAAAACAAGCCGGTGATTATCCTTAAATCGGCGGTCACGGGAGGTGGGGCCAGGGCGTCGGCCACACACACCGGCGCTATCGCGGGGGAGGACAGGGTCTACGATGCAGCTTTCCGGCAGGCGGGCATTATCCGGGTGGGCAGCTTCGAGCAGCTCTGGGACGTGGCCCGGGCTTTTGTCCAGGCTCCTTTACCGCCGGGGGACAGAGTGGCTATCGTCAACCTGGGGGGGTCGGGTTGCGTGACCTCCGTCGATGCCTGCGTGAAAAACGGTTTGAGGATTGCCGAATTATCAGAGAAAACAAAGGAAATAATAAAGACGGTCTACCCGGACTGGTGGAAGGTGATGAGCCCGGTGGATATCTGGACGGCTATCGAGGCCAGCGGGTTTGAGGCCACGTATACTACCATCACAAGGGCCGTGCTCGAAGACGACGGCGTGGATGCAGCGGTTATCATTATGGGGGCCAATGACTGGCTGCCGGGCAGGGATGTGCCCGCCCTTTTTTCCAGCATCCGGAGGGATTTCCCCGGTAAACCCCTCCTGGCGGTCACGCAGCTCGGAGACCGGGAAATATTTCTAAAAATGCGCCGCGGGTTTCAGGTTATCCGTGTCCCCTGCTATACCAGTGATGATGATGCCATCTTGGCCCTCGCCGCGATGTGCCGCTATCAAAAGCATCTTAGTGCCGCTGGTTGAATTTATTAACTTCACTCCTTGACCTTCACATTTTAATATGATAAATGCGGGCGGGACATTCCGTTACCGGGCTGGCGATTTCCCGGAAAGCCGGGTGGTGCTGCTGTGGCAGGACTGCCCGGGCCGGGATGACCTGGAAACCGAAGAGGACGGGCCGATAAAAGTGCTCTATCCGGGCAGGATTAACGACGACAGCGGCGCCGATTACCGGGATGCGGTGGTTGCTACGAGCCGGGGTCTGCTGACCGGTGACATAGAAATCCATACCAGGTCCAGCCAGTGGTGGGAGCACCGGCACCACCTGGACCCTATCTATAACCGGGTGGTCCTGCATGTAGTCTTCCGGCGCGATATCGCGAAGGCTGTCAGGCTGGAAAACGGACGGGAAATACCAACGCTGGCGCTGGAAAGTCTATTCCGGCAAAACAGCGAGCCTTCTCTTCTGGCTATACCGCCGGTGCCATGTTCCGGTATAGCAGTGATGCGTAACGCAGACTTTCTGGCTGGCATCCTGGATATGGCGGGAGAGCAAAGGTTTCTTTCCCGGGCGGCGGGCTATCAAACGGTATCATCGCAGGAAGAGACCGGGCAGTCCCTGTACCGCGGGATAATGGCGGCCCTCGGCTACGCTAAAAACGAGCACGCCATGGCGGAGCTGGCCTGCCGGATGCCCCTGCGGCGGCTGGAGCGCCTGGTTACCGCGAACGCACCGGCCACGGAATGCCTGGCCAGGTATCAGGCGATGCTGATGGGTTCGGCGGGGTTTCTGCCGTCTCAAGTCGCCGTGTGGAGGGAGAAAAACAGCGCCTGGATTGACAGGCTGGAAAAGCTATGGACGGCTTCCGGAGACGCGATAACGATGTCTCTAAGAGACTGGCACTTTTTCCGGGTCAGGCCGGGCAATGCCCCGGCTCGCCGTATCGCGGCCATGAGCCGGCTGCTGCTACGGTACAGGCACGAGGGACTGCTCGATGGGTTAATCGGCAGGTTTGATAATTTGGCAACCGGAGATAATTGCCGGGCGCTGGAAGCCGCCTTCTGCATCGGGGGCGGAGATGACGGTAGCGGCCTTGCAGAATCCGGCCAATGCGGTAGAAACAGCGAGACCTTGCTGGGAAGGGACCGGGCGGCTGACATCGTCGTTAATGTCTTCCTGCCTTTCGCGGTGGCGTGGGGCCGGGCAAATACGCACCCGGAGCTGGTAGAAAAAGCTATTGAAATATATCGCCGGTATCCGGCGCTTGCCACGAATACGCTCGTAAGGCACATGAGCCGCCAGCTTGGCATTACTGGGAGCACGGTTAACACGGCGCGGCGGCAGCAGGGACTGCTCCACATTTTCAAGACATTATGCTCGCGGGGTGGGTGTCAAAATTGTCCGGTGAACCGGGCGGTTAAACGTTCGCCTGGAGATGCCTGGTAACTTCTGTCAGGCTCTTTATTTTAGGACAATCCGTAATGTTTTCGTGCTGGCCGTCGCGGTCGAGCAGGATGCCTTGCATACCCGCGCCTCTGGCGCCGATGACATCCACCTGGTACTGGTCGCCGATATATAGCGCTTGAGCGGGCGCGACTTTAGCCCGGCGCAGCGCTTCGAGGAAGATTTCCGGCCGTGGTTTATTGGCGCCGGCATCGAGCGAGGTGACCACCACGTCGAGTCTGGGTGATAGCTGCAGCTCATCGAGTGCGCCGGACATGTTGCGTTCGATATTGGAAATCAGTCCTGTTATCAGCCCCCGCTTTTTTAGTTCGTCCAGGGCGGGGATGACATCATCAAAGAGCACGAGTCCCATTTTGGCCTGCAGCATTCCGTTCAGCAGGCCCATAATGACATTTTCTCCGGCCTGGATTCCGGCTTCTTTAAGTATATCGCGGTGATACTGGGCATACAAAGCCATTGTCTCTTCCTTGGACCGCTGGTTCAGGGGACGGTTTATCAGCGCCTGGTAGATGGTTTCATTGGCCATGGCCAGGGGCCGGCGCAGGGCCTCCGGGCTTACTTCGATGCCCAGGTTATGCAGCAATCCGGCTTCAACCTCTTCCTGCGAGGGCTCGTAGCGGACCAGTGTGAAATAGAGGTCGAAAAAGACGGCTTTAATCATGAAAAATGCTCCTTTATGCGGCTTATCAATTACATTCTAATCAAAGTCGCTTCGACTGTAAAGGAAGAGCGCGGGAATTTATAATTGTCCGGAGCGGGCCAGAACTGATAATATGGAGCGGAGGATTTTTATGCCGGTTCTTGCTGCGCGGGATATCAGACGTTTACTGAAGCGGAAGCCGCCGCTCATCGAAGGATATGTCAACCTGGAAGAGCAGCTTCAGACCAACGGCTTTGACCTTACCTTGCGGGACGTAGCCGCGATGCAGTCGGCGGGGCAGATTATGGCATCGAACAGCCAGAGGACGGTCTCCGAGCTGGTGTCTCTGCAGTTTGACAGCGCGGGGAGCATCGAACTGGCGCCCGGCATCTATATGATTACCTATAACGAGGTTGTCCACCTGCCGAAGAACCTCATGGCGCTGGGGCGTCCCCGCTCAAGCCTGCTGCGTTGCGGCGTGGCGGTGGGCACGGCGGTGTGGGACGCAGGATATGAGGGACGCTCACAGTCGCTGCTGATAGTGCATAATCCCCTTGGTTTCCGCATCCAGAAGAACGCGAGAGTCACGCAGCTTATTTTCTTGGCGCTGACCGGGGAATCGGAAGGGTACAAGGGGGTTTACCAGGGGGAGAATATCTAGGGGTTTTCGGTAGGAAAGAGTGCTCTGGTTGTCTCCTCGGAAAGCTCCGCCAGGCCGATATTGCTTCTTTACGAAGGTTTTTTGAAATGCCTGCGGATGCGCAGATACTTTTAGACTTATATCCAAAGTTTGATTTTTATCCAGTGTCTGGTTTAAAATACCTATTTAGTAACTACTGTCGGCTTGGAGGTGCAGCTTGAATACTGCCGAATTCCTTAGTATCGCCACCGCTATCTGCCCGGAAAAAACGGCTATTATTTTTGAAGACAAGAGGTACACTTTTTCGCAGCTCAATGAGCGGGTCAACCGACTGGCCAACGGCCTGATAAAAATGGGCGCGAAAAAGGGCGATGTCATCGCCCTGCTGCAAGTCAACTGCAACCAGTGCGTAGAGACCTATTTCGCCGTGGCCAGAATGGGCGGCATCTACCTGCCGCTGAACTTCCGCGCCAAGGAGAAAGAGCTTACCTACATGCTTAATACCGCCGAGGCTAAGTTTTTTATCATCGGGGAGCGTTATACAACCATGATACAGTCCATCCGGCCCGAGCTCAAATACCTGAAGCACCTCATCTCCATCGAGAGCAAACACCCGGATATGCACAATTACGAGGATGTCATTAAGTCATCTTCAGGCAGAGAAGTGACCGCTCCGGTCGAAGATAAAGAGACCACCATCCTGATGTATACTGCCGGCACTACCGGTTTCCCCAAGGGCGTGATGCTCTCTCATACCAGTTTCAGCACCTACGTACTGGAAAATGTCACCCCGCCCGACCCGGAAGTGAATGAAAGCAATATCCTGACGGTTCCGCTCTACCACGTGGCCGGCATCCAGGCGATGATGGCGGCCATTTACGGAGCGCGGACGCTGGTGATGGAACGACAGTTCGAGCCGGAAGAATGGATGACCCTGGTGGAAAGGGAAAAAGTGAACCGCGCCATGATGGTGCCCACCATGCTCAAGCAGCTCCTCGACCATCCCAACTTTAAAAAGCATAATTTGAGCAGCATTAAAGTGATAACCTACGGCGCCGCACCCATGCCGCTGCCAGTTATCCGGAAGGCGCTGGACGAGTTCCCCGGCGTGAGTTTCATTAATGCCTTCGGGCAGACGGAAACAGCCTCCACCATCACCGCTCTGGGACCGGAAGACCACTTCATCACAGGCACACCGGAGGAAAGGGAGAAAAAGCTCAAGAGGCTGGCGTCCATCGGCAAACCGATGTCTGATATCGAAATGAAGGTCATCGACGACTCCGGGAAGTCGCTAGGTGTGGGGGAGGTCGGTGAGATTCTCGCCAGAGGCCCCCGCGTGATGAGCGGCTACTGGAAGGACGAGGAAAAGACGAAGAAAACAATCGATAAAGACGGCTGGGTGCATACCGGCGATGTGGGCTATGTGGACGAGGACGGGTACTACTTCCTTTCGGGCCGCTCCAGCGATATCATTATCCGGGCGGGTGAAAATATCTCGCCTGAAGAGCTGGAGAACGTCGTCCGGGAGTACCCGAAAGTGGAGGACGTAGCCGTCATCGGCGTGCCTGACGAGACCTGGGGCGAAGAGCCGCGCGCCGTGGTCGTCCTCAAGAAGGGCGTGCCGAAATCCAAGGCGGTGGAAGACGAGATTATGGAGTACTGCCGTCAGAACCTGGCCAGCTACAAGCGCCCGCGCACGGTAGTTTTTGTGGATGAGCTCCCCCGCAATCCCATGGGCAAGCTCATCAAGAAAGATATCAGAGCCATGTACGGGAAGCCGTAATCATACTGGATTCCCGTAGGAGTTTACCCATACTCAATACGGGGCCGTAATGGAAATAATGTGCCAAGATAGAGATATTTAGGAAACACCGTGTCAGGGGATTTTACACTATTAATCTATCTTTAAAATTGCCCCGCCACCCACTCGGGTATCTCTATCGTCCCCATTAAAATCGGTTTCTGATGGCAATCACTGCCGCCGGTCATGAGGAGCTTATAACGGCGGTAAAATTCTATATAGTGCTTCGTGGTTGCGAAGTCAGCCCGTGAGTGCCAGCATTCCACGCCGTCGATGTATTCCAGCATTTGCTCTTTGATAATCTTTGTCTGCTCGTTTAAATCTTTCGTGACGCTGACCAGCGAGGTGCCGTTGGGGTCGTTGGGGTGAGCCAGCACAATTTTACCGCCGGCGCCCCTTGTCAACGCCGAGGCTTCCTCTAAAGAAAGCGGGTACTTGGGTACATCGCACTTCACGAGATATTTATCGAATGCCTCCTGCCGACTGCCCACGACGTCCTTTTTAATGAGGTAATCAGCGATATGGGGCCGGCTCAAGATGCCGTCAACGCCTTCCTGCATCTGGCGCAAGTCCTCGTCGGTGAATAGGGGGCGATTCTCTCTGGTGAACTCGGCGTTCAGGTTGGCGACTATCTGGCGCGCCCGCTTTTCACGGTGTTCCCTTATCAACAGGAGCTTTTGCCGGAGCGCGCTATTTTTATAATCATATCCGTACCCGAGAAAATCGAGGGAAAGGGGTTTGCCCTGGTACGGGAAGGTCACATTCAGCTCGACGCCGGTAACGTACCTGATGCTATGCGCCGCGGCCAGTGTTACCGCCTGTCCCTGGTGGTCGATGGCGTCATGGTCGGTGATAGAAATGAAATCGATTTTTCTGCGCGCGGCTTCTTTAAATACCTCTTCGAGCGAAAGCGCGCCATCCGAACCGGTGGAGGTATGGATATGTAAATCAATTTTCATAGGTTCCGGTGCTATTTCTTTTTCTCGCCGGTGATGTACCAGTCTTCCGGCGGGTCTTTAGCGGTATCGACGACGAGGTGGATGACATTAAGAGCCGGGTACAGCTTTTTCAAGTCGTCCAGGTCGACGGCTTCGAACTTCTTCTTGTTATTGAGATAGGCTTCCTCGGTCAGGGCGTTGGAGACGTAATTTTCTTTATCGCGCGCCAGGATGCGCCGGATGGAGACCTCCTGCGGGCAATCGGTCTGGAGAATAACGAAGGCTGCCTTATTTTTGGCGGCGATTTCCGCCGCCTGCTGCCGCAGCGCCTGCGTGACGAAAGTGGCATCGAGGATAACGCATTTATTATCCTTGAAGGCCTCGTCCGCCTGCTCGAACATGACGTCATAGACCTGCGTCCGTTTCTTCATGTCGCCGGCCACTTTAGAGTCGAAGACGTCCTGGTTTTTCAGCACCTCCAGTCGGATGAGGTCGGTGCGCAGGAGCTTGCCGCCCTTGATTTTAAAGACCTCTTCCGTCGTCTCCGTTTTCCAGGTGCCGGGGAGCCCGCAGGCTATGAGCAGGAAAGGCGGCTTGAGTTTAGCTTTAATATATTTCGCGAAAGGTTCTCTCATAAAATGACTCCGTTGATTATAACATCACGCTTAAAATAAATAGTACAGCCACCACCGTTTTCACCACCGGGCAGATTTTATACCAGATTGTGGGTGTCCGAGCGCCGGTAAAAAGAGTAAGAAGCGCAATGATCAGCAGCATCACGGCACAGGATAGTACAACAATTCTAGCGGCGTAGCTTACAGGGTTCTCCAATCGCACGATTAGAAGCGGCAGCACCCCGAGGAAGATGAGGGTCAGCCCTTCGGCGATGGACTCCATGGCGATTATCTTTTTATTGTCTGTGGAGATGTTGCCGAAGCCGTTGACAATGTTTTTAGTAGGAACAAGATGTGCGATGCCCCACAGGATGATAAGGCCCGAACCGATAAAAATCAGTATTTCATTAGTCGTCATAGCGACTGTACCCTTTTAATCCTCGATGTAAGACTCCGCCAGCCGGAAATAGCTCGCGGCCGTGGCGATAATCTGCCCCTTTTCTTTATCGGGGATATGCGGATCGTCATACTGGAAGCAAGTGACCTTGCCCCGCACGTAAGCGCGGTAGCACTTGTAAAAGTTAAGCAGCTTGAAAAGCTCTTTATCGCCGCTGGCTTTGATGTACGAATCAACGAACGCTTTAGATAAATCGGCGCGGTGGTAGTGGTCCAGGTCCATGGCGAGAAAGGCCACTTCTGCGGCAACATCCGTGTACCTGAACCGGTCATTAAACTCGATGCAGTCGTAGATGCAGATGCCGTTACAGAAACAGATATGGGCGGCGTGGAGGTCGCCGTGGCAGTCCCTTATATGCCCTCCGGCGGCGCGCTTACGGAATAAATCAGTATTCGACTTGATAAAACCCTCGGTATACTCCTTAATGCGCTGGTAGGTCTCCGGTGTGATGATAATCCCGAAGTATTTTTCCGTCTGGTCAAAGTTTTCCGAGGTGTTCTTAATCACGGCATCGATACCGCCGAGCCGGTTGATTTCCTCGCCGGTGGCGGCCTTCTGGTGGAAATCAGCCAGCAGTTTGGCTACCCTGACGACCATCTCCGGGGTGACTTTGTTCTGTTTGAGCAGGACATCCATCATAGCGTCCTGGGGCAGGCGGCGCATTTTTACGGCGTATTCTTCGACCTTGCCCCTGCCGTCGATGCGGAAATGTCCATCATCGTTAGTGACGGAAACCACTCCGAGGTAAGCGTCCGGGCAGAGCCGCCGGTTGAGCTCGACTTCCTTACGGCAATAGGAAAGGCGTTTTTCCAGCGTGGTGTAGTCCAGGAAGCCCATGTCCACCGGCTTCTTGATTTTATAGACAAAATCGTCCGCGAGGAAGACATAGGAAATCTGGGTCTGCGCCAGTTCCACCCGCGACGGAGGTTCCGGGTAGGCTTCAGGGGCGAGCAGGGCCTTGATTAGCTCCGGTAGCTCGGACATAATTAATAAGCACGAAATCCTAGATACTAAATTCTAAACAACTGGCAGTCTAGATATTAGGATTTAGAATTTAAGCTATTTTACGGTTTTGGCCAGGGCCCGCCGCTGTTCCTTAAGCTTCTTGCCGGTTTTCAGGTGTTTGTGCCAGGCGACTTTCTTCGATTTGTTCATATGTAATACTATAGCTTAAATCAGGCTTTCTTACCAGCCCTGCCGTGCACCATATCGGCAAACCTACTGAACGAGCGGTCGTAGGTACGCTCCACCTCCGGCGGGAAAGCGCAGGCGGGCAGTTCGTCCATCCCCAGGTGGTAAGCGATGCACTCGCAGCATTTGCCCTTGCGCGGGCAGGGCTCGTAGGTGCAGTTACATTTTAATTTATTAGCTTTGATGTTGCAGTCCATGTCTATTTATACCGCTTTCTCATTTCCGTAGATAAGTCAGTTAAAAGTTTCAATGCCTGCTCGGCGCCGTCGTCCGTCAGCGGGGCCAGGGAGCAGCTTGGAGTGAGCAGGCTCTGCCTAATAATATCTTTGAATGGGATGCCTTTGCGCGTAAAGGGCGCGATTGCTTCTTCGAGGCGGTCTTTCAGGCTGGCCACCGACTCTTGTGCCAGAGGATCAGGGCTGTTGGGGACGATGCCCCACGCTATCGCCCCGCCCCGCCCCAAGAATTTCTTGATTTCCTCCGGGTAAAGGCTGACCGACTGCGCGTAGCTGTAGACATCGAAGTTGAGGATATCGAGCTTCGTTTTTAACAGCACCGACCAATCGGTATTGCCGCAGCAGTGGATACCTTTCAGGCCGCTGATACCGCTGAAGACTTCATCCACCATCTCCGCGATTTTTTCCGGCTTGGAGAACGGCCCGGAGGCAACGACCGACCCGTAGGAGGCCATAATCGGCTCGTCGACGAAGGTGATGGTATTTCTGGAGATTTTATTTAATTCTTTTTCCTGCCAGGCCGCCTTGAGCTTAAGCAGCTTGGGGATGGCATCGCCGAGGACTTCATGATAAAGTATGGCGCGCTTGCTGTCGTCGGCGACAGTCAGCCCCCACGAAAGCGGCCCGGTGACATGCCCCTTGACTGCCCGGGGAGATAGATTGGGCTGGTCGAGGAACGCGTAAAGGCCTGCCGCGTAATCCCGCCCAATGGGGAACCTGTAAGTGTCATTATCGAGATATGCCTGGTATAAAGTCTCCAGCGATTTGGTGAAATCTTGAGAAGTATCCACGTAAATCCGGTTATTCTCGACGACCGCGCCCGGGAAGCCCTCGCTGTACTGGACGTACATGTTCTCGAGGAAGGAGCGCCGCGGCAGCTGCGGCCAGGCGGGAATATCTTTCAGGAAGCGGGCAATCAGCGCGCACGCTTTTTTCGGGTCGGTATGCGGCATGCTGCCGATGATGGTGGGCAGGCAGTAGAAATCGGTATTTGACATAATCTATCTCTTTTTAATGTATTTCCCGATAAGCAGGTCGAGCTTTTTTTTCGTCGCCGCGGGCATGGCCGCCGGGTCGGTGACGAGGGCGGGGCCTAAAGCGCTGGCGCAGACGCAGCGGCGCACTGACGGCACCCTTCCCGCCGCCAGCTTGATGGTCTTTTTGGCGAAGTCGATGTTGTTCCTCATGATTGTTAAAATGGCATCTACGGTCACGGTTTCCGCCGTCTCGCGCCAGCTATCGTAGTCGGTGATGCAGGCGATGGAAGCGTAGCAGATTTCCGCCTCGCGGGCGAGCTTGGCTTCCGGCAGCACGGTCATGCCGAGGACGTCCGCGCCCCAGGACTTATAGAGGCGCGACTCGGCGCGGGTGGAGAAGGCGGGGCCTTCCATGGCGACGAACGTGCCGCCCTGGTGGACGGTGGCGCCGGCCTCTTTAGCTGCTTGATAGACGATGTTGCTCAAGACGGGGCAAAACGGGTCGGCGAACTGGATATGGGCGACGACGCCCTCGCCGAAGAAGGAGCTAATGCGCTGGCGAGTGCGGTCGATAATCTGGTCGGGGATAAGGAGGTGGCCGGGCTTAAGCTCCTCTTTAAAGCTGCCGCAGGAGTTGGAGGAGATGATAAACTCCACGCCGAGCGCTTTAAGGGCGTAGATGTTGGCGCGGTAGGGCACCTCGGTAGGGGAGATGCGGTGGCCCTTGCCGTGGCGCGGCAGAAAGGCGATGCCCACCCTTCCCAGTTTCCCCACCACGATAGCGTAAGACGGCTTGCCGAAGGGCGTTTCTGGCCGGACCTCTTTCACGTCCGTCAGCCCCTCGATATCATACAATCCCGTTCCGCCGATAACGCCGATTCTAGCCTGTGATGGGGACATCAGGAGACCTCCTCTTTTATCTTAATTAACTTCCAGAGATTATACTTTTAAGCGCTGATGAAATGTCATTGTACAGTTTAGTCCAACCCTGAGTATCATCAGAATACAAGAAATATCTAAACTGTGATACATCAAAGGGAACATCAGCCTTATCTTGAGTGATAATAATAACAGGCTTACCTACCGTGTGAGCTATGCCAATTTCATAGAATACGTTCGAGTTTCTGCCGGTTACATCGGCAACAATGACTTTACTCTTACAAATATGAACCCAAATATCCTCCAGAATTGGAGTCGGCGAAAATAAATCATCTGCCCTCAGACATCTAAATTTACAAGCCTCAACACAAGGTTTTATTTTTTCTTTATATAGTCTATCAAAAGAAGGTTTAAAAGGTATAAGAACAAAACATAAATCCTGCTCTAACAGAAAATCTCTCGCTGTAAAAATAGGGAAGACGGTCAAAACCCTAGGTTCTTTTGGCAACTCTATTGTTTCTTCTTTGTTAGTATGAATTATTCTTTTTTGAGTAATAATAATTTTGCAGTTCTCATTAAGTTGAAGATTAACATGTAAAAGTCCCTCGTTAAGGATATCCATTACTTTTTTATTTTCAGAACTCCTACCAATCCATTGTGTTGGTTCACAGAATGCCTGAACAATTTTAGCTATATGATATTGTCCTTCTGGCTTGTTGTTGAATTCCTTGAAAATTTCATAAAGGAATCTCCACTTAGTGCCAACAACAAAACCCTTTTCTGGATACCCAGCATTCCTCAGAAGTTCTGCAATTTCAGAGCCTGTCCTATAATCACCGATAGTTTTTGATATATGCTCCAAAACACCCTCAGGAAATCTTCCTATACTCTTCCTCTCCACCTTATTTATCTCCTATTACATATAATGTCTACCTTGCTCCTATATTCCCCATTAAATGTACCTAAAGTATAGGATAGCTTTATGTCTAGCGCAAGCCCCGTATTATCTTGTCATTCTGAGGAGTCCCGATTTAATCGGGACGACGTGAGAATCTCTATCTCTAGTTAAGCTGATGATGGAGATTGCCGCGGCCTTCGGCCTCGCAATGACAGCCTGTGGGGGACAAAGGGGGATAGGTTCACTAAAACTCACCTTTCCCCCCAGTTACGAAGAAAAGTTTGACATTTGATTAAATAATATGGTATAATATATGAACAATTGAAAAAAGATTACTGACCCCGCGAGGGGTTTTTTCTTTTGTTGGGGTTAGAGAATCCCCTTAATCCCCGTGCTGTAAGGCGCCCTGATAATGCCCTTCTCGGTAATGATAGCGGTGATATACTTATGCGGGGTGATGTCGAAGGCGGGGTTGGCGGCGCTCACGCCCTCCGGCGCGATGGGCACGCCCTGGAAGTGTGTCACTTCCTCCGGCTTGCGCTCCTCGATTGGTATCGAATCTCCCGTTTTCAGCGAGCGGTCGATGGTGGAGGTCGGCGCGGCGATATAGAACGGGATTTTATTTTCTTTGGCCAGCACCGCCAGCGTGTATGTGCCGATTTTGTTCGCGGTATCCCCATTAGCGGCGATGCGGTCGGCGCCGGTGATGACGCAATCAACTTTCCCCCGCCTCATAAACGAACCGGCCATGCTATCCGTAATCAGCGTCACCGGCACGCCGGCCTTTTGCAACTCCCAGGTCGTCAGCCGCGCGCCCTGTAAAAGCGGGCGGGTCTCGGTGGCGAGGACTTTTACCCTTTTCCCCTGCTTATGCGCCGCGATGATAACCCCTAAAGCGGTGCCGTAGTCGGGAGCGGCCAGCGGCCCGGTGTTGCAATGGGTCAGCACTATCCAGCCATCCTTAATCAGCTCCGCCCCGAATCGGCTCAAACGGCGAGTGGCATCCGCCTCTTCATCGTGGATTTTAACGGCTTCGTCGATGAGCGCTTTTTTGATGACCGCGATATTTTCTCCTTTTTCCGAGGCTTTTTTCATGCTCTCTAAAGCGAAGAAGAGGTTGCGCGCGGTGGGGCGGGTGGCGCTCACGGCGTCACTGATTTTTTGCAGCTTTTCCAGGAACTCGCCGGGCGCGGTAGCATCTATTTTTAAAGCGCCCAGGGCGACAGCGTAAGCCCCGGCGATGCCGATGGCCGGTGCACCGCGGACTTTCAGCGTTTTGATAGCGGCGGCCACGGCCCTGTAATCATTGAGCTCAAGGTATATTTCCTCTTGTGGCAAGCGTGTCTGGTCGAGGATGATAACACGGTCGCCGCGCCAGGCGATGGGCTGATAATAAGCTTTAATGGACCCCATCCCCTGTTTCTCCACTCCGCCCCTTTTCCCACAGCTCCCGGTTCAGCTCCATAAGTATAAAGCTGAAGCCATCGCGCCGGAGCTGGCCGCAGGGCGTAAACCCGCACCTGCTAAAGCACGTCTGCGCCCGCAGGTTCCAGTCGAGGGTTTTGAGATAAACGCGGTTGAGGCTCGTGTTACGGAAAATGTGGGAGACTACAGTATCGACGACATCCTGGCCATAGCCTTTATCGCGGTAAGCGGCATCGCCGATCATGATACCGAATTGCGTTTCACCCTTCTTTTCATCGATTTCATAGCAGGTGCAGTTGCCGATATGTTTACCTTCAACGGTCTCGATAGCCAGGGGAAAGCGGTTATGCCTGGGTTTTTTAATCTCGGTGGTGTAATCCAGCAGGTAAAGCGCGAAGGGCATCTCCAGCACCGGGACGGCATCGAACCTCGCCAGTCCCGGGTCACGCTGCCAGTTGTAGTCGTTGCGGACATCGGAGAGCTTTTTCTCGCGGAGCCTGATTCTTTTCCCCTCTATTTTACTACCGCGTAGCGGCCTGAACCCGGCCAGGGCATTGCTTTTTTTCATCTTTATAGTCTATGGCAAGGACCCTCGGAGGACTATTCTTCCTCCTCGTGCCCTTCTTCCTCCTCTTCACCGCGTTCCCAGATAGGCTCGGTGAAGTAATCGATGTACTCTTCCATCGCCTGGGCGGCCACCTGTTTGATTCTCTCCGTGGCTTCGACGGCCATTTTGGCGAGCTCGGCGAGGTCCACTTTGATTCCCAGCATCGGCGCCAGCACTTTCATCACCGCCAGGGCGGCCATGGGATTGGTCACCCGGCTGGCATAGGAAGGCACTTCGCCCAGCAGGCAGATGCCTTCGATTTCCCTTTCTTTGGCAACCCCCAGCAGCAGGCCATTCAGCCCGGCGATTTGCAGGTTGCTGGAGTGCTCGAGGTTGTACTGCTTTAAATCGATGGTGACCAGGTGGCTGGTCCCGACGCCCCAGACCTTGGGCGGCTCGGTGTGGTGGATGCGCGTCATCGCGGCGGCGCAGGTGTAAACCCTTCCGACCCCGAACCTCTGCCCCACATCCAGGACATAATGCGCCAGGTCGTAGCCCTTGGCGGAGGGCTGGTCATCGCCGATAAACAGTATCAGGTCCCGGCCGCCTCCGGTATTTTTCCAGTAATAAAACACGCTCTCGGGGAAGGTCGGCTCCTCGACGACGTCATCTTTCACCAGCACACCGATGGGGTCGAAGAAGTAAGACGGCTCCAGGTAGCCGAGCTCTTTGAAGGGGAGCTTGGCCTTGAGATAGTTGGCGATAATCATGGCGACGTTGCCGATGCCGGGCCAGGCCGCCAGCAGGTTGGGGTTATTGAGCTTGGGGCGGGCATGAATTCTGATGATGTCATTCGTCATAGTTTTTTACCTCTTTAACCCTTGCTGGAAACTGATAGTCCTTTACAGTAGAGGGGCGGGGCCTGTAAAAAGCCCCCCACCCACTTGGCCTCGCTCCCGATGGCCGCGATGTCTTTAAGTATTTGATACACGTTACCCGCGACCATCGTATCCTTTACCCTGCCCACCATTTTACCGTTTTCCACCTTATAGCCGAGCAGGACGTTCCCGGAGAAATCGCCGCCCAGGATATTTCCCTGCTCCGCCCCCATGAGCTGCTCGATGACCAGCCCTTCTTTGATGTCCTGCACCATGTCTTCGAAGGTCGTATCGCCCGGCGCAATGACGAACGCGCTGGGTGAGGGCGCGGGAAGTCCGCCGCGACCGCGGCTGCCGTTACCGGTGCTTTCGGTACCGGCCAGTGCCGCTGTCTGCAGGTCGTAAAGAAAACCCTTCACGATGCCGTTTTGTATAAGATGGTTACGCCGGCTGGCTACGCCTTCATCATCGCAGGGGCGGCTCCCCGGCCGGAAGGCAATCGTCGGGTCGTCGCTCAAGCTGAATTTCTTATCGAAAACTAGCTTGTCCACTTTATCGCCAATCGGGGAGGCTCCTTCGAGGACGGTCTTGCCGTTGAAGGCCGACATCAGCGGCATAAGCAGCGCGGTGGCGCCATCAGGCGTAAAGATAACTGGCAGCTTACGCGTCGGCGCTTTAGCTTTGTTCCGCGCCAGGTCGAGCTGCCTCAAAACAGTCTTAATGATTAGCGCGGGGTCGGTGATAGGGTGGCAGGAGCTATCGCTCTCGCCGACGAACAGCATATCCGTGCCTTCTACCAGCGTTCCCTCGATGCCCAGGCTGAAATAGCTCTTGCGGTACTCTGCCTGCCCGCCGCGCGAGTTGATAATCTTCAGCGAGACCGTCCCGCGGCTGGCCCCGCCTTCGCAGATAATACCGGGCGTGTGCGCCGTTATCGTGTCTATCATCGCTTCGCCGAGGCCGACCATGCCTTTAATGGGAACGGAGGCTACGGCGGGGTCGAGTATTTCGATTTCCGGATAAGAGGTCCGGCCGGGCAACCGGAATTTCGCTATCGCGCCGAAAAACGCCGTCTCCACGGCATTTTTCACCAGTTGCCGCCGGTCTAAAGCGCCGGAGGTGGTGGCATAGCCAATCCGACCGTCTTTGATAATGCGCAGCGCCACGCTCGTCGATTGGTTGGTCTGGAGCTGCTTGAGACGGTTGGCTTCGAAACGCACCTGCGTTTCCTCGGAGGAGACCTGGTAGACCTCGGCTTCCGCGGCGACTTTCTGCGCCAGGGCCAGGATGCGTTCCATTATTTACCTCCGATAAGGCAGTGCCTGATGCGGATGTGGGGGCTGCCGTTGGAAACGGGGAGGGGTGACTGGCCGCCTTTACCGCAGCCGCCGCCCTCGTTCATATCCAGATCGTTACCGATGGCGTCGATGTTTTGCAGGGTCTCGAAGACATTGCCGGTGAGTTTGACAGGCCGCACCGCCTCGGCGATTTTCCCGTTGCGTATCATGTAGGCCTCGCCGGCGGAGAAGGTGAACATTTCCATGCTGGTCATACCGCCGTACCAGTTTTTCACGTAAATCCCGTCTCTGGTATCGGCGATGATGTCATCAAACGATAGTTTGCCCGGCTCGATGTAGGTATTGGTCATGCGGACGATAGGGGGGAAGCGGTAGGTTATGGCCCGCGCATTGCCGGTGGGTTTTTCGTTCATTTTAGCGGCAGTCTCCCGCGAGTGCAACCGGCCCACCAGCCTGCCTTCTTTAATCAAATAGGTCTTTACCGCGCGGACGCCCTCGTCGTCATATTTAAAGCTGCCCCGTAAACGGGGCTCGGCGGCGGAATCGATGATGTTGAGCTGCGGCGCCCCGAACTGCTTGCCCAGGGTCATAATCTCGCGCATCCGGTCATTCTCATAAACGAAGTCGGACTCGGACAGGTGGCCGAAGGCTTCGTGTACGAAGACGCCCGCCAGGACGGGGTCGAGCACGACTGTATATTCGCCGCCTTTGACCTGCGGTGCGGTCAGAAGCTCGACGGCGTGGCGGGCCATTTCCCGCACCTGCTCGTGGATGCCCGCTATCGCGCTGAAATCCCCGCGGCTACCCAGGCTCAACCCTACCTGCTGCACCTCCCCGTCTTTCGCGGCGACGGCCGTAAGCCGCAGGGTGACATCGGCCCTTTCCTGGGTGATATAGCTGCCTTCCGAGCTTAAAAAAATGACTTTTTTACGACTGTCGGAATAGCCGATGCTGGAGGTCTGTATCTGTGGCGTGCCCCAGATGATGTCGTTGTATTCATCGAGGAGCTTTTTCTTTTCCGCGAGGGGAATTTCAACGGGGTTTTGGGATACACCGCTCGGTACGCTATCGGTTACGGCGGGTATTGGCGCCAGCTCGCTTTTACCGCGGCCAGCGGCTTTAGCCTGCTCGGCGGCCAGCGCGATACGTTCGGGCAATTTCTCGAAGTCGTTGAAGGAGGTGAACCCCCACCCCCCTTTTACCAGGGCGCGTACATTGCCGCCGCTGGCAGCGGAACGGCCTACTGATTCTACCTCTCGGCCGCGATATATGATGTGGCTGGTCTGGCTCTCCTCGAAGCGGGCTTCCAGGTAATCAGCGCGGCGTTTTTTTAGTTCATCAGCCAGCCCTTGGGCAACAATATCAATATCGGGCATAGGTTAAGCCTCTATTAAAGGCGCTTACAATTAGCAAGTTTAACGGACATAGTAAGGAATGTCAATGAATTACGTCTCATCAGCAAAGCTTCATCCTATCGGTGATTCCCAGTCTGGCGGCGGTCTGGCGCGCGCGTTCGGCCAGGTTATCTGCGTAGCCCATGTGGGCCGCCGGTTGGAAGAAGATTTTCCGGTATTCTTCTACTAGGTAAGGATAATGTTCGCGGAGCATTTTCAACAGGGCGGGCCACACGCCATAGCGTAGATTGAGCTTATCGACGTAAAAGTAGTCGACGCCGGCATCTTTAATCGCTTTGAGCAGCGCGGTAATGTTTTCGGCGCTGTCGGAAAGACGGGGGAGCAAAGGCCCGATGAACGCGTAGGTCGTCAGCCCCTTATCTTTAGCCTGCTGGAGCAGGTCAAGGCGTTTATCGGGAGGTGACGCCAGCGGCTCGATTATCCGGCATAGCACAGGGTCAAGAGACGTAATAGTCACGCCAAAATCTGTCTCTTTCGATGACGCCAGGATATCCAGGTCGCGGGCGGCCATGGCGCTCTTGGTAAGAGTACTCAAATGATAGTGATGATGAAGCAGAATCTCGATGCATTGCCTCGTCAGCAGGTATTTTTCTTCAGCGGGCTGCCAGGCATCGCAGACGGAGCTAAGCATCACGCTCCCGGCGCTTTTCCTTTTAACTTCACGAGCGAGCACCTGCGGGGCGTTAATCTTGATATCCACGTAGCCGCCCCAGGCCTCCCCGGGGTGCGTGAACCGGCTGGCAAACCTGGCGTAACAGTAGATGCACCCGTGCGCGCAGCCGGTATAGCAGTTTACCGCGTAATCGGCCAGGCCGGACTTATTCAGGACCGACTTGCATTCTTTCTCGGTATATTTAACGTTTGTAATCGTGGAAATAGCCATATTTTTAAATCCCCCTCAACCCCCATTTATATTCTATCAGAAACGACCGCAGCTTGACACCAGCGAGCCTGATAACTTAAAATATCAAAGGATTTTTCTTCTCCAGGAGTCCCCTTCATCTCAATTGATGAGAACAGGTACGCTATCCGAATCATCCAGTCAAACCTAGAGGAGGTAAACCATGACTTACAGCACGTTACTCTACGAAAAGGCCGATGGCATCGCCAAAGTAACCCTCAACCGCCCGGATAAGTTGAACGCTCTCAACAGCACCGTCTACAAAGAACTCTACGACGCTTTCGAGTCCATCGAGAACGACCCGGAGGTAAGGGTGGTTATCCTGACCAGCACCGGCGAAAGAGCCTTTGCCGCCGG
>JBEKDL010000002.1:0-72798 GCA_050014355.1 Dehalococcoidales bacterium | reverse complement strand
GCCGGGAAGATTGAAATTATCTATGGCCCATCCGGGGAAAGGCTGATACAGCACGGCAAGGACCTGACCGGCGTTAAAAGCGTCATCGGCACGGGAGGGCCGATTGTATTTTCACCTGACCCACGCCTCGTTCTTGAAGGAACATTGTTCACGGAGGATAAACAGTTTATATTGAAGCCCCGGAATCCCGAACTTTATCTGGATGAGCAATACATTTTATACGCGGTCGGACTGCTCGGCCAGAACGAACCGGGCAAGGCTTTAAAACTTGCCAAAAAATACCTGAAGAAAATATAGTAGGAGTACCATGTCATTCCCGGGTCAAACCCGAGAATCCAGAACACTCTCTTTTTGACCCGGATTCTGGCTTTTAATGTAATGGTAAACGGCCTAAAATATGACAAATATGCTTAGCCACCTGCGCGCGTTAGACCTGACCGATGAAAAAGGCTTCCTCTGCGGGAAGATGCTGGCCGACCTCGGCGCCGATGTCATCAAGATTGAGCGTCCCGGCGGCGACCCTTCCCGGAGAATCGGGGGCTTCTGGGGCGATATCCCACATCCCGAGCGCAGCCTGTACTGGTTCGCCTACAACTCCAATAAACGCGGCATTACCCTGAATATGGAGACAGCAGATGGCCGCGATATCTTTAAAAAGCTCGTCAAGACCGCCGATTTCGTTATCGAGTCGTTCGCGCCGGGCTACCTGGATGGCCTCGGGCTGGGCTACGCTGACCTCGAAAACCTGAAAAAAGGCATCATCATGGCATCCATCACGCCCTTCGGACAGGCGGGCCCCTACCGCGACTATAAAGACTCTGACATTGTGGTGATGGGCATGAGCGGGACGCTTTACCAGACCGGCGAGTATGAAGGGACGCCGGTGCGTATCAGCATGCCGCAGGCCTACCTGCACGCCGGGGCGGACGCCGCCGTGGGCTGCATGGTGGCCTACCATCACCGGGAAGCCACCGGGGAAGGCCAGCTCGTAGATGTTTCGATGCAGCAGAGCGCCGCCTGGTTCCAGGCTAATGCGGTGCCTACCTGGGAACTTAACCACGCCGTTTTAAAGCGCAGCGGCGCTTTCCGCGCCAGCTTTGATCACGGTACCGACCAGCGGCAGGTATGGCCATGCAAAGAAGGGTATGTATTCTTCAACGTCATCGGCGGCCGGACAGGCGCCAAGTCCCTGGGCGCGCTGGTAGCATGGATGGACAGCGAGGGTGTGGCCACCGATTTTCTGCTCAATATGGACTGGAACAGCTTCGATATGTTTTCCGTCACCGGGGAAGAAATACGGCAGATAGAGGGGCCGGTGGGTAAGTTTTTCCTTAGACATACAGCGAAAGAGCTCCTGCAAGGGGCGATACCGCGGGGTATATCTATCGGCCCGCTGTCCGGCATGCAGGACTTGCTGGATGACACCTGTCTCAAAGCCCGGCATTTCTGGACGCAAATAGAGCACCCGGAGCTGGGAACATCCATCACCTACCCCAAAGAGTTCGTCAGGTCGTCAGAGGTCGATTGCTCCATCAAGTTCCGCGCGCCGCTCGTCGGCGAACACAACATCGCCGTGTACAGCGAACTGGGGCTTTCCAGGCGTGACATCATCACCCTAAAACAGGCGGGAGTGATTTAAATTGGGCACAGATTTGGAAATGGCCAAAAGAGAAGGCGTTTTCAGCGGCCTGACCATATTCGCCTTTTGCTGGGCGGTCGTAGGCCCGCTCACGATGAAGTTTTTCGCCGACCACGGCGCAACGGTCATTCGCGTCGAAACGAGCAAGCGTCCCTGCACCATGAGGACATCGGCGCCTTATAAAGATAAAGTGCCCAACCTCAACCGCGGCGGTTATTTCAACTACTATAACGCCAACATTTTGAGTCTGGCCCTGGATATGGATAAGCCCCAAGCCCGGGAGATAGCGAAAAGGCTGGCCGTCCAATGCGACGTTTTCATGGAAAACTATACCCCCGGCAACATGGAAAAGTGGGGATTGACCTTCGAAGAGTTGAAGAAGCTCCGGCCGGATATCATCATGCTGCGGCAGAGCGGCTACGGCTCTTGGGGGCCGTATACCGGGCTGCCCGCCTTCGGGATGGTGCTGGTGCCCATCGCAGGGCTGCCCAACTTTATCGGCTGGCCGGGCAGGGAGCCGCTGCCGGTGGGCGTTTCCGCCTATACCGACTGCATCAGCCCGCGCTTTGCCGCCTCAGCCTTGATTGCCGCGCTGGACTACCGCAAAAGGACAGGTAAAGGCCAGCTACTGGACCTGTCACAGTTAGAGACGGCTATTTCTTTCATCATGCCGGGCGTGCTGGAATACCAGTCCACGGGTAAGGAGCCGGAGAGAATCGGCAACGCTTCCCCCTCCGCCGCCCCTCATGGCGTTTACCGCTGTCAGGGGGACGACCGCTGGTGCACGATCGCCGTGTTCAGCGACGCCGAGTGGCAGGGCCTCTGCCGAGAAATGGGGCATCCGGAGCACGCGGCAGACCCCAGGTTTGATACGTCTCTCAACCGCAAAAAACACGAAGACGAGCTTAATAAAATTATCAGCGCGTGGACGGCCACGCAAACGCCGGAGGCGGTGATGTCCCGGCTACAAGCTGCCGGCGTGCCGGCAGGCGTGGTCATGAACACGGCGGATGTCTATGACGACCCCCAGATGCGGCAGCGTAATATGTTCTGGCCGATGAACCATGCCGAGATGGGTATGTTCACGCACTTAGGGCAGAGCTTTCAGCTCTCGAAAACGCCGTCCCGGGCATGGTCGCCCAGCCCTCTCCTCGGCGAGCACACGGAATATGTCTGTACCAAGATACTGGGCATGTCCGATGATGAATTTGTCAGCTTAATGCAGGAAGACACATTCGAATAGATAATTATCACAGGAGGTAATTATGCTCAAGTTTGAAAAAGCAGCCGATTTTAAAGATGTCATTTATGAAAAAAGCGGCTATGTGGCCCGCATTACCTTAAACAAACCCGAGGCGCTGAACACCGGCGTCAAGGATATTGACAAAGCGATGGAACTGGCGGCCGGGGCCGATGACATTAAAGTCCTCATCTTCAAAGGCGCCGGGCGCGCGTTAGCCGCCGGAGCCCCCCTGGACGAGGTAGGCTTCGTCTACGGCTGGAAAGAGCCGAAGCACGGCGAAAAAGCGCCCAAGACCTCGATGCGGAACCGGCTCAAGTTCGACCGCCGCCTTTTCTATGAAGAGGCATTAAAAATGCTCTATTTCCCTAAAATCACCGTCGTCCAGGCACACGGCTACCTGCTCGGGGCGATGATGGATTTATTCCTCGGGTGCGATTTTATTATCGGCACCGAAGACTGCCGGTTCGGGGAAATCGAGGTCAGGCTGGGCATTCCTGAACTGACGCTGACACCGCTGATGGTTCTACGTTGCGGGCTAACGCACGCGATGGACCTGTGCCTGACCGGCCGGATGGTCGATGGCAAGGAAGCCGCCCGCATCGGCCTTATCAACCGGGCCGTCCCCGCCGACCGTCTGGAAGAAGAGGTCAACCGCTATGCCGAGGGGTTCGCCAAATTCCCTCATGACGGAATCGCGATGGGCAAGGCCGCCAAGCAGGCTGTTTGCGACGCCATGGGTGTTACCAGCGGCATGACCACCTCCTGGATGATGCATACCATGCAGACCAACATCCATTTCGAGGAAGATGAGTTCAGTTTCTTCAAAGCCAGGAGGGACATGGGCGTCCGGGACGCCATCCATGCCAGGAACAAGTTCTACGAGCTCCTGGATAAATAAAGCGGTTAGGCAACGGAGGTTAGCATGGTTTGTCCTCTGGAAGGTATCAAAGTCCTGGATTTTAGCATCGCCGTGGCCGCGCCCTTCGGCGCGGCGATGCTTGCCGACATGGGCGCGGAAGTGATTAAAGTGGAAAGAATACAGGGTGAAGCGCAGCGGTCGGGGCTGCCTGCTGGCATGGACGATAAACTCGATACCAGCACTGTCGCTGATATGCCCGATACGGCCTCGTGGATGGCCTTTAACCGCGGCAAGAAAGACCTAGCTATCGATATAACGAAAGAAAAGGGACAGGAAATCGTCCTCAAACTGGCGCGGGAGGCGGACGTGGTGATACAGAGCTTCCGCCCCGGGGTGGCGGACCGCCTGGGGATTGGCTATCAGCATATATCCAGAATCAATCCCGGAATCATCTATTGTTCCTTCACCGGCTACGGCGAGACCGGCCCGGTGGCGCACCGTGCCGGCGGCGATATGTGGAGCCAGGCAATGTCCGGCATCGTTAGCCTGCTGGGATATCCCGGCGGCGCCCCGCAGATGCTGCCTTTCCCGGCCTGCGACCACGTGGGCGGGATGCTGGTGGCTTACGCTATTATGGTAGCCCTGTTCGTGCGGGCGCGCACGGGCACGGGGCAGGAAATTGACGTCAATAATTTAAATGCGGCGCTATACCTCCAGTTCAGCGCTTTCGCGGAATACCTGGCCGGTGGCGATATGCCGTACAAAATGGGGAGGAGCTACGGCGTTCCGCCTTTCGGCCCGTTCCGCGCTAAAGACGGGGAAATCATGACCATCTTCGGGACAGGTGCCATGTGGCCGGACTTTTGTAAGGTGGTCGGAGTGGAACACCTCGCCAACGACCCCAAATTCAAGACCGATAGCGCGCGGCAGAAAAACCGCGAGGAAATCGGGCGGCTCCTGGACGAGGCTTTTCGTAAAAAGACACGTACAGAATGGTCGCAAATCTTCCAGGATGCGAAAATGCGCTGCGACCCGTGTTTAACTTATAAGGAGGTATGCGCCCATCCCCAGTTAGCCGCCAATGAAATAATTTCCTCTGTGAGCCACCCCACCCGCGGGGAAATAAAAGTGCTGGGCCTGCCGGTAAAGCTGACTAAAACGCCGGGGCGTCCGCAGGGGCCCTCGCCGCTGCTAGGGCAGCACACCGAAGAGATACTTCTCAAGCTGGGATATAAATCTAAAGATATTGTAGAACTGGAAAAACAGGGCGTTATCAGGAGAATAAAAAAATAACCCGCCCTCTTCCGCGAGACGAAAGGTCAAGGCATTAGCTTTTTTTGTCTTCCAGCACGATACGGGCATCCACCGTCAGGGCGGAATCTTTATAAGCAAAGATAGGATTCAAATCGATTTCCTTTATCCCGGGCGTTTTCTCCACGAAAGCGGAGACTTTAAGCAATATATCTTCCAGGGAAGGAATGTGCGCCGGCTCATGCCCGCGGTAGCCATTAAGCAAAGAGTAGCCTTTAATTTCTTTAATCATTTCTGCGGCGTCACGGGGAACAATAGGTATAATTCTGAAAGCGACATCTTTCAAGACCTCCACGAAGATGCCACCCAGACCGAACATGATAACCGGGCCGAACTGGGGGTCTTGGAACATGCCGATGATTATTTCTATCCCTGGACGGGCCATGCCCTGCACGGAAACGCCATCGATTTTTGCTTGAGGGAATTTTTGCCGGGCGGAAGCTACAATTTCCGCGTAGGCCCGCCTCACTTCCGCCCTGTTTTTAAGCCCCACCTTCACCCCACCAGCATCGGTCTTATGCGTAATGTCCGGGGAAGCCACTTTCAGCACTACCGGAAAACCAATTTCTTCGCTTAAAGCGAGGGCCTCTTTTTGAGATGAAGCCAGCAGCGTCCTGGTCGTGCTGATGCCGGTGTCACTGAAGACCTGCTTGGCTTCTATCTCCGTCAGGACCGTCCTGCCCTGTTTTCTTACATCGTCCATGATTTTGCTCGTCTTACTCATATTTCTCCCCCGGTCTTTCATTCACTTTTAATAGCCTCGAGGTACTGCTTGTACCTGTAAAGAAAATTTATCACCCTGGCGGTGCGGCGGATATTGGCAAAGCCCAGTATTTTCCCTTTCCGTAAAAGCGCCGCGATAGAGGGGTCGCTGTTGACCCCCCGCCCTTGCCAGATTAGCGCCACCGTTTTCTGGAACTTCTCGATGTTTACCCTGATAAGGTCGATGTTACGCTCCTCGTTTTCGCGGTAGGCCTGGACCTGTTCCGGCTTTAGTCCCATCCTCCCGGTAAGGACAGAATTATCCACGATTATCGGGACCAGCAGAAGTATGATATCCAGGTTCTTATCTTCCATCATAGGCCAGAGCAGGTTGCTTATCTGGGACAGGTCTGCGGCGTTAGGCCCGGCCATGTCGACAGGATTGCGGTGGGGCCAGCGCGGCGGTAATATCTTATTCAGTTTCAGCACCGTGTCCGGTTGAAGATGGCCCACCGCCAGGCCTTCACGTTCGCAGATCTCCGATGTCAGCGCTCCCTGCCCTCCCCCGATGGTCAGGATACCCACGCGGTTATTGGGGGGCAAGGGGCTGTTAAGCAGAGCATAAACCACATCGCATAGTTCATCATCGTCCTCCGCCCGGATGACGCCGGACTGTTTGAAGGCTGCCGTATAGACAGCATCGGAGCCGGCCAGCGCGCCGGTATGGGACATGACCGCCCGGGCGGATTCTTCAGTGCAACCCACCTTTACTACGACTATCGGTTTTTTCTTCGTTATCTCTTTAGCCAGATTGAAAAAGCGCCGGCCATCGCGCAGGCCTTCGATGTAAGCGGCGATTAACCTGGTACTTTCGTCGCCGGCCAGATACTCTAAATAGTCTTCCAGGCACAAATCGGCCTCATTGCCGGTGCTGACGTATTTACTGCAAGATACGCCCACCTCCGCTAAAGCGCGTACCATTTTCATACAGGTGCTTCCGCTCTGGGAAAGTACGGCCACGGGACCGCTGGGAAATTCCATCATCTGGCCGAAGGTAGACATCCGCGAGGTCGTATCGGCGTGGCCCATACTGTTCGGCCCGACGAAGCGGATACCGCCCTGCCTAGCGATTTCCGTTACCTCCATCTCCACCTTACGCCCGGCCTCGCCGGTCTCGGCGAACCCGGAAGTAATGATGATGGCCGCTTTAACCTCTTTGGCGGCGCATTCGCGCATCACACCGGGCACGAGCCTTTCCGGCACAACAATCACCGCCAGGTCGATGATATCCGGTATATCCACGATGCTTTTATAGGCCGTCTTGCCCAGGACTTCCGGGGAGTTGGGGTTGACCGGATAAACGCGCTTGTCCCCGGCGTAGAGGACACCCTTCATCGCGTTGTTCCCCCACGACCCCGGCGTGTTGGATGCCCCGATTACCGCCACCGAAGCGGGAGAGAAAAGGTGATGCCAGTAATCCGGCGCGACATGCATGATATTATTCAATATGATACCTCTTATCTATAGACAAACGGAATAGACCCCGGATAATTGTCTAGCTCATTGGCTTGATGCCGGCAGGACCGGGCCTTTTTTCCGGCGGCCATAGCTCCTCGGCGATGTCGTCCAGTCCGAGCTCCAGCAGCTTTTTCCGGCTTGGCACGTTGGAAACCGGGTCCCAGTCCAGAGCGCCGAGGTTCCAGTATGCCTGGGCTTCCATGTCCACCGTCACGCCGGCCAGCGGACCCTCTTTAAAGGGCGGGCGGCCGGCTATACGGGGGTGGACAAAGCGCTTAATGGGCACGTCGCCCTCGCGTAAAGAAAAAACATGCCTCATGTTGCCAATCCTCTCACCCGCCTTCTCCAGTTCGCTGATGGAGCGGCGATAGCCGGTGACGGCGCTTAAAAACCCCGCCAGGTATTTATGGGGGTCAGTGATACCGATATTGCTGTGCAGGCACACTCCGGCGGCGTTAAGGACATACCCCATGAATTGAGGCGGACCGAATCCGGTGGTGTGGCGGCCGGGGGTGGCGTCCATCTGGTACATGGCCATCATCGGTTTGCCGCGGTAAGCCATGAAACCGCAGCTTTTGGGGTCATGGAGACCGAGTTCCTGTCCCCCGATATGTACGGCGTATTTTTTAGCGCTCCGGCCGATTTTTTCGGCAGCTATCCTGACGCCGTCAGCCAGGGCATCGCCGATATCTTCGCGCCGGGCTATCTTTTCTACCATGGCGGGTATAGCTTCGGCGTTACCCCAGGTCAGCTCGATGCCGCCGGTGTCTTTTGGTGTAATAATGCGATGCTCGTAGCATTCCATGGCGAAGCCGATGGCCGTGCCGGTGGAGATGGTATCCAGTCCGTAGAGATTACATAAATGGTTAGCTAAAATAATGGCATGGTAATCGGTCACGAGGCACATCGCCCCGAAAGCGGCCGTCGATTCATACTCCGGCCTCTGGGCGCCGACTGGATACGGGAATTCCGGCGGGCCCATTTTCAGCGTGGCTTTACAGGCCGAGGGGCAGTGCCAGCAACCGCTTCTTTTATCGACGCAAGCCCTGACAATTTCTTTATTCAGACCGGAGTTATCGGGCATTTCGATAGCCCCAACGCCACCCCAGTTTTTCACGGGAGAATCGCCGCTGTGGGCCGAATCCGCCGCGTGGCTGGCGGTGCCGTAAATACCAAAACGGGCAAACCATTCTTTACCCTCGGCGATGTGCTCTTTTCTTAACATGTCGGCCGCTTCAGGGTCAGCGACAGGCACTTTAATATTTCCCCGCGCCACTACCGCCTTGAGCCTCTTGGAACCCATGACCGCCCCCATGCCAGCGCGGCCGGCGGTATCATGGCGGTTGTTGATAATGCAGGCAAGGCGGGCTACCCTTTCCCCGGCCGGGCCGATGCAAATAGCCCTGGCCTCCGGGCCATATTCCGCCTCCAGGGTTTCCTCGGTTTCAAGGGTGTTTTTCCCCCAGAGATGAGAACCATCCTTGATGACAGCTTTGCCGTTATCGATTAAGAGGTAGACCGGCTTCGCCGATACTCCGGAAATAAAGACACCATCGTAGCCGGCAAACTTGAGATACGGCCCGAAATAGCCGCCGCAGTTGGAGTCGCCCCAGCCGCCGGTTAGCGGCGACTTGCTGACGGCTACCCAGCGGCAGCCGAAAGTAGCCGGGGTGCCGGTAAGCGGGCCGGTAATCAGTCCGAGGGTATTTTCAGGCCCGAGAGGGTCAGCGCCGGCTTTCTGGCGGCTGTAAAGAATCCTGGCCCCGATGCCGTATCCCCCGATGAAATCCCGGTACAGGCTTTCCCCAGGAGTTTCTTCTTTTATTTTGCCCGTAGTCAGGTCGACAAAGAGTAGCTTGCCCATGTAGCCGCCGGCCATTTTTCGCTCCTTAGCCGTCAACAGGCACGCTACTATTATACTCGTAGATATAGCCCGACATCAAAACAGCCGGGTAGCCGGCGAGATGTCGGTTTCCCCGGGGGCCCCACGGTAATAGAGCCCCCGGAGAACTTACAGCTATTCGTGCTTGTAGATGTTATGGAGCGGGGCAGAGCCGACTTCAACAATCTTGCCGTTCTGTACCTGTTGAATGCGGACTTTACTCACACCACAAACCTGACCAGGGCCATAGTTTAATGGCGTGATGGTGATATCACCATCGCTGAAGTCCTTGATGTTGTAGTAGCCATATTCCAGGACATCAACCGGTTTCAACTGGGACACCGTCTTGCCGGTCTGGGCCATGGCCAGTCTCTGGGCTTCGACCTGGGTCATCCCCTCGATGATGCCATCCAGGTACATGATGTTCGTGACCGGGTTACCGGCGCGGTACTTGGCGTTCAAAGCATTGGCGAACTGGACGCCAGCGACGTTGGATTCCCAGGCAACGAAATCGCCGGTGACCACGACGCCGTTGCCCGTGGTGCCCATAGCGGGGACAAATATCTGGAGGTGGGACGGGTTAGCGAAAGCGAAGGTTATCTTGTAGGGCTGGTCGGTACCCATGCCCAGCCTGACCGCTTCCTTGATGGTTGGCTGCGAACCGCCGTTAACCATAAAGCCAATTGCCAGGTCAACTTTGTTATCCTTTAACCATGAAAGCTGGGTGGTCGGCGGCGTGGTCGGAACCAGCGGTGGGAACTGCTTACCGGCGAACTCAAATCCGGCCTTCTCCAGATAAGCCTGCATTTCCGGAATATCGATGGACCTGCCCGAGGCCATATCGGCGGTGAGGTAAGCTACCCTGGGCTTAGCGGTGCCTTTCCAGTTCTGCATAAACCAATCGGCCGCCCCGGCCAGAGAATCGGTATAAATCGGGGCGTTGGTGAAGATAGTTTCCGGCGGGGAGAGATAAGCCGGTGAAGTAGCCTGGCTGGTGGCGCCAACACGGTCCGAATTCATTTTTTCTTTCAGCGCCAGGCCTTCCGCGGTAGAACTTACCCTCTCCACCAGGAGACCCTTGGATTTGAGGTCATCATAGATAGTCAGGGCTTTATCCGCCGCGAGCTGGTCGTCGCCCCAGAGCACCTGTACGGTTACATTGCTGGGGAGTGTCCTATCGGTGTACCAGGGGGCGATAATGTGGTTATCATTGACATATTTCGCATAATCCAGGAAGCCGTTAAGGACTGCGGTAGTATCCTCGGCGTAAGCGCCCGTTATCGCGAAGGTGCCGCCGATGTACATCGTTTGCGCGGCTGCCGTTGTCGAGGTAGTTGTCGTTGTCGTTGTCTTCGTTGAAGTACAGGCGGTAAGTACGGACATCGATACCAGAATCAATAGCGTAAATACTAATAAATACTTGATTTTAGACATTTTCTCTCCTTCCATTTAAATTCGGTCTAGCTTCGATTTCAATTGTGTTTATTTGAATCTACCACCTCCTTTCCATGTTATTCCTTTTTATTGTGAGAAAGGCCAACGCCTGTAATAAGCTTTAATCATCTCCCAACGGTGGGCCAGTCCTCTAGGCTCAAAGATAAGGAACAGGATAATGACTAGCCCATCCAAGATAAGAGCGAGCGAGGCCGCCACCTGGGGCACGAAGATATTCGCCAGCACCGGACCGATGGTCGTTGCTAACTGTTCCAGCAGCTTGATAGCCACCACGCCGAAGATAACGCCCACCGTGCTTCCCATACCCCCGACAATGAGCATTCCCAGATACCAGACCGAGTTAATGAAGGGGAACTGCTCTGTATTAGCGAAGTGGATGTAATTTACCATCAACGAACCGGCCACACCGGCATAAACACAACCGATGAAAAATGCGGTCAACTTATAATACAAGAGGTTTACGCCCATGACTTCAGCGGCAAGGTCGTTATCACGGATGGCGATAAAAGCCCGCCCGACCCTGGTGCGGACGATATTTTTGGCTAAATAAGTCGCCAGACAAGTTAAAATCATAACCAGAATAAAATAACTGGCTTTACTGGTGATGGCAAGCCCGAAAATTTCCGGCCGGGGCACGGACATACCATCCGCTCCGCCGGTTACGCCGCGCATCTGGATAATGAGCCATATCACAATAAACTGGGCGGCGATGGTGGACATTATCAGGTAAAAACCTTTGATTTTCAGCGATGGGAGACCGAAGATAATGCCCACGATACCGGCACCCAGGCCGGCGGCCGGCACGGAAACCAAAAATGGTAAATGCAGTTTGGCCATGAGAACGGCCGCGGTATAGCCGCCGACGGCCATAAAACCGGCGTGGCCCATCGATATTTGCCCGCAATAGCCGGTGAGAATATTCAGCCCCAGTACCGAGATTATCGTGATACCTATGATAGTTACTGTGGTGATGGTCTTGTCGCTGGAGTACAAAGGCATGGTAAAGACAAAGACCAGTAAAAGCAGTAGTAAAAGCCACTGCGTTTTGGTGCGGAAGATAGCCATATCCTGTCCGAAGCTTCCCTGAAATATGCCGCTCGGTAAACTCATAGGTTTTTTTAAATCCTTTCAATCCTGGCCGTGCCGAAGAGACCGTGGGGCTTGAAAATTAGTACGACTATCATGACAATAAAGGGGAAAACATTGGCCAGGCCGCCGCCGCTTGGTAAAAGTGGATCCAGATACCCTGGCGCGACATTCTCCAGTATGCCCAGGATAATCCCGGCGATTATCGCCCCGCCGATGGAGTCTACCCCTCCCAGCAGCACTACAGCAAACGCCTTCAAGCCGATATCAGACATGGTTTGCTGAACCCCCGAAATGCTGTATAAAAGCATGCCGCTGACAACGCCGACGACACAGGCAATTACCCAGGATATGGCATAAACAGTGGTCACCTTGATGCCGACACTCTGTACTACTTTTTCATCCTCGGCGGTGGCCCGCATCGCCAGCCCGATCTTGGTGTAACGGAAAATACCCATCAGCGCAATCACGACTATCGCCGAAAGAATAATCCCATCTAATGTCTCTGGCGAGATGGAGACGCCCCCCACGGGAGGTAGGCTAAAAGTCGGAAGCCCTCCCTTGTACGGCTCATATATACCTCCCCATATCAGGACGCCTACCCCTTCCAAAACCGTAGACAAGGCGATGGTCATCATGATAACAGACAGCACCGATTGGCCTACCAGGGGACGTAAGGCCAGACGCTCTATTGCCAAACCTAAAACAACCCCGATAGCGATAGCTGCCAGCAGGCTGATCCAGGCCGGAAGATGGAAGTTCAGCAGGAAAGTAAAACCCAGGTAACCGCCTAACATCACGAACTGTCCCTGGGCAATATTAAAAGCCTTGGAACATTTGAGGATGATGACAAAACCGAGAGCGATCAGAGCATAAATCATGCCCAGTCCGACCCCGGATACCACTAACTGCAGAAAGAAGGTCATTCCTTTAACTCCCCGACCGATTTAATGCCGATAACAGTCGTGATTGTACCCGTCCTTCCGTCACGGTATTTTATTTGCGCTTCGATGGCGGCCTCGGTCTTATCGCTGTATATCGCCCGGATAACTTCGCGGTAGCGCTCCTCGATAAACTGCCTTTTCAGTTTCCGGTTGCGAGTCAGTTCGGACTCGTCCGGGTCAAACTCCTTGTGCAGGTTCGTATACTTCATGATGCGGCAGCCCGGCGCGAGGGACCTGTTCGTCCTTTCGATTTCCTGCCGGATAAGCTCGTAGACTTCCGGTTTTTGGGACAGATCGTTGAAAGTGGTGTAATTAACGCGTTTGCGATCGGCCCACCGGCTGACATTATCGAAGTCGATGATAATGATGGCCGAGACATAAGCCTTCTCCGGCCCGGCCAGCACCCAGGCGTCCCTGATGTACGGACTGAACTTGAGCTGGCTTTCAATCAGCTGGGGGGCCAGTCTGTCACCGCAGCTCATCTCGACAAGGTCTTTCAATCTGTCTAAAAAGACCACGTGCCCCTCTTCATTGATAAGGGCGCTATCTCCGCTGTAAAACCAGCCGTCTTTTAAAGATGCGGCCGTCTTAACGGGGTCGCGGTAATAGCCCTGAAAAACGCCGGGCTGCCGGCAGAGAAGCTCACCGCGGCCGGTAATCCTTACCTCCGCCCCACGGGGAATGGTGCCGACTGTCTCCAGTTTGATATCATCTGTGCGGGAGCAGGAGACCGTGCCGCCTTCCGTCAGGCCGTAGTGGTTTTTCAGGGGCACATTCAAGGCGTGGTAGAACCTGATCGCCTCCGGGCTTAGCGGGGAGGCGATAGCGTAACAGACCCGGGCGTTTGGCAGGCCGAGATTATCCCGCAGGGGTCTCAATACCAGCAAATCAGCCAGGGGATAAAGTATTTTATCTAAGACGCCGGGTTTTTGCCGTTTCAACCTGGCATCGGCCAGTCTATAGCCTACCGGCATGAACAGGCGGTAAACCATCTTTTTAAAGAAATCGGCGCCCTGCATCCTTGCCTGTACCGTGACCGCCTGCCGCTCCCAGATACGCGAGCTGTAAAATATAATATCCGGTCCTATCTCCCGGATGTCCTGCTGTTGTGTCTCCGGCCTCTCCGCGAAGTTCAATATACCGCCGGATAGCAGATGGCACCCGATGCCCAGCCACTGCTCGGTTATCCAGGCCGGCGGCATGTAAGTGGCGATATTATCATTATCATACCACGGGTCGAGATGCAGGAAATATTCCGCCCCCGGTTGCAGCGTCGCGTAGGTGTGGACGGCGCCCTTGGGCACATCACCGGTCGTCCCGGAAGTATAAACAATGGCGCAAACGTCGCTGGCTTTCCCGTCGGCGATATTCTGCTCAAATACCCCGGGGTGCTCGGCTTCATATTTTTGTCCTGTTTCCTGTACCTGCCGATAGCCCATCAAGGAAGCGTCATTGTATCCGGATATGCCTTTATAGCGCCAGTAGATAATTTTCTCCAGCCCGGGAAGCTCACTTTTAATCTGGAGGAACTTATCGACCTGCTCCTGGTCTTCCACCACGGCAAATCTGGATTCGGAATTAGCAGCGATATATTTTATTTCCTGCGGCGTCAGGTCGGAATACAGCCCTACCGAAACGCCGTGGTTGGCCTGGGCAGCTAACTCCGCATAATACCACTGGGGAGCATTATCGCCGATGACCAGCAACTTGTCCCCCGGTTGGAACCCCAGCGATAAGAGGCCAAGCGCGAGATACTTGACCTCGAGATAGTAGTCTTTCCAGCTGGATGCCTGCCAGATGCCGCGGCGCTTATAGCGTATGGCGATATGTTCATCTCCATACTTTTCATAGTTATATTTCAGTATCTGGGGCCAGGTCTCACCCTTTTCCTGTCCGACCCGCTCGGTCCCGGGAACGAACCCGCCTGGCCTGACCGCTAGGCTAGCCATCTCTTCCTCCGCCGGTAATGCTTGACGTCGCGATAGCTTCTCTGTGAACCCACGGCCGACAGCCCCATATAAAATTCCCTGACGTCCTCATTATTCCTCAACTTATCGGCCGGTCCCTCCATGACAATCCTGCCGTTCTCCATGACATAACCGTGATGGGCGATACCGAGCGCCGCCCGGACATTCTGCTCCACCAGGAGAATGGACATTTTCTGCTCCGTATTGATACGGCGTATAATCTCGAATATTTCCTGCACCATCAGCGGGGCCAGACCGAGTGAAGGTTCGTCCAGCAGCATAAGCTCGGGAATGGCCATGAGCCCCCGGCCGATGACCATCATCTGCTGTTCCCCGCCGGAGAGATAGCCGCTCGTCCGGCGCCGGAAATTCTTAATCTTGGGGAAATAATCGAAAACCATCTCCAGGTCCTTCTTAACAGCGGAGCGGTCCTTGCGGCGGTAAGCCCCGATAAGCAGATTTTCTTCGACGTTAAGGTGCCCCAACACCCTCCGCCCCTCCATCACCTGGCTGATGCCGAGCACCGCGATGTCCTCCGGCCCTTTTCTGTCGATGCGCTGGCCGTTAAAGACGATGCTGCCGTTGGTTACTTCTCCCTCCTCCGTTTTCAACATCCCGGATATTGCCTTCAGCACCGTCGTTTTGCCGCCGCCGTTAGCTCCCAGCAGAGCGACAATTTGCCCGTCGCCCACCTCCAGCGATACGCCGCGCAGTACCTGGATAACGTTCATGTAAAAGACTTCGATGTTGTTTACTTGCAACATATCATTATCTTCAAGGCTATTTCTCCGCTTCAACCGCCTGCCCCAGGTAGGCGTTAATTACCTCCGGGTTGGCTTTAATCTCGGTGGGGGTGCCTTCAGCTATTTTCTTCCCGAAATCCAGGACGACAATCCTATCCGCGATATCCATCACCACGCCCATGTCATGCTCCACCAGGACGATGCAGCTGATGCCGTTTTTCAGGACGGGGGTATCCGGGTAAGTGTCTCCCTGTCCTTCGAAGATATCGATGATGAAGCGGGCGATGTCTTCCTTTTCCTCCAAATTCATGCCTGCCATCGGCTCATCGAGGAGCAGTACCTGCGGCTCCAGGGCTAAAGCCCGGCCCAGCTCGACCCTTTTGCGCATACCGTAGGGCAGCACGCCGACCGGGGTTTTACGGAGGGCTTCAATTTCCAGGAAATCGATTATCTCCTCGACAGTATGGCGGTGCTCGATTTCTTCGTGGTGCGCCGGGCCGAAGTACAGGGCGCCGGTAACGAAGGTCTGCTTCATGAGCACGTGCCGGGCAGCCATGATATTGTCCTGCGTGCTCAAGCCGGTATACAGCTCGATGTTCTGGAAGGTACGGGAGATGCCCATCTTGGCGAGTTTATCCGGGCGCATGCGGGTGATTCTGCGGCCCTCGAAATAAATCTCGCCTTTTTGAGGTTTATAGAACCCGTTGATACAGTTGAGGAGAGCGGTCTTACCGGCACCGTTAGGCCCGATGATGGCCAGTATCTCTTTATCCCGGATTTCTGCGCTGACGTCAATCAGGGCCCTGACGCCGCCGAAGCTTAGTGAAACGTTATCGATTCTTATTTTGACTGGTTTCCGGACTGCCGTATCCAAGGTAGCGCCCCTTCTGGAACCTTTAGTTGACCATTTAAGGTCTGGGTTTTTCCTGTGCTTTAAGCTTATCCCGGTAATCGGTGACCCTGTAATCGAGAGGGCCTTCGCATTTAAGATTCTTACCGAGCTTGCGTGACCTTTGCTTGAGCGCCCTGGCAGTGGCCTTATCAAGATCTGCAGAGTATTTTTTAAAACCGGTGCACTGCACGTTCCAGTCTTTATCGACAATCAGCGTGACGTCATCGTCGATAGCATCACAGTAAATCGTGGTCGCAGTGACCTGCCAGTTTACCACCGTGTTTTTTCTCCTGAATCTGTTGGCGCGGTTGGATGCAGCCTATTTGAATATAACCTAGCCATTCGTATTATGAAAACTATCGAGCGATTTGTCAAATAAATCAACGAACTAAATAATATTTAAGGTTATATTTCAAAAACCTGGAAATCGCAAATATTAGACACACTTTCTCAATACTATAAGCGCGTACCTGCTTTTTATTATTTGAAACATTGTCCAAACAAAGCTAGTCCCATCAAATCATTATCGATTATCAGAAGTATGGCACAAATAAACGTGAATTTAAATACCCTGAACAGGGTATTTTGTTGACATGTGAAAAGAAAAGTGATATAAAATCGCATATGGCCGTTGTTTCCAGCAGGGACCTCCGCGAGATACTGGACCTGGTATATACCGCTAACCGCTGCCAAGACGTAGAGAGCCTAGTCGGCACACTTTGCCAGGCCATGATACGCTCGTTCCGCTCCGAATGCGTTACTTTTCACCTTATCAAGGGATTCCCCTGGCGCGTGAACGTCGTCGAGTCCCGGTCGTTCAAATCGGACTTCCACAACTTAGTTGAAGATAAACACTACCCGGCGTTATATAAGGACGGATATTTCCAGCAATCCCCCCTGCTGAAAGCGGCGATATCTTCCACCAAAACAGTCTTAAAAATCGGCAATTCGATTTCCTGCAAGGACTGGGAAAGCTCCAGCTACTATAACGATTTTATCCTGCCGCAGCACCTATACTGGGAGCTGTTTCTCACCTTTCGCTGGAAAAACAACCTTGAGGGCATGATTACGCTCTGGCGCCCCCGCGAATACACCGACTATGAGCCAAGCGATATCGCGCGGGCCGAGATACTCGCACCCCACCTTACCCTCGCCATACACAACATCAGCACCATTTCTAAAATCAACGGCTGGAGAAAAAAATCCTCCACCGACGAAATGAATAATGACGGCCTTTTGTTGTTGGACCATCGCTTCCGCCCGGTCTATTCCAATGCTAAAGCCCGGGAAATTTGCCTTTATCTGTATAACAAAATGCCGTCTGATGCCGTAAACATCGAGAAAGGCGAGTTTCCCGTGCCAGCTTGCGTCATTCAAGACTGCTCGGAGCTGTTGAATTTGATCAATGCGGAGTCACAGTTCATCTCCTGGCCGAAGGAAAGAGTGGTATTTTCCGAAAGCGGCAAGCAGTTCCGAAGCGAATGCTCGCTGGTCTGGAAAGCCGATAAAATGCACTCGGTGCCTAACTTTATGGTAACTTTAACCGACCTTACCGGCAAGAACCGGCTGGAAACCAACCTGCAGTCCAGATACCATTTAAGCCATAGAGAAGTTGATATTATCTACTGCATTATTTCAGATATGTCTTACAGAGAGACCGCTGAAAAGCTCTATATCAGCAAGCTGACCGTGCATACCCACATTAAGAATATCTACCGGAAACTCGGCGTCAAGAACAAAATCGAACTGTACCGCCTCGTGCAATCCTTAAACTGGATGGTCTAAGTTATTACCGTCCTGTTCAGTCCTTCTGTGTGCCATCCGCATCGAGGAAAATCATTTTATCGCGCTCCGCCCGGGCCAACAGCTTTTTCAACGCGGTCTCGGTCAGTTTGGGCGCGTACTGTGACTGGATAAAAAGGAATGGCCGGGTCACTTTCATCACGCGGAAGGGACAGTGCACGAAATTGGCCGGAATGAAGACCAGCGTAGAGGTAGTAATGATATGCTTTTCCATCTCCGGTCCCATGCAAAGCTCGATTTCCGCGCCCAGTTCTTCGGGATGGTCCGGGTCCGTACCGAGCGCCACGAGGATTTCCGGGTCTTTATGGGTATGGGGTCCGTGTCCCCGGCCGATAGCGCGCGGACCCATGACCATGGCGGAAAAATAGTAGCTGCCGGCGATAATGTCATGGTCCGTAAAAGTCACCATCGACGGCATTTTACCGTAGCCTTTATACCGCTCCTCGGGCGTAAGCTCGTTTAGAAAGTACTTGCTGTATTTAAGTCGAGCCATTCAATTTTACCCCTTTGAAATGGCCTTGGCCGGGCACCACCACTCGTAAGAAACACAGGTGCCGCAGTCGGTGCATTTTTTGATATCAATCCTGGTCGCATAGCGCACCAGGCCATCCTTCTCGTTAACTCTCTCATCCACCACAATCGCCTTTTCCGGGCACTCCACAGCGCAGAGGCCGCACTTGAGGCATTTCTTGACATTAATTTTATAAGCCACATTAACCTCCTCAACTTTTAAAGTAAAAATCGCGGGATTTCAGGGGGTATCGTAGCCCTCGTCCGGCCAGCGCGACCAGTCAATCTTCTCCCTGGTCTCGGCGGGCAATATCTGCCGGTACGATTTTTCAGTATGGGACGGCCCCTGATTGATTTCAATGAATATCCAGGGGCGGATAGTATTAATCGGCCGCCAGGGGGCGTGGATGAAATTCGGCGGGATGTAGATGCAGCACGTCCGGTTGAAAACGTGCCTCTCCAGCTCCGGGCCCATATACATCTCCACCTCCGCGCCCAGGTCCATGGGGTCGTCCGGGTTCGTGCCGATGTGGATAAGGAGCTCGGCGTCCTTATGAATGTGCGGCGGGTGGCCGGCGTACTTGTACTCGCCGAGGGGTTTGGCAAAACCGGGCATGACCCAGTGTACCAGATAGAAATGGCTCCCCTTCATGACGCTCTCTTCCATGCGCACCATCACCGGGCGGCGCTCTTTAGGCCACCGGGTGGGGTCGTACTCGATGAAGTATTTGCCGTATTTCGTTTTTTCCGCCATGCTTAAATGCCTCCTTTATCTACTTTATCGGTTGTCATCCAGATTAATCAATCATGCCCCGGGCTGTTGCTGGGCGGCGGTGCCGAACGGGTAAACAACGGAGAAAATAAACGGTTTTTCAATCTTCGTCACCACGAGCGGACAGTGCGGAAAGCCCCGGGGCTGGAAGACGACGGTGGGCTCGGTGATAACGTGTTTTTCGCCTTCTCTGCCCATATACATTTCAACTTCCGCACCAAGATGGGACAAATCGTCGGTATCCGCACCGATGAAAAAGAGGAACTCGTTATAGGTATGGACGTGCGGCTTATCCGGGACCGGCCCGAAGCGGTAAGGCGCTTTCCGGATGCTTTCCCACATCATGCCGAACGGGAAGTCCGGGCAATGGAGCTCGGCAATCGAGCCGCCGGAATCGTCCCGGTTGAGAGGGCCGTAATGCCAGGCACTCTTGCGGTGGAAAGTCAGGTGGGAAACACGCTTGCTGTTTTTGGAAAACCAGGTGGCCAGCGGGGCTTCTCCAGCGGCGGCCTGGCTCGCAGGAACCGCTCTGGTCTTACATTCGGGAGATTGGGAAATTTCCAGGTAGATAAAGCGCTTGTCCATCCGGTTAATCGTGGCGGGGAAATGCGGAAACGCCTTAGAAATATAGACGGCGGACGAGGACGTAAAAACGTGTCTGTCCCTTTCCTTTTTGTCTCCCAGGCTTAGCTCGATTTCGGCCCCCAGCTCGCTTAAATCATGGCAATCGGCGCCCAACCAGAGCAAAACCTGGTTGAAATTATGCTTGTGGATGCCGTAAGGCGCTTCACCCACCCTGCCCGCCGACCAGTAAGCGCCGTATTTGATATGCACATCCATCCCCAGGAAAGCACCGTCTAGCTTCGTGCCCTGCCGGTAGCCGCTTTTATCATAAGCGAACGGGAGCTTTTTCACCAGGTGCCCGTATTTAGTCCTGGCCATTTTCCGTACCCTCCTTCACATTTCAAGTATGAGTCCGATTTCAATGGTAGACGCCGTACTCTTTCGCGGCGGCCATCATCGCTTTCAAATTGGCCGAGTTCGTCTGGGAGGTGCTGGCGCCGCCGGCCAGGATGTAGCCGCCGCCTTTACCGCAGGTCTCGAGGAGCTTGCGGCAATAGTCCTTAACAGCCTGCGGCGTGCCGGTGCACATCAGCGAGGCCGGGACATTGCCAATGATGCAACATTGCCCACCGAGGATTTCCTTGGCTCTGGCCATGTCCGTGCGGTCGAAATGCCAGTTGACCCAACCTTCGGGGAGGTCGGTGACCTGCTTCAAGCGGTTATTGTAGCTGCCTTCGGCGAAGAGGTTCACCATCAGACCTTCCTTAATAATCCCCAGAATGACCTCTTTCAGCGTGGGCCAGTAGAATGTCGCGAACTGCTTATCCGACATGAACGTGTCATCGCCTTTATGGAGGGGGAAGGTAACCGTGAGGGTGTTGATATCCCTGCTAACGGTCTTATAGCGCTCGATGGTCAGCTCGGTGATTTTATCCAGCGCCCGGTGGATTTGTTGTGGCCGCCGGAACATGTCCATCATTAGCTCCCTGGTGCCTCGGAGCAAATCGCCGAGGATATCGAAGGGCGCCATGCCCGACGCGCCCCTCAACGAGGGCAGACCCGCCATCAGCGCCGCCCGGCCGATTTCCAGGTTCGCTTTTAGCATTTTTTCCTGCTCGATGCCGGCATCAATCATCGCCTGGAAAGCCGCTCTTACCGCGGGGATAGCCGCCGGGGCCGCGAACCCCGTGGGCATGCTCAACAATGAGACCAGGGGCGGTAAGTTTGTGAGCGGCTCGAAAGCCCTGACCACGCGGGGCAGGAAAGTCCGTAGCGCCCAGTCGGAGGGGTCTTTGATGAGGGCGTCATACTCATCGGCCGTCATGTTTTCGCCCTCGACAAACTGGTAAGCGGAGGCGTTTTTCCCCAGGCCGCGGCCCGGCCAGGCCGCCAGTTTGTAATCGATGATTTCCAGGTGCCTCCCGGAGCTGATACCGGCGCCCTGGAAGCTGTCCATGTCGTCTTTAAAGTCCCGGACGAATTTCAGCCCGGCCCGGCGCACCAGCTCTGGGTCGTACATCGCCTGATGGAGGTTCGCCCCGGCGTAATAGACCGGGAATCCACCCGCCGGCAGCTGCACGGGGACGCGGTCGGGTACTTCCCGCTTGAGCGCCTTGATTAAGCGGGCGACCCTGGCCTGATAACCTTTTTTAGCTTCCGGGCTATCGAACTTAACGCCCGGCGCCTCCAGCCAGTGCTCGAACCTCTTCTCCCGCTTCTCTGCGGGAGTCAGCTCGTCCCATTTCGTCTCTACTTCCATGAAACTCCTTGCTGCTACGCGGGCGCACAATTAAAGCTAATTCTAATGGGAAAAGGGGGGCAGCGTCAACCTTTTGAAATACTTTTTTATTATGCGATTGACAACCGATAATAGGGTGATTTACCATGTGACTGCGTTGTATTTCGTTACCCGGATTGGAGGAAAAGCATGTTGCTCGCGGACCCGATAAAAACAGAATACGGCTATGTCTCTGGGACCATGATTGGCGATGCCGGTCAGAAAGTGCGCACTTATCGTGGCATTCCGTACGCCTCTCCGCCCCTGGGAGAACTTCGCTGGCAGCCGCCGCAACCGGCCATGCCCTGGCAAGGGATCCGCGAGTGCACTGCCTATAGCGCGGTAACCCCCCAGTTAATTGGTTTTGGACCTACTACACCATTGGCGCAGAGCGAAGACTGCCTTTACCTGAATGTCGTCACGCCGGCTCAAAAGGCGTCCGAGGATCTGCCGGTTATGGTCTTCATGCACGGCGGCGGGTTTACGGGCGGTCACGGCAATGAAAAGCTCTTTAATTCGGCGCGGTTGGCCCGGCACGGCGTGGTACTGGTGACCGTCAACATGCGCCTCGAAGCGCTCGGCCTGTTTTGCCATCCTTTACTTTCCCGCGAATCTTCAATCGGTGTTTCGGGGAACTATATCTTCCTGGACATGATTGCCGCTCTGAAATGGGTGCAGCAAAATATCGCGGCTTTCGGCGGCGACCCGGATAACGTCACCATCTTCGGCGAATCGGGCGGCGGCGCCAAAGTGGCCATCCTGATGGCAAGTCCTTTAGCGAAAGGGCTTTTTCAACGGGCTATCCTGGAAAGCGCCTGGAACCCGCCTGACGGCGCCATGAGCGGCGCTTCGTTAAAGTACATGGAACAGTTCGGCGAGAGACTATTCGCCAAACTCGGCATCGCCAAAGAGGCCCACCCCTTGAAAGCGGCCCGCGCCCTGCCTGTCCAGCAAATTCTGGAAGCGAACGCGGCTCTCTGCCGGGAGGAAAATGTGCTTATCGGAATATGGGATGAAGCGGTGGACGGCTGGGTCCTGCCGGATAAAGCGCTGAATATTCTAAGTTCGGACAAGTATAATGCTGTTCCGTTTATCGCCGGGGGAAACCTGGGAGAAATTACTGATGACAGCTCAATACTTTTCCTGCCGCATATGATTCCGCTTTACGTAGAGATGTTCAAAGGCGCGGAAAAAACCAAGACCAAAGCCTATGCCTATATCTTCAACCGCGTGCCGGACGGGCGGAAGAAAGCTGGGCTCAAGTCCGCGCCGCACGGTATGGAGCTTTATTACGTCTTCGGCGATTACGATAACACGTCCGGCTGGTGGAACCGGCCCCCCCCTCCCCGGTCAGGGAATACGTCTCCGGCCCCGGCACCGTTTGTAGCGGTTGACCCGGAGCTTTCCGCTATTGATAAAAAAGTGTCCGAAGAAATGATGGCGATGTGGGCGCACTTTGCGAAGACGGGTAACCCGAGCGTTAAAGACCTGATTTACTGGCCGGCCTGGGACAAAGCGACTGACAAGTACCTGTATATCGACGAGCCGCTGCAGGTAAAATTAGGGTTTTCCGGGATAAAGAAAAAGTAGCGGGTTCCGGCAAACCTGCTAAGCCCGTGAGACCTTGCCCGTTGCTTTATTTTTCCAGTAGCCCCGCTGCTGTAGCGGCCAGTTGAACTCGATCGCTCCGGGGATATTGCACGCGTAGACGCAGCTGCCGCAGTACCAGCATTCATCGGGGTGAAGGATTATCGGCGCTTTACCCTTCTCGGGGTGGGGTATGTAGACATCCACCGGACAGACCTCCACGCACAGGTTACATCCCTTGCACTTATCCGTGAATATCACCGGGCGGCTCGGCGTGGTGACGTTGGGCAAAGCATATACTCTATCTTTAGCCATGAGCAGCCTCCTTATTTCCCCTCGTAAACGCCCGTATAATCCTTATTGTGGGCCTCGTAGTTATCTTTCATGTTGCCCCAGTAACCGAGCGGGCGCTCGCCTATTTTGACTTTGCCGTTTTCCAGCTTAAGCGTGAGGAACTTGTTCCATTCCAGCGGGTCGAGTTGCGGGTAGTCTATCCGGTGGAAGTCCAGGTACCTGCTGCTGGCCGGACGCGCTAGCGAAGCCTGGATAATCATTTGCGCGCAGGCGAGCGCGCTTAAGCTCTCCAGGCTGCACATGAGTTGATGCGGGTCGAGGGCGAATAGCCTGGGCACATATTTTTCCTCGATTTCCTGGAGCGTGTCCAGCCCCTCGTTAAACAGCGATTCTGTTTTATATTCGGAGCAGAAGAACTGCATCGCTTTGGAAACACCGAAATGCAGCTCTTTCCAGTCGATTCCTTCACTATTATTGATGGGGGCATAGACCCTGGCCTTTTCTACCGCGACCTGCTCTTTAGAAACCGCCCCTGGCCCGATTTGCCGGGCATAGTCCGCCGCTTTCCGTCCGCTGTACCGCCCCGTCGTCGCGGCCAGGTTGTGGTCGCCGGAGGCGGGAAGCTGGTCGCCGGTGGCGTAAAGGCCGTCCAGTGTGGTCTTCATATTCCAGTCATCGGTGAGGATACCGCCCCGCGCACCAGCACCATCCACCGAGCGCCATTGGGGCAGGCTGCGCCCTTCGATGAGCTGGTAGTTCTGGAGCTGGTCTTTAGCGGGGTCGAACCCGGCGGCATTATAAGTATCGACGATGATGCGGGTGATAGCTTCCTCTCCAATCATCAGCCCCCAGGTAATTCTCCTTTCAACGTCCGGCATGGCCGGGAAATCGCCGTAGAACGGCAATGCTTACTCCCCTTTGAGAACACCCTCGCGCACGACTTCCCACGGCGACCGCGCCGGGCCGCCGCCGCGCGCTATCTGGCCGAGGCTGGAACCCCACCCTTCATATGGCACGGGGAGCACTTTCCCGTTGGCATCGATGATGCGGACGTTCTCATAGCTGGCATCTCCGGCGCCGCCGTACCAGTTATGCTTGAAACCCGTCCCCAGGTTCAGCGTACCGGTCTTTTCCATCATGGTCAGTTCCGCTCCGGCCCGGTAGGCCATGACATGACCATCGCCAGACATAGCGCGCGACCTGAAGGTGGTGATGCCGGCCATTTCAGTGTTAAAGACCCAGATAGAGCCCGGCCCGGCCATGCAGAGGATGGTCGCTTTCGACTTGAAAACCATGAACTCGCCGGTGCGGTTGTTCAGGCCGGTCGCGCCGACAACGCGCGCCCCCGGGACGCCGCCTTCATTCAGCAGGCTGGTGGCCATGACGCGGTCGTAGATTTTGACTCCCAGGCGCAGGGCTTCTTTACGCAGGGCCGGCTTGAACGTCGAGCCCCACACACGGATAACGGTGTTCGTCTCGTGGTTGTAGTTATAGCGCGGTGAAATCATGAATTTGGTCTTGTCATCGCGCCCCTCGGCACCCCTGTACTTGTCTTCGGAGTCCCTAATTTTACCGCCCATTTTCTCCAGCTCCAGGAGCGTATCGTAGTTCTCACGGCATTGAATCTGGCGGGCAATGCCGCAGGTATAGCCGCCATTGCTACTCGCCATTTTCTGTGCCCATTCATCGGCGTTAACCTTAGAGAGCGGATTATTGCAGCAGTCGTTCCAGTGGTCGACGCCCGGCCCGCCAGCACCACTTCTTATCGTGGCCGACTTTTCCACCAGAGCCACCCTGACGCCTTTCCTGGCCGCGCTGATGGCCGCCCAGCACCCCGCGATACCGCCGCCCAGCACCAGCACATCCGTCTCGATTTCCTGCTCTTTTTCATAGTTGACAGGGTAGGGCCAGGCGGGGGGATGGCCTTCTTTCTTGAGATATTCGTGCCAGCTGGTCATGACTAACCCTCCTTCACAGTTCAAACGGGAGAAACGCTAATGAGCGGTTATATTATAGGTAAAGTAAAATGCTTTTACAATAATTTATACGAATCACAAAATAAGAGGGCTCTTGATCTGAAAGGTATTGACAAAGTCAGTTTATTGGCTTCTTCGGAGGGGTCAGCCATAAGACCAGCACCAGGCAGGCAAATGCTGTAATGGCGCATATCGAGAACGCTAACCGGTAGCTATCCGACACATCGTATAAAACGCCGGTCAATACCGGGCCTACCGAGCCACCGATACAGATGCTGAAAATGAAGTTACCTAACATTACCCCCATGGTACTCAAACCGAACATCTCTACAGCCACCAGCGATTGCAGGGTTGATGAGCCACCGTAACCCAGGCCGAAAATAATGCCCACGCCGACAAGTACCCAGAGATTCCGGGCAAATTCCAGCCAGGCCAGCGATATGAACAGTGTTGCTAAAATGGCAATAAGCAGCGGCTTGACCCGCATCCTGTCTCCGATACCGCCGATTATTACCCGGCCGAAGATGCTGGACGCGCCGATTACAGAAAGGATGCTGGCGGCGGAAATCGGGCTTATGCCGAGCCCGGTAGCGTAGGGCACGATGTGTACCATGAGGCTGAACTGGCCGTACCCGCTCAACAGGTACATTACCGCCAGCATCCAGAACTGCCTGGTCCGGATGGCCTGCCGGTAAGTAAAATCTCTGGCATCAGGGGTCGTTATTTTCGGAGCTACTTTTTTAATATCCGCAGCCAGACCTGTCGGCTCCGGTCCACGCTTTAAAAGCTGGGACGCTGACAGAATAACACCCAGTACGATAACTCCGATAATCAGGTACGCCTTGCGCCAGCCGTAAGCCAATATAAAATGGCTGATAAGGGGCGAAAAGATAATAGAGCCGAGGCCGAGGCCCGCCGTGACGATGCCGATCATCATCCCGCGTTTACCGGTAAACCACCTAGCCACCGTCGATACAGCGGCGGGGAAGAGACCGCCGACACCGGTAGCCAAGAAGATTCCGTAAAGCAGGTAGACCTGCCATACGGAATGTACCAGTGACATTAGCAGGAACCCCAGGCCGAGCGCCGAGCCGCAGAAAATGCTTACTACTTTAGGCCCAAGACGGTCGCTGGTCCTGCCGGCAATAATAGAGATTAACCCGGATACCAGCACGGCTATCGAGAATGCTCCGGAAATGGCCCCTTTGGCCGAATTAAATTCAACGGAAAGCGAATCGAAGAAAATGGTATAGCTGTAATAGGTGCCGAAGCCTACCATTAAGATTATGGTAGAGGCCGCCACCACAACATAGCCGTAGTCAAAAGGTTTTTTCTTCATATGTCTGTATTATATATTATCTAAATAATAGAGCGGCGTCTGAAATATACACCGCTCTATTTGAGGTCGATGACTCAAAGGTAACTATTCGTTCACGGCCAGTACAGCTTATCCGCCTCTTTCTTGAGGTCAGCGCGGAAGTCCGGGTGGGCGATATCAATAAGCGCTAAAGCGCGCTGGCGCTGCGTCTTACCCTTGAGGTGGGCGATGCCGTACTCGGTGATGACGTAATCGCTGATGGTACGCGGCACGGTGACAATTGTCCCTTCGGCCAACATGGGCGTGATACGCGATAACCTTTTATCGCCGCTGCCGGCGGTGGAAGTCAGCACCGTAATGCTGCGGCCGCCTTTAGAAAGGAAAGCACCGATGGCAAAGGAAGTCTGCCCGCCGGCGCCGCTGATAACGCGGGGGCCGATGGACTCGGCGGCAATCTGCCCGGCGAAGTCCACGCTGACGGCGCTGTTGATGGCCACCATGTTATCGTTCAGCGCTATGTTGCGCACATCGAGGCAGTATTCGGCGCTGTGCAGCTCGAAGGCCGGATTCATGGTCACGAAGTCCATGTCTTCTTTGGAGCCGCCGCCGCAGGCCGTCGCGATGGCTTTATGGGTGTTAAAGTTCTTGCGTTTACCATTAATGATGCCCCTGCGAATCAGCGGGATAATGCCCCGGGGCGTGGTCTCGGAATGCCAGCCCAGATCAACCTTGTTCTCGAAGGTGCCGAGAGTGCAGCACCACTCGCTGGTGGAGCCCACGCCGACCTGCAGCGTGTCGCCGTCCCTGACGAGGGTGGAGACATAGCCGGCGATGGTCTTTTCCGCTTCGCCGGCCTCGACGTTTTTGCGGCCCAGCAGGTCGGTGCCGCCGGGCTGCTTGCCGGAGGGTGTGTGCTCGACAAAGTAGTCAATCTCCGAGACATGGATGAAGTTATCGCCGTAGGTGCGGATGAGGTTTTTGTTGACCTCGGCCATGGCTATCTTGGCGTTGCGGACTTCCGACTTTTTCGTCCAGACGGAAGCGCCGAAGCTGCAGTAGCCGTGCTCGTCGGGCGGCGATAGCTCGACCATAACAACGTCCGCCGGGCCGCGCTCTTCCTCGATAAAGATAAAGCCCAGGCCGCCGATGGCTAAATCGGCCCGTCTCTCGGCGATTATCTGGCGGACGATGGGCAGCGGGAAGCCCACCTCTATTTTAAAAGACATCTCGAAGACGGGGTCGTACCAGCCGAAGTCCCGGCCCGGCGTGCGCAGGGAGAGCAGCACGTTTTCCACCTCTCCCAGCCGCCCGGCCAGGGCCAGGCCCAGCGCCTGGGGCTCGTTCCCCTGCACGAAGCAGACCCGGTCACCGGACTTGATGTGGCTGACGGCTTCTTCTGCAGTGACCAGCTTTTTCTTGTATTCCTCTTGCCAACTCATAATGCACCTCTTATTAAAAAATCCCTCTCTCACTCTCCCTTTATGAAAGGGAGAGGATGGTTGTGCAGACAACGGAAACCGCTATATTTCGACAACCTCACCATAAGCGGCGCCAATAGATAAGATTGCCACGTCGCTTCGCTCCTCGCAATGACAGTATACAAAAACCTCGGGGAGGGGGAGACAGAATGTGTCTCGCATCCCCTCCCCGATTATCCCTCTTACAGGATAGTGACGAGTTTAGTATCTGACAGCGGTGCAGCGGCAGGTCAGGCAGCGCCTGGCCTCTTTAACGCAGGTCTCCTTGTCCGCAAAACCGAGGTTGACCTCCATAAAGTTGTCCTTCCGCTTGGCGGCCGGGGTAGCTTCCGCCTTGTTGCGCACTTCCTTGGTGTATTCCCGCAGATGGAACTGGAAGGCCGGCTCGGTGACATCCGCCAGGATGACCGGAGGCGGAGGAGGCGGGAGCTCGACACCGCGCAGGTAGCAATCGATAGCGACGGCGGCTTTGCGGCCATCAGCCATGGCCTCAATCATCGTGCCCTGTCCGCGGGCGACATCGCCGCCGGCAAAAATGCCCGCGACATTCGTCGCCAGGCTGCGGTCGGCGGTCTCGATGGTGCCCCTCTTGGTAACCTTGACTTTGCTACCAGGCATGAAGGAGAGATCGACCCTCTGGCCAATGGCAGTGATGACCATATCGGCATCGATTTTCTTGGTCTCTTTCTCGTCGTAGACCGGGGCGAACTTGCCGGCTTTATCATAGCAGGTGGTGCAGCGCTTAAGCTCGACGCCCTTGACCTTGCCGGCGCTGGTGAGAATCTGCTTGGGGCCCCAGCTCATATCTACCTTAATGCCCTCTTCGATGGCTTGCTCGATTTCCTCGTTCTGGGCGGGCATTTCATCGTAACTGCACTCAAGACAGGTGACGGTGACATCATCGGCGCCGAGACGCCGGGCGCAGGTGGCGACGTCGATGGCGACACTGCCGCCGCCGACGACGACGACATTTTTACCTACAGCAACCTTCTTGCCGGAGTTGACGTCTTTCAGGAAAGAAAGCGCCTGGAGAACGCCGGTGGAATCCTCGCCCGGCACATTCAGCTTGGCGCTGTTATGCGAGCCTACGGCCACGAAAATGGCGTTGTAACCTTTCTTTTTAAGGTCTTCAGGGTTGCCCACAGCGCTGCTGGTCTTGATTTCAATGCCCATTTTCTTGAGGGCATCGATTTCCCACTTCACGACGTTGCGGGGCAGCCGGTGCTCGGGTACGCCGAAGGTCATCATGCCGCCGGCGGTAGCTTCCGCCTCGAAGACGGTGACGGCATAGCCTTTTTTGATGAGGAAGTAGGCGGCGGTCAGGCCGGCGGGGCCGGCACCAATCACAGCAACTTTTTCTTTCTTCGTGATGGGCAGCTTCTCGGGCAGGGCCTGGGGCTTAATATAAGCGTACTTGCCCTCCAGACCTTTTTCCATCACGTAGTCGGAGACGAAGCGCTTGATGTTATTGATGCCGATGGGGTCATCCAGCTTACCTCGGTTGCATTCCGCCTCGCAGGGGTGCGGGCAAACGCGCCCGATGACGCCGGGGAACGGAATGTACTGCTTAATATACCTGTAAGATTCCTCCAGCTGGCCGCGGGAGGTCATCAGCACGTAAGCGTTGATGTCCAGGCCGGCGGGGCAGGTGTTCTGGCACGGCGGCATGAAGGAATCGGGCAGCGGCCGCAGGGCCTGAACGTTAGCGGAGGAGTTGTACTTCGGGTCGTATTTTTCACGGCCGATGTTGGGGTTCACGGCGCAGCGGATAGCCAGGCCGCGGTTGAACCGGGCGAGGCAGACGTTGCAGCGCAGACAGCGGGTGATCTCGTCGATGCGGCCTTCTTCCCACTTACGCGGGGTGCGCTGGTCGGCGACGAGCTGGCGGCCCATGGTGATGGCGTCCGCCCAGCCGTTGCGCAGGACTTCCTCGGCGAGGTAGGGGTCATGCTGGCCGGGGACAATCAAGGGTATCTTGAGTTCCGGTTTAAAGTGCTTGGCGTGCTCGATAAAGTCATGCGAGTCCTGGGGGAAGAAATAGTGCCGGGCTTCGTAGGAGCCATCGGAGAGGTGGATGTAGCTGGCGCCCAGGTCCTGGCACCACTTGGCGACCTGTATTAGCTCTTCTTCGTGGATAGCGCCGGGCATATGTTCGTCACCGCTCAAGCGGATACCGAGGCAGAAGTCCGGCCCGACCCTCTTCCTGGAGGCTATCAGGAGGTTTTTCAGGAAGCGGAAACGGTTCTCCAGCGAGCCGCCGTATTCATCGGTGCGCTGGTTTGAGCGCGGCGAAAGGAACTGGTGGATGAGGTAGCCGTGCGGGCTGTGGAACTCGACGGCGTCATAGCCGCAAATACGCGCGGCGGCGACGGCATCCGGGAAGGTCCTTTCCATGTAATGAATCTCATCAAGGGTCAGCACTTTGGGAGGGGTGGTGGCGCCCAACGTCTGGGCCTTGGTCTCGTAGCCGCGGGGCATGATTCTTAGCTCATAGTCCTGCGGTCTCTCGGAAGGTATGGCTGAAGGCGCTCCCGGAACTTCACCGGAAGTCTTGCTCGAGCCCTGCCTGCCGAAGCTGGGGGTAATCTGGATGAAGGCCTTGGCGCCGCACTGCTTGATGCCCTCGGCGAGGTTGGACTGGCCCTCGTAGTAGGAGCGGCCACTGATACGCGGGTTACCGAAGCTGGTGGTCTTCGCGCCCCAGTCAGTAGCAAACGTACATTCGATGGTGATGAAACCGGCGCCACCTTCGGAACGGCCGGCGTAAGAGTAGATACACTCTTCTCTGATGTACCCGTTCTGGTCGGCGCCGCCGGTGGTGGTGCAGGAACCGCCGATTCTGTTCTTAATCTCCAGCGGCCCCAGTTTGATTGGCGAGAATAATATAGGGAACAATTCAGACATTATTTCTCCTTTCCTTTTTTATTTATTTTGCGCGTCTTTTCGTAGTATCAACATTAAGCAGTTTGGCAAGATTTGTGCCGAAGATCCCGCGTTTGACTTCATCGGTTACCGGGGCGAAGCCGTAGTCCTTCTGCAGGTCTTCCGGCATTTGGAAGGTTCTAAGGCCCAGTACCGCTTCCCTGAACAGTCCGCCGGGGCCGTAGAAATCGGTTCCCCAGACGATACGTTCCGGACCGGCGAACTGGATAGCTTCACCAATGATTTCGGCTAACCGCCTGGGTGCCTTATTATACCAGGGCATAATCAGGCTAAAGCTGATGTAAACTTTGGGATGAGACAGGGCTACCATGTTCAGGTCATGGCAAAGCGGCCAGCCGGCATGGAACGCGATGATATTCAGGTCATAGAAATCATTAACGACGTCATCCAGCAGGACCGGCAGGCAATATTTGGCCTTGCCCGGGGGGCACCAGCTCCAGCCGGTGTGGATAGAAACCACTACTCCCAGTTCGTTGCATCTTTTGTAGAAAGGCCATATCCTCTCATCGTTGATGTAGGTATCTTCCGGCGGATAGAACTTGAATATCTTGCAGCCTCTTTCCTGGGCAAGATAATCGAGCTCCCAGAGGACATCTTTCATACCTCTCTTGATAAAGGGCCCCAAGTTGGGCTGTACGATGAATCTATCCGGGTACTTTTCCGCGGCAGCCAGTAGATAGCCGTTTGTAGACCATTTGGTGGAATAGCCCGTTGTTTCCATCATGGACTCGGGAAGAACACAGGCCATATCTACACCATAGCGGTCCAGGTAAACTATCAGCTGTTCATCTTCGGTCATATCCCCTTTGACAGGTTTAGTCTCCAATTTATCTTTCCAGTCTTTGGTGGCATGGTGAGGAACAGCTCCGAAAGCACGGGCAGTTTCAGCAGTACCGTACACCCATTGTTTATAGGCCGGGAAATAATCGAAGTATTTTTTTTGATCACCGCTAAGATGGCATTCGACATCTATCTTGAAATAGTCGTCTTTGGCGAACTCCTGTCTTGGCATTGCCATAGAATTGCTCCTTATTCAAGCAGAATCGCAAAGAATTTATTTCTTTTTCTTGTCAGCAGCCAGGTCCGGGCGGTAGCTCTTGAAATACTTGGTCTTGTTCAAGCGCTCCTCATACTTCTCATGCATCTTATGGAAGGCTTCTCTTTCGCCCATGCCCTCCCGGTCGCGGATGAACATAAGCTCTCTCTCGTCCTCGCTGTACTTGAGGTTGGTGCTGAAGGTGTGGTAGAGGATAACCTCTTTGAGATTGGTCAGGCCCAGGCGGCTTAGCATGTGGCGGCGGGCGAACTTGCCCATGACCACGCAGTCGCGTGGGAGAAGGGAGATAGCGGCCGCCAGGTTGTGTACTTCGGACTCCAGGTCTTCCTCGGGGACGGCCTTGGTCACATAGCCGGCTTCCTCGGCCTCGTCACCGCTGATGGTGCGGCCGGTGAGCAGGATTTCTTCGACCTTCTTGGTGTGGCCCATGACCAGCTCGAGGGGCAGGGTGGGTAGCCCGCCGAAGGCGAGCCTTTGACCCATCTGGGAGAATTTGGCGTTTTTGGCGCAGATGACGACGTCGGCGGCTTTGGTGATGTACAGGCCGGCCTCGATAGCCCAGCCGTGCACCTGCACCATGACCACCTTGTTGCAGTCCAGGATAGCCTGCGGGAATCCGTAAAGCTGGTCCTCGTCTGTCTGGAGCCTGATTCTCTGGCTGGGTTTGACGCCCTTGGCGCCGCCGTAAACGCGGTAGACCATGGACAGGTCGAACCCGGCGCAGAAGTTCTTGCCGGCGCCCTTGAAGATGACCACATTGCAGTCATCGTCGTGGTTGATTTCCCACATGGCCTTCTTGATATCGCCGGTCATGTACTCTTCGCCGATGCTGATGCAGTTGTTCTTGTCCGGCCGGTTCAGGGTGAGATAGGTAACTTTCGGGTATTCCTTGTCTTTCTCCAGGGTAATCGCATTGAAACTCGGGTATGACATCGTGTTTTTTCCTCCAGTAAAAATTTTTCGCTCAAAACGTTAAGGTTGGTATTTCAACTTGCCAGTCCTTCCACTGGGCAAGGGAAAAAGAGGTAGTGGTTCAGAGTCGTCAATATGCATCAACTACTATCGTTCATATCACGTGGTGAGTTGAGTAGTGCATTAATGACTATGGAGAAGGAGCAACAGAAGGTTAATTGCCTCTCTATACCGTGTAATCCCATATTATCAAGCTCGGATATTGACTTGATTAGTCCGGTCTTACCTTTCTAGTCGGCGGGGTGTGATAATGCGCAAATTAACAAAGGGAAGTCATTTCCGGAAAGAACTTTACCTGTGAAATCTTTATCCCCTTTGCCTGTTTGCACATTTTCCGGTAAATCTGGTCACAGAAAATTGTGCCTTTATATTTTATACCAATTTCGGGTGGAATGTCAAACGTATACGTTCAAAGCGTGCGCGATGATCCGCTTTATTCGGTCTTTTTTATCTGCGACTGGCGCAGGTTATTTAAGATATATTGTATATCGGTGTTGCTCATACCGAAGCGGTGTAGCGTGTGGCGTATCATTTCCAGGCTTCCTTCGAAGAAGGGCAAGACCAGCTCCGTTACACCGATGCCCTTCAGAAGCTCGGCATCGGCGTCGCGGTGGACCCTGGCCACGATATCCAGTTTCGGGTTGATTTTCTTGGCGTTCCGGGCCGTCAACTCTGCCGCTGCGTAGTCCGGTATGGTACAGACCAGTATGCGCGCTCTATCCAGGCCGGCGTGGGCCAGAATTTCGGGATTGCTGGCATCGCCATAGATATGCGGTATTCCGCGGGCGCGCAGGCTGGCAATCAGTGTAGGGTCGAGTTCAATCACCAGGTACGCGAATTTGTGTTTTTCCAGGACGGCGGCTACCCGGCTGCCAACAGCGCCGTAGCCGCAGATGACGGCATGGCGGGCCAGTCCGGGCGTCTCGAAGTTCCAGGTATCTTGCTTACCGCCTACCATCCAGCGCGCGAACCATCGCTTCTGGCTTAACCAGCGGTAAAGAAAAGAGTTCAAACTCATGGCGAAGGGGGTCAGCAGCATGGTGACGATGGCCGAGGCTATTATCAAATTATATACTTCGTTAGAGAACAGGGGCGGTTTCATTGTTACCCCTATCAAAGCCAGGACAAAACTGAACTCTCCTATCTGTATAAGGCCCGTGCCGACCATCAGTACCGTTTTGTGACTGTAACCGAAAACCCTTGTGATGAACGAGCAGATGACGAATTTCACCGCGATGATTACCACCACCACCAGCGCCACGGTGCCCGCGTTTTGCCCGATGAAATGCAGGTTGGCCAGCATACCCAGCGAGACGAAAAAGAGGGCGGCAAAGGTATCCCGAAAGGGGAGAATATCGGCAAACGCCTGCCGGGCGAAACCGGACTGGCTGATAAGCAGCCCGGCGGCGAAAGCGCCGAAGGCCGCTGAAAGACCGAAGTAATATGTGCCGAAAGCCGCTGCCAGGCACACGACTATCACCGTCAGCAAAAAGAGCTCCCGCGAACGCTGGCCGGCCACCTTTTTCATGAACCAGGGCATTACCCAGATACCCAGGGCGAGCATCACCGCGATGAAACCCGCCGCTTTGCCAAGCGCGATACTTAAAGACACCCACAGCGCGCCCGTCTGACCCCCGAGAGCCGACATCACGACCATTATCGGGACGACGCTAAGGTCCTGCACCAGGAGAATCCCCAGCATCACGCGGCCGTGGATGGTGTCAATCTCTCCCCGGTCCATCAAGAGCTTCAACACCACCATGGTGCTGCTTAGGGCGATGATAAAGCCGAAAATAACTGCGCCTGCGGAAGCCAGACCCATCACCCTTCCCAGCACGTAGCCGGCGGCCGCCGTCAGCACTATCTGGGCGATGCCGCCCAGCACGGAAACTTTACCCAGCTTTACCAATTCTTTAAGGGAGAACTCCAGACCGATGGCAAAAAGCAGGAGAACGACGCCTATGTTAGCCAGAGAGTTAATCGACTCGGTCTCATGCACCAGGCCCAGGCCGAAAGGCCCCACCGCGACACCACCCGCCAGGTAGCCGAGGATAACCGGTAGCCGCAATAGGCGAGCGACCACGCCCCCGGCGATTGCCGCCGCCAGGACGACCAGCAGGTCAAGCCCGATGCCCAGGCTTTGCACAAATGCCCCCCGGAATTTTTTATATGTTCAGATTTATTGTATCACGTATGAAACCTAAAAAGCATCGTGGAAATTAAAACGTTACAATTGTTAACGGAATGTTTATGCCTCCAACGATAACGTTTATACCCTTTTTATGACATCCGGTTTAAAGTAGGGATATCATAAAAGGGGAGACTGAAGAACTATGCTCGCCATGACAACGACCAGCGACCCCGGTACCTCCGGCATCAAGGACATCGCCGAGGCTCTGGGGGGCGGTATTAAGGAAGGCTCTCTCGTGCTTATCGAGGGTGAAGCCAAGACCGGGAAAAGCGTGCTGTGCCAGCACATCGCTTTCGCCGTGTTAAACACCCGGGGGAGCCCCGTCGCTTACTATTCTTCGGAATATCACGTTGACGGACTGACTGCCCAGATGAACTCCATGTCCCTCGACACATCTGACGATCTGGCAGACGACCGCCTTAGAGTGTACAAAATTTATTCAAAAACCGTCTTGAGGGAGCCCCAAAAGTCCCTGAAGCTTATCATCAATCATATTCAGGGTCTGCCGCCGCAATTTAAGATGGTCGTCATCGATTCGCCATCGGTATACCTGACCAGGGTCAATCTGGTGGTCAAAGTAGACTTCTTACAATCATGCAAGGAAATGTGCGGTAACGGACTCACGATTGTCATGGCCATCGATAGCCACGCCTTTGAAAAGAAGTCATTCTACCGCGCCTACATGATGAGCGATTATTATCTTAAGCTCCGGTCTCACGACGCGATGCTGGAGACCGGTAAGGTAGATTCCAGGATTATCAAGATACTGGAGGTTACCAAGCTCGGCGGTGTGGAGCGCTGGGGCGGGGAAGGTATGAGATTCGAGATTAAACCCGGAGTGGGCATTCAGATTCTACCCTTTGTGCGCATCAGGGTCTAGTAAAATCGGGCTATTTTACGTTTAAGGCGCCGGCGATACCGCGTATTGCCGGCCTTTTTAATGTCATACATTTGTAATGATTTCCCCCGCCGTTTTATAACTTTTCAATCTCCCGTTTTTTACAATGTTCAATGATGGCGCTCGCGGCATCGCATTAAGGTCGAAGGGAGATGGACATTATTACAAAGATAGGTGCCGGGAGCGCCGTCCTGTAATGTGCTATCATAGAAATAGGTACATCTTTTCTGAATCAGCTTGATATCTGATACGGAGATAATGTTTGATGGTATCAGGAATAGTCATAGCGCTGGCCGGGCTGGCGTTAATCGGCTTCCTTTCATGGTTCTTCTTCGGCTCGAGGCAGGCCAGGACGGCGCGCGTTACCGGGAACGCCCAGGAGATAGTCATCACGGTCAAGGGCGGATATTCTCCGGACATCATCCGGGTCAGGAAAGGTGTGCCGCTGCGCCTGGTATTCGACCGCCAGGAAGCCGGCGACTGCAGTGAACGAGTAGTTTTTCCGGACTTTCATGTCAGCAAAACGCTGGCGCCCTTCGCTAAAACGACCCTCGAATTTACGCCGGATAAAGCCGGCGAGTTCGGTTTCGCCTGCGGCATGAATATGCTGCACGGCACCATCATCGTTGAGGAAAAAGAGTCAGAGTCTGCGTTAACTCATGAAGAGCCTCACCGCGAATTCGCCCGGGCGGTAGGCGTAGGTCCGCAGCTGCCGGCCGGCCAGACAGAAAAGGTCGAGTTTACTTTGGCAGGCGGCGTGACCTGCGCCTCCTGCGCCGTCAATATCGAAAAGGGACTAAGCTACCTGCCCGGCGTCGATGACATCAAAGTCAACGTCGGCAACGACCGCGTGACCGCCAGCTATGACCCCGCCCTGATTTCCCCGGATAAGATGCAAAAAGCCATCGAAAGCGCGGGGTACAAGGTGCGCCGGCGCAGCCAGCCCGGCTCCACCGAGACCGAAGACCGCGAGTCAGCTGCCAGGCACACCGAACGCCGCGAGCTTGCCCGAAGACTGATTATCGCGGCGGTGCTTTCATTGCCGGTGGTCTTTTCCGTTATGGCGCATGACCTTTTCGGCGTGACCTGGATTCCCTCCATCCTGCTCAACCGCTGGTTCCAGCTGGCGCTCATCACGCCGGTGATGTTTTACTGCGGCTGGCCGATACACCGCACCGGCTGGCTTACCTTGAGCCACCGCACCGCCGATATGAACACCCTCATCACCATCGGCACCACGGCGGCTTACGGCTACAGCCTGGTCGTCACCGTCGCGCCCGGCATCCTGCCGGAAAACCTGCGCCAGGTGTACTTTGAATCCGTCGGTGTGATTATTACACTAATATTGTTCGGCCGCCTTATCGAGGCCATCGCCAAGGGCGGCACCGGCGAGGCCATCCGCAAGCTCATCGGCCTGCAAGCCAGGACGGCCCGCGTGGTGCGTGAAGGTCGCGAGCAGGATATACCCATCGAGGAAGTCCGGGTGGGCGATGTCGTCATCGTGCGCCCCGGTGAGAAAGTGCCGGTGGACGGCGAAATCATCGAAGGCCGTTCGACGCTGGACGAGTCGATGGTCACCGGGGAAAGCCTGCCGGTTACCCGGGACAAAGGCGATAGCATCATCGGCGCCACCATCAACCAGACCGGCTCATTCCGCTTCCGCGCGACCAGGGTAGGCAAAGACACCATGCTGGCCCAGATAATCCAGCTGGTGGAGCAGGCGCAGGGCTCTAAAGCCCCCATCCAGCGCCTGGCCGACCTCGTCGCCAGCCGTTTCGTGCCGGGGGTAATTTTCATCGCTATTATTACATTTATCGTGTGGTATAACTTCGGGCCGGCGCCCGCCCTGATATTTTCACTGGTGAATGCCGTGGCGGTGCTCATCATCGCCTGCCCCTGCGCCCTTGGCCTGGCCACGCCGCTTTCCATCATGGTTGGCACCGGTAAGGGGGCGCAGAACGGCATCCTTATCCGCTCCGCCGAAGCGCTGGAGACTGCCCATAAGCTTAAAATACTGGTGCTGGATAAGACCGGCACGATTACTAAAGGCAAACCATCGCTGACGGACATCGTGCCCGCTGACGGCATCGGCGCTGATGAGCTTTTGCGGCTGGTCGCTTCCGCGGAACGTTCCTCGGAGCACCCGCTCGGGCAGGCGATAGTCCAGAGCGCCCGGGACAGGGGACTGGTGCTGACAGAGCCGGGGAATTTCGAGTCGTTTACCGGCCAGGGAATAAAAGTGGCGGTGGACGGGCGCAGTGTGCTCGTGGGCACGCGCTACCTGCTCGAAGACGCCGGTATGCCGACCGCGGAGCTGGAAAAACAGGCGGAGCGCCTGGCCGCCGACGGTAAAACGGTGATGTACGCCGCCGTGGACGGCCGCCCGGCTGGAATCGTTGCTGTAGCGGATACGGTCAAGGAAGAGTCGGCGGCCGCCATCGCCGCTTTAAAACGCCTCGGCATCGAGGTGGTGATGATTACCGGAGATAACCGCCACACCGCCGCCGCCATTGCCCGGCAGGTAGGCATCGAGCGCGTCCTGGCAGAAGTGCTGCCGCAGGACAAAGCGCTGGAGGTAAAGAGGCTACAGGGCGAGAACAAGCTGGTCGGCATGGTCGGCGATGGCATTAACGATGCCCCGGCCCTGGCGCAGGCGGATATCGGCATCGCCATCGGCACGGGCGCGGATGTCGCCATCGAGTCCTCCGATATCACGCTTATTTCCGGGGAGCTTAAGGGGGTGGTCACCGCCATCAGCTTGAGCCGCGCTGCCATGAGGAATATCCGCCAGAACCTGACCTTCGCCTTTATTTATAACACTATCGGAATTCCCATCGCTGCCGGCGCGCTTTACCCCGCCTTCGGCATTCTGTTGAGCCCGATGATAAGCGCGGCGGCCATGGCCTTCAGCTCGCTCTCGGTTGTCTCCAATGCCAACCGCCTCCGCAGCTATAAACCGGCCCCGCTGGGCGCGCCGGCCCCGGAAAAAATAGAGCCCAGAGTCGAAGTCAGCGAAAGAAAAACACAGGAGGGAGCCATGGCTACTGTTAAAGACCTCGTTTGCGGAATGGAAATCGACCCGAAGACCGCCGCCGCCAAAATGGACTACAAGAGCAAGACCTACTACTTTTGCGCCCTTTCCTGCCGGGACAGATTCAAAGCTGACCCGGAGAAATACGTCGGTAAGCGGTAAAAGGGGGAAATTCTAAATACTAAATTCTAAACTCCAATAGGGGAATGGGGATTAGAATTTAGAGTGATGAGATCAGAAATCACCCGGACAGGTCTTTCTTAATCTGTTCGAACTGCTCTTTATTTATTTCCCCGCAGGCATAGCGCTCCCGGGCGATATCCAGCGGATTTTGCTTTTCGCCGCCGGAGTGCGTTCCCTGCCTGGTCAGCCGGGTAACCACCCATACAATCAGCCCGATAATGCCGCCCCAGAACACCAGCATCAACAAAATCATCAGGCCCGCGCCCCAGCCGTGCCAACCCCACCACATCATAATTGACCTCCTTGAAATCCATCGTTGACGAATACTCTATATATTAATTATATCAGCAACGCTTGCAATAGTCATAAATTGACGGGGTAAAAAGTTACAAATTCATAACGTTAAAGGCCTTAAAAATCTTTACTATTTATTTATGTGCCAACGTTCGATATTAATAACTTGTTTAGCGTCCGCCTCTTACAATCTTATTACCAGGAAGTGCACTACCGGGGAGGTGGGCAAATGACCATTCCGAAAGAGAGCATACTGCTCGTTGATGACGAAGAAGCCATCAGGGGTATTTTAAATAAAGGCCTGGCCATGCGCGGCTACGCCTGCGATGAAGCCGGCGACGGCGAAGAGGCCCTGGCCAAGCTGAAAGAAAAACAAACCGACCTCGTTATCATGGATATCAATATGCCCGGCAGACAGGGCTATGAGGTGCTGCCGGATATTACCTTGAATTTCCCGGAAACGGCCGTGATTATGGCCAGCGGCGTCAGCGATACGAAGATTATCGCCAGGTGCATCCAGAACGGCGCCCAGGACTATATTAATAAACCGTTTAAATTCGAGCAGATTTTACAGAGCATCAACGGTACACTGGACAAGCGGAGAGTAGCGCTGGAAATTCAACGCTATTTTCAGGATATCGGCAGGAAAGAAGGCGGCCATAAAGAGCCCAGGAGGCTGTTCCTCGGTACCGTGGAAGCTCTCGTCAACACCCTGGAATCGCTGGACAGCTACATCAAGGGACACTCCCAGGAGGTATCGGAGCTTTCTCTTTCCATCGGCAAACAAATGGGGTTTTCCCCCGAGGATATGGACGACCTGCGCTGGGCCGCCCTGCTGCATGATGTGGGTAAAATTGCCGTTGACCCCAATATTCTTAACAAACCCGGCGAGTTGACCTCAAGCGAATACCGCCACATTATGACCCACGCCATCATCGGCCCCAACCTGGTCAAGCCTTTCGTTAACGATAAGGTAGTCGATATGATTTCTCACCATCATGACCGCTATGACGGTTCCGGGCTGGACCAGAAAATCCGCGGCAAAGATATCCCTCTGGGGGCCAGGATTATCGCCGTGGCCGATGCTTTCCAGGCCATGACCTCCGACCGCCCTTATCGGCGGGCCATGTCCAAGCACGACGCCATGGAGGAGCTGGTATGGTATAGCGGCACCCAGTTCGACCCCATCATCGCCAACGTGCTGATTAGTAAAATCAAGACCCAGCAAATACCTAAAAACGATATCAAGATAGGCGCTTAACTCTGAACCGAATACTGAAAGAGTTGATCAAGGAGGCGGAGTCGCGAAGACCCGCCTCCTCTATTTTCAGGGACTAGCGTCCCTGTTCCAGGCGCGTAATGAGCGATACAGGCAGGTTGGCCTGCATCATTTTATCCTGCGTGGCATTGATATTATATTCCACGCGGTGCAAACGGAGCATCATACCTTCGCTTTCGTAGATGGCGTAGCTGGCGCGCGGGTCGCCGTCCCTTGGCTGTCCCACGCTCCCCGGATTAACTATCATCCGGTGCGTATGCAGCACCAGACCAACGCCTTCCATAAGGTGTATCGTCTGGGCGGTGTTGCCTTCCTGCCTGAAAGCAGCGGGCACGTGGGAGTGTCCCACCAGGCAGAATTTCTTATCAAAAAAAGCGAAGTTTTTTTCCGCGATACTGGCGGATATCACGTATTCCAGGACCGGGTCTGACGGGCTGCCGTGCATCAGCGTAAAATCATTTTTTTCCATTTTCAGGGGCAGGTCCGCGAGGTAATGCACGTCTACCGGATTCAACTCATTCATCGTCCACCGGCAGGCTTCGGCCGCTGCGGGATTAAAATAGGATAGCTCTATCTTGCCGATAGCGGCCAGGTCATGATTGCCGGCGATGTTCACGGCGCAGTATTTCTTGACCAGTTCGAGGCACTGGCGCGGGTCCGGCCCATAGCCCACGATATCACCGAGGGACCATATCTCATCCACCCTGCCTTTTACCTGAATATCCTCGAGCACGGCCTGTAAAGCAGCCAGATTGGCGTGAATATCGGCGATGAAGGCGTAGCGCATTTACAGATAATATAACAGGTTTTGGAAAATATCGCTAGGGGAGCCGGCCTGCCTAGAAAATCCCGAAAAACCTCATGAGCGAACGCAGGCCGAAGTATCCCAGGTAGCTTAATATCATACACTGGGCGGTCTTACCGGCCCAGATTGCCAGAAAAAATTGCCAGAAGCTAAAACGCGTTGCCCCCATCCCCAGAATCAAGGGGGTGAGGATGGGATTGGGATATATCGATAGAAAAAATACCGCCATCAGCACCCTCCGGCTGGCAAATTCCGGCACCCTTGATAATCTCCTGAAAAACCGCCCTATTTTCGAGCGGGGCGGGGTGCCGGATAGGTCGGTCACCATAAAGTTCTGAATTACCTTGTGCCCGCTGCGCCCCGTCCAGAAAATCAGCGCGTTGCCGGCGGCGTTGCCGCTGCCGGAGACCAGCCCGACCAGGAAAGGACTCAAAATACTACCCAGAGTAAAAGTAAGTATCATGCTCGGGGTCGGTATGGGTATCGGCGAACCGGCGAAGATAGAGATGATGAAGAGGCCGAGATACCCCTGCTGCTCAAGCCGGGTGATATATTTCGAGTGCTGTACCAGGAGTACGGCGCCGACAACACTGATGACTATCATCGCCGCCAGTATCGCAATGGCTATATTCCTGGAGCGACGCGAGCTTTCATTCATCCCGACCCATTATAGCTAATAGCCTTAAATATTGACAGCGCGCTTCCGGGATTTCCCCCCGGAAACACTAACCTTGACCCGAAAAATCCGTTATAAATAATAAGAGATTCTTCCGGCGGAGGGTAGCGTAGATGGATAAACAGATGGGAATATTGCTCATGGTGGTTTTCGGGATTTCGGGCGCCGGCGTGACGGCGCTGGCGTGGTTCTATCCGTCTTTGAACCTGGATAAAGCGTCCGCGACCCTGGCCGGAGTGATAGGGGTGGGGTTTGCGGTATTCCAGGGTTTCAGGTTCAAATATCAGGGCCGCGGCGATGGTGGAACGGCGCCGGCAGAGGCCAAAGCGGCCGAAAAACCTTGATGAGTCCGTAAATGTTAAATCCACAGGGGGCGGGTGCACTCGCCCCCTTTTTTATTGCCAGGCTGTCTTGCCATATAAAGTGAGTAACGTAAGTGACAGGAATTATTTACTGGACAAAGGATTCCAAAGTGATAGAATAGGGGCGTGGATGCTGCTTTAATAATAGGAGTAATCGCATTAATTGTTGCTACACCTTCCGCAATTCAAATGTTTTGGGGTAAACCCAAAATTATATTTCGGTTTTATACGAGAGATATAGAGGAACACACTATCTTGTCTTGTGACATTCAGAACAAACCGATTGAGGATAGCATATTAAAGGCTCTTGGAGTTTATCGTCGTTCTGTTGTCATTTCAGCTACACTTCAAATATTTGAGGAAGGAACAAATAGACCGTTTTTGAATGAATATATGCCTGATTTTTTTACTTATAGCGAAATAAGAGGAGCACGTATTACACTTGATTCATCTGTTATACCTGTTACCATTGATATTATATCAGCCAGAAAAAAGGATGGAAAAGTAGTTAGAGATGAGGATGAATTACGAGATAATTTACCTTCTATACCCATTGGCACATATAAGGTAAGAGTTACATTAACCGCAGATAGTGATTATATTACTATGTTTCATTCATTTTATGTATCTGATAAGTACCCTTATGCTAATTGGCTATGAATACAAATATGTTTATGCAGTATCAGGATTATTTTATCAATGAGCATGTAAATCAAACATAGGAAACCAACAATGGCAGACATACCTGAACGGAAGAAAATAATTTTAGATTTATTCCAAACATCTCAATGCTCATGGTGCATTAAATTTTACAACTTACCAAATGATGTATCACTATGTCCGTATAGAGGCGAACTCCATTCAAATTGTTCGTTTTTCGATAAGATGAGCGAGTTTGAAGTGCGGATGTGGAGGGATAGCCTTTTTGATGCTTTTATTCCTGCGATTATGGATAGGATGCTTAATATCCAATCAAAAGGTAATATAGCACGATGTAGAAAATGCGGCGCATTTAACCCTAACCCAAGCCAGAAAAAACCATATTGCTGGAAGTGCGGCGAAAGTTTGTGTTGTCCCCAACACAAAGATTTGGTATTGAGATACATCATTGAGGAAGATTCTTGGAAGTGCCTATTAGCATCGCATGGACAGAGATTCTACAGAATTATTGAACCAACCCTAGATGAACAGTTAAATTTACTGTTCTCTCTTTTAAAACATAACAAAACTCTTTACTTCAGAGATAATAATCTATGGATTGAGAAATATAATAAAACAAAAGAATGGTTAGATAAATACAGAGGAGGCGCATCTAGGTTTGATGAATGTTCAAATCCGAGTTGTGAAGCAAGGTATTGTAATATAAAGTCCATGCTAGTAAACTCCGAAGCTAGCGCAGGACGGTGTATATATCCTGGTTGCACTCAGAGTATAGACAAATAATTAGGATATGCTCTAAAACGAAATAAGGGGGGCAAATATTAGGAGGTAGGATATGTTTAAAAATCATTTTACCTCTATATCTAGTTTCGTGATATTGGCTTGTTTTCTCATTCCTATACTAACGATTGCCTCTGCATGTGCTGGTGTACAACAGGCAGCCAATTCTGCAAAAGAGAAGGCCAGTGAAGCGATGTCACATCTTAATTCATCTACTCTCACCCCACTTTCTTCATCCTATCCAGCAGATATTATTGGGCGTGTGACAGTGACTGGATTAGTACAGGATATTATTGAAGGTGGCTCTGGAGTTTTGAATCCCAAGGGAGGTGATGTTTTGTGGGTTGTAAATATCTCTGTTAAGAATAAAACTTATCTAGCGTCTGTCCCTAATCAAAATTGCTGGACTTATTATTGGTGGGCAATTACGGATGGAACGAATATATATAGATGTCCTGAGTATTTTAAGGCACTCCCTGGAACACCCATTCCCTCGCTAGATGAAGGCCAAACTAGACAATTGTTAACTTGTTTTGAAGTTCCAAGTAATTTGACTTTAAGTAATGCTCAGATAGTGTATCAGGGTCAACAACCCTATTCCTACGGGAAATTAACTGGTGGAGAGAAAGTGGCAGCATATGCCTTTCTCTCACAAAAGGCCGTGAATCAAGTATCGCCTTTAATACCATATGGAACCTATGTTGCATCGGCGGCAGGATTCACGGCATCGATAACATTAAATAAGGACGGGACTTATTCAACGGATGACCCTTATAACGGGAAAAAGGTAGGCACTTATACTGTCTCCAAAGACTTCATCACTATTTACGACCCGATAACACATGCACCGACCCAACAAAAATATACTTATTCTGCTCAATTTAAATGTTTGTATCTATATCCTGGAATGTGGTCGATAAATGATAATCCTTTTGGCGGCGCACCAAGTCAATGGTCGGATACGCCAGTACCATTTTATAAACAGTAATTACATATGATTAATGAGTTTCGCAACAGTCTCCATATAGTGAGCGTAGTCATGAATATGCTATAATTTCCCTGATGAAAGTCTCCAAGCTGGGAGAGTTCAGGCTGATTGACCTCCTCGCCAAAATGATATCCGACGCGAAAGTCGACCGGCTCGCCCCGGACCGTCCGCTCATCGGCATCGGCGATGATGCCGCCGCCTGGCGCCCTGACGGCTCGATAGAGTTGGCCACGGTAGACACCATGGTACAGGACGTCCATTTCACGCTGGACACCATCTCCTGGCAGGAGCTCGGCTGGAAATCGCTGGCCATTAACTTAAGCGATATCGCCGCGATGGGCGGCGTGCCGGAGTACGCGCTGGTCGCCCTCGCTCTGCCGAAAGATTCCGCCGTGTCGGATGTCACCGCCCTGTACGATGGCATGATTAAACTGGCCAGGGGGTCGCGGACAGCCATCGTCGGCGGCAACATCTCCCGCGCGCCGCAGGTATCCGTGACCATCACCGTTATCGGCCGCAGTCTGAATGGCGAGATATTGCGGCGCTCGGCCGCCCGACCCGGCGATACTATTGCCGTGACCGGTTACCCGGGCAGCGCCGCCGCCGGGATGGAGATGCTCACGCAAAAGCTCAAGCTCAAACCGGAGGCCGAAAAATACCTGAAAAGCGCCTTCGTTCATCCTGTGCCGCGCCTGGCTGAAGGTCAGTTCCTGGTCAAATGCGGCCTGAAAACCGCCATCGATATCAGCGACGGTCTGCTCTCCGACCTCCGCCACATCTGCAAAGAGAGCAAAATGAGCGCCCGTGTCTTTGCCGAACGTTTGCCGGTCCATCCTTTAATGAAAGGCAGCTTCGGGGACAAAGCGCCGGGTCTGGCGCTTTCCGGCGGGGAAGACTACGAGCTCCTTTTCACGGGCAGCTCCGCCGCGGTCAACAAAGCTAAATCGGAGCTAAAGTGCCCGGTTACGGCCATCGGAGAAATCACCGCCGGCGAGCCGGGCAAGATTGACCTGATTGACGTACAGGGAAAAGCCGTGAAGACCGGAAAAACGGGCTGGCAGCACTTTTAATAATTAAGACCGGAATGGAGATACAATCATGGTTATTGTGCCAAAAGTAACGCTCAACGCCGACCTCAATGAAGGGTTCTGTTTCGGGTGCGGCGGCAATAATCCCATCGGTCTGAAGCTCAAATTCGTCAGGGAAGGCGATACAGTCAGGGCAGAATATACTCCCGTAAAAGAGTTCCAGGGCTGGCCGGGACTACTCCACGGCGGTATCCTGGGCTGCCTGCTGGACGAGGCGATGAGCCATGCCGCTTATACCACTGGCAATACCTGCCTGACCGCCAGCATCACCATACGGCAGCGGCAGCCCATAAAGGTGGACACGCCCCTCATCGTCACCGGCCGCGTCACCCTGCACCGTAAAAAAATTATCGAAACCGAGGGACAGGTATGCCTGAAAGACGGCACGGTCGTCGCGGAAAGCACGGCCAAGCAGTTCATCGCCGATAACGAGGCAGGGAAAGCCGATAAAGTGCGGGAGAAGCGCAGCCATGTCTGAAGCGCACCTGGAGGCAGCCATCTGGGACATGGACGGGGTTATCGCGGATACCGTCGAATACCATTACCTGGCCTGGAAAGAAGAGTTCGCTAAAAAGGACATCGATTACACCATGGAACACTTCTTGCGCTTCTTCGGGCAGAGGAACGACACTATTATTAAAGACGCTCTGGGCGAAGGCACAGCTCCCGCAGAGATGGGCGCTATCAACGACGCTAAACAGGCAAACTTCCGCCGTAGAGTAGCCGGGCATGTAAGGGCGCTGCCCGGGGCCATCGAGCTTATCAGGGCGCTGAAAGAGCACGGCGTCAAACAGGCTATCGCCTCTTCCGCGCCGCCGGAAAACATCAAAATCATCACGCGAACGCTGAACGTTGACGGCTTTTTTCAGGCCGTCGTTTTTGGCCACGAGGTGCCCGAGGGCAAACCCTCCCCGCAGATTTACCTGCTGGCGGCCCAGAAGCTCGGTGTCAGGCCGGCCGATTGCGTCGTCTTCGAGGACGCCATCGCCGGGGTGGCCGGAGCGAGAAATGCCGGGATGAAATGCGTCGCGGTTGCTACCAGCCATCCTGAAACCAGGCTGAAGCAGGCCGACCTCGTCGTCGATACCCTGGAAAAGGTCAGATTCACCGATTTAACCGCGCTTTTTAGTCGGTCGCGAACTAAAAAATAATATATCAGGAGTTTTTCCATGGAAAGGTCACTGGTTCTTGTGAAGCCCGATGCTATGGAAAGGGGACTGGCCGGCGCTATCATCGCCAGGCTGCAGGGGGAGGGGTTAAAGCTCGTTGCGCTCAAGATGCTGCACGTGGATAGAGGGCTGGCCGAGCGCCACTACGCCGTCCATAAAGGAAAGCCCTTTTTCAAAGACCTGCTGGACTATATTACCTCCACCCCTATCGTGGCCGCCGCATTCGAAGGTGAAAAAGCCGTGGAGCGCATCCGGAAAATCATGGGCGCCACCGACCCCGCTAAAGCCGCCCCGGGGACGATACGGAAGGACTTCGGCCTGGACCTGACGAGAAATTCCATCCACGGGTCGGATTCGCCGGAAAACGGGGTAAAAGAGGTGTCCCTCTTTTTCACGAAGAAAGAGATTTTCAGCTGATTACTGGATGCTCAAGACAGTCCTGGCGTGGCGCCAGAACCCTTCGAGATTATAGAACGCGCGCTCCTGCTCTCCGAAAACGTGGACAATAACATCGCCGTAATCGAGCAGGAGCCAGCCCGAATCGGAGCTGCCTTCATGATGAGACGGCAGCGTGCTCTGGTTTTTCAGGCTTTTCTCGATTTCATCGTAGATAGAGCGGAGCTGCCGCTGACTTTCCCCGGCGCAGATGACAAAATAGTCGGCGAAGCCGCAAAGACCGCGCACGTCCAGCAGCACGATGTTGGCGGCCTGTTTATCGCTGGCCGCGTCTACGGCCCGGCGCGCTAACTCAATACCTTCCAGCCTTCAAATCTCCACAATCGTATTTTGATAAGATTATACCATATGCAGGTGGGACAACAGGAAGTTGTTTTGGGATGGGTAAGTGATATACTTAATAGAAGTCCAGCCTTTTTCCGAATTTGAAGTTAGGGGAACAGCTAAAATGGCTAAGTCTGTAGAAGTCAAAGACGGTATTTGCTATATGTGTTCCAACTCCTGCCCGACGAAGATAAATGTCCGCGACGGGAAAGCTGTTAAAATTGATATCGCTGACCCAAAGGTAGCCTATTGCCCGCGCTGGAAAGCCCAGCTCGACTTTATCTATCACCCTGACCGCCTGCAATATCCCCTTAAACGCACCGGCGCACAGGGCAAAGGCTCATGGCAACGAACTACGTGGGAAGAGGCTTTAGATATAACTGCGCACAACCTGCAATTAGTTAAAAATAAATACGGGGCGGAATCGGTCGTTTTCTGGATTGCCTATACCAAGGAACCCCGCCCTTTTTTCCACCGGCTGTCCCACGCCTTTGGCTCACCCAACTACTGCACCGAGAGCAGCAACTGCTTTTCCGGTACATGGATAGCCGCCAACCTGACCTATGGCCCAGAGTATTCCGGGATGGCTGGCTCCAGCGCTTCGGTGGAACCCGAAACAAAATGCAAGCTGGTCTGGGGTTCCAGCGTTATTTCATCCCCGCAGGCCTGGCAGGAAAATATCGAGGCAATCAAAAGGGGCGTCAAATACATCGTGGTAGACCCCCAACGCACCACCATCGCCTCCCGGGCCAATATTCACCTGCAGCTCCGCCCCGGCACAGACGGCGCTTTGGCGCTGGGCATGATGAATGTCATCATCAATCAGGACCTTCACGACAAGGAGTTTATCAAAAAGTGGACAATCGGCTTCGAGGGATTGGCCAGTCTGGCACAGGAATATCCACCGGAGCGTGTGGCAGAGATAACATGGGTGCCTGCCGCCAAAATCAGAGAGGCGGCTATCCTCTACGCGACTACCAAACCGGCCAAGCTCCACTTGAGCGCGAACAGCACCACCCATCATTCCAACGGCGTACAGAACCACCGGGCGATAATTCTGCTTCCGGCGCTGACCGGCAACTTCGATATTAACGGTGGTAACAGGTTCGCTAACCATACAACGGTCGAGGTCAACGACATCACCCTGCACGAAAGAATCTCCAAAATGCCGCCGGGAGTAGGTTCCCAGCGTTTTCCGATATGGACGGAACGCTACCGCGAGATGCAGTCCAACGCCATAGTTGACCAGATTGAGAGCTGTGAGCCGTATCCCATCAAAGCGCTCTTCTCTGCGGGACTTGACATCCAGTTTTTCGCCAACTCCCGCCGGATGACTGCGTCTCTTGAAAAGCTTGATTTCGTCGCCGTGACCGAATATTTTCATACCCCCGGAACACAGCTTGCGGACATCGTGCTGCCTATCGCATCGTGGCTGGAGAGGCCGATACTCCTTACAAATTACAGAGGCTGTGCCAGGCTGATTTCACCGGCCATCAGTCCGGTAGGCGAAAGCCGCACGGAGTGGGACATCTACTCTGAACTGGCAAAAAGGCTGGGATTCGGCGAGCTTTTCTGGAACGGTGATTTTACCAGGTGCGCCGATTACGTGCTGGAGCCGCTTAAAATCACCTGCCAAGACCTCAAACAGCACCCTGAAGGAATTAAACTCCCTGCCGTAAAAAGGCCGGAAAAATACTATCGGAAACTGGGGTTCTGCACGCCCTCCGGTAAGGTGGAAATTGCCTGCGCCGCGCTGGCCGAACACGGCCTGGACGCCCTCCCCGTATATCGTGAGCCCCCGGAAAGTCCTTTAAGTCGGCCTGACCTTGCGAAGTCATTCCCGTTGGTCATAACCTCCGGCGCCAGGGTGATGGCCTACACGCATTCGCAGCACCGCAACATCCCCCGGCTGCGCAAGCTGATGCCGGAACCGCTGGTGGACATTCATCACGCGGACGCTAAAGCGCGCGGGATAAACGCGGGTGATACGGTGACCATCAGCACGCCACGCGGCAGCATCAGGATGAAAGCCCACGTCACCGATACCATTCTGCAAGGCGTTGTCTCGCTGCCGCACCACTGGCCCGGGGAAGCCAATGTCAACAGCCTGGTGGATGATAAAAACCTTGACCCGATTTCCGGATTTATACCCTGTAAATCACAGCTTTGCCAGGTGAGCAAGTGTAACCTCTAAATCCAGGTGGGGGAAGAGAGTATTTAGAGTTTAGAGATAAAATTTAGTGTTTGGCCTCGGCCATTTCCCGCGCGCAGATGGCCGCCCCCAGTGCCGCCACGATTTGCGGTTCCGGCGGGACTTTTACCCTGGTTTTCAGCTTTTCCTCAAGGGCTTGCACCACGCCCGAGTTCTTCGCCACACCCCCGCCCAGCACTACCGTTTTTTCCGCCCTCAACCCCTGGGCCATAGCGGCAATCCGGCTGGCGATGGCCTGGTGCAGGCCGTTAAGGATATCCTCCCGGGCATAACCCTCCGCAATCAGCGAGACGACCTCCGACTCGGCGAAGACGGTACACATGCTGCTGATGACCACCGCTTTCCGGTGTTTCAGGGAGACCGGCCCGAGCTGGTCGAGTTCTATTTCCAGGGCACGCGCCATCACTTCGAGGAAACGACCGGTTCCCGCGGCGCACTTATCATTCATCGTGAAATCAATGACCCTGCCTTGAGCGTCGAGGCTGATAACCTTGCTGTCCTGCCCTCCGATATCGATAATCATTCCCGCTTCCGGGAACAGGAAATGAGTCCCGCGCGCATCGCAGGTTATCTCGGTGACCGATTTTTTAGCCTGGGGCACTTTGGCCCGGCCATAGCCGGTGGCCACCACCACCGCCAGGTCTTCCTGACGCTGTCCCGCTTTTTCCAGCGCCTCGCCCAGGACACGCCCGGCCGCTGCTGTCACATCCGCTCCGGCAGTCATGATCGCGTACCCGGCGATGTCTTTATCTTTGAGGACTACCGCCTTGGCCGTGAGAGAGCCGATGTCGATTCCGGCGGTAATCATTTCTTCGCCTCCAGCATTTCCAGGAAAGCCTCCAGCCTCAATCTCGTCGGCTCTTTGGAGTAGTTGCGGCTGTCGATGGCATCGCCGTCGAGTATCAACATGGGTATATCTTTTTTCCGCATCAGGTCCCGGATAACATACTCTCCGCCACAGCTCTGGCGGCAGCCCCGGTGCGAAAAGTGGATGACGCCGTCGACCTGGTACTCTCCGGCCAGCCTTAAAGCCAGCTCCGCCCGGCGCTCCAGCGGCCCGCCGTTAGGCATGGATAAGACCTTATCCGCCAGGCTCCGGTAAGGATTCTCGGGGTCAAGGGGCGCCCAGTAGACATGGGCCGCTTCATTGAAACACACCGCCGCCCCGTTGGACTCCAGGTAGCGGATGATTTCGTTGGGATAGTAGGGCCGGACGTAGTGGAGCCAGAGCAGTCTGTATCTCTGGTTAATGACCACCCCCCGGCCGCGAGATACCCTGCCCTTTACCTCATCGTGCAGGGCTTTAAAAAACCTGACTCCCGCCTCGCTGCCCGGGCTGAAAAAGCGCATATCCGGTATGTAGCTGGTGGCGTCTTCCGCGGAAAGGGGACACGGCGAGGCTTTCCGCAGCTCGTTAATTTTAAGCTGGTAGTCCCGGCTCTCGTTGGAAAGGCGCAGCGCCCCGGCCAGCTTTTCTTTATCGACCGGCCTCCCCTGCTTTTTAGCGATAATCTGCGCCAGCTCCTGCAACTGGCCGGCCACGTATTCCCGGGACTTTTCCGTGTGATGGTAGGGGACATCGAGCAGATAGTGCTCGCAGTCGTAGTCCCTGGCGACATTCTGGAATGACTTAACCGCGCCTTCGCACAGGTAAGAGGCCGAGACCATGAAATCCGGCGGCGGCAGCAGACCTTCCATGTCCAGTCCGATGGCGCAGCGGTAGAAAGAGCAGATATCGGGAGAATAGCTACCGGACTCGGCGCAATTTATCGCCTCCCGGCTCAATCCCAGAGCGGCGGCCGTGGCCGCAATCGATTCCGGGTGATACGGCGTTACGCCCAGCCCGTAAAGCAGTTCGAACGGGAAAAAGGCGTTGGCCCACACCACCAGCCCCTGCCTCTTCAGGCCGGCCTTTATCTGGTGTGAGATAAAATCCAGCCATATCCCTTCGGCGCCTTTGCCCCGGCGCGAGTAGACGCGCTTGCCGACGGCGGCCATCAGGTCATAGGCCAGCGGATGCCTTAAAAATTCCGTAGTTACCGCGGGGCCGGTCACAGTAGACTTAAGCTGCTCTAACATTCTGCCTCAACATCTCAGTAAAAGCCTCGATGCGCGTTTTGACCCTGCCCAGCGTCCCCGGCGTGTAATCGCCCTCCAGCAACAGAGACGGAAGACCTCTTCGGGCAAGCCCTTCCTTAAACAGCGGGACATCGAAAAGAAATGGGTCGCAGAACTTCATGGTGTAAAATATCACGCCATCGACCCGGAACTCATCAATCATTTCAAGGACATGGTCGAACCTTCTCGAGGCGTCCTTCATGCGCGGGCAAGGCGTGCGCCCGAGATAATGACGGCTCAAGTCCGTCAGGGGGTCGGCCGCGCGTTCGACCGTGTCCCAGAACTGCCTCGTCCCCGTGCAAAGGTCGTCGGCCACCACTTTCGACCCGCATTCCCCGATGAGCTCCAGTATCCGCGGATTGTCCATGATGCTGCCCGTGATTAAAATCCGCGGGCCTTCGTCAACGCTCACGGAATCGCTTTTACCGAGGTTATCTATTAGTCGCTCTAAAGCGCCGTTAAAAACATCGATGGGCAACGTCGTGCCCGCCCTGACCACCGTATGGACCTGCGCCGCCGTCAGCGGAAAACCTTTATCTCTGTTTACTTTATAAAGCTCACGGAGCAATGACCGCCAGTTATTTAATGATTTGATAGCCTCCGCCAGCTTTCTATCAGTTACCGGTACCTTGAAATGAGCTTCAATCTCCCCGGTAAGTTTTTGCAGGCATTCGCGGTAGTAGGCCGCGGCTTCGGGGCTGTTGACACGGGGCAAGTCCAGCAGGTGGATAAAATCTCCGCCGATATTATAGCGCCAGACGTCGTACATGCGCCGCATGGCATCACAGGAGTTGACAACCACCAGCCCCTCGAGGAATTTGTACGTGCCTTCCAGGGCTTCGCCGAGGCAGGTGCGCACATAGGGGCAGAAATTGCGGTCGATGTAGCTATCGGCGCGGGTGATGGCCTTCCCCGGTTCAGGTAAAATGCGGTAAGGCTGAAGCCCGGCCGCAAGCAGTATTTCCAGCGGTGTATAGCTGCAAAACCAGCCTATCACCGGCCTACCCGAACGTTTAATTACCTCCAGCTGGTCCTTTAATAGACTTAATATTTCATCTAAAGCGGGAAATTCGGTAGCGACCATAACCCATAGCTCCGGTCTTCTGTTTTCCTATCACTAAGTTAACACGGTTTCAAGCAAGTCGTCAATTAAAAAGCTTTCCAAGAGCGGCCCATGTTTGATATACTTGTTTTATCCAAATAATTTTCTGATAGTCGGCGATGTAAGAGTCTATTATTTCCAGAAAGGTCAGCAGGGAAGAGCCATGAACCTGAAATTGATGCTGGATAACACCGTCAGGCTCTTTGGCGGCAAAACGGCCATCGCGATGGGCGAACGCCGCGTTACTTACGCGCAGTTGGACCAGGACTCCAACCGGGTCGCCCATGCCCTGATTAAGCTCGGCGTGAAAAAGGGCGACCGCGTGGCCATGATTCAGGCCAGCAACCCGGAATTCGTGTCTATTTTCTTCGGCATCATGAAGGCCGGCGGCATCGCTGTGCCGCTCGATTCCCGCTATGTCGCTGATGAGCTGGTCAGCCTGTTTAACGACTGCCGCCCTAAAGTGCTGGTGGTGGAAAACCCTCCCCTGGCCTCGCTCCTGCCGGACATACCCCGCTTTAATACCGTCAGGCATGTGATAACCTTCGACCCCGCCTACGAAAAACAGTTCATCGATTACGCTAAAATCATTGCCGAGAACCCGGCCGAACCCTTGAATATTAAAATCAAGCCGGACGATATCGCCATTATCTCTTACACCGGAGGCCCCACGCAGAAACCGCACGGCGTGGCCCTTTCCCAACGCAACATCTGCATCGAGGCCATAAACACCGCTGAAGTGCTGCAGCAGACGGAAAAAGATGTTGTCATCGAGTTCGCCCTGCCCATGTACCACCAGTTCGGCCTGACGGCGGTCCTGATGGCCTCGATATACCAAGGAAGTACCATCTTGGTCGTGCCGGGCACCGGGCGCTCGGTGCAGAGCTTCATGGAAACTGTGGAGCGGGAAAAGGGAACGATATACATGGGCGTCCCCTATATTTTCGCGCTGATGATAAATATCGCCAGGCGCGAAGGCATCAAGCACGATTTAAGCTCGCTACGGCTCTGCTTCAGCGGCGGCGCACCGCTCGAGCCTATCGTGATAAACCTGTTCAAGAAATACTACGGCATAAACATCCTGGATGTTTACGGCCAGACCGAGACGGTATGCCAGATTACCGTCTGCCCCCTCGATAACAGCGCCCCGGCCGGCGCGTCCGGAAAAGCTATGCCATGCTGGGAGATAAAAATCTTCGACGAAAATGATAACGAGCTTCCCCCCGGCCAGGAAGGCGAGATTGTCACCAAGGGTCCCGTAATGACGGGATTTTACAATAAACCCGAGGCTACGGCAAAAATATTGCGCCACGGCTGGCTGCATACCGGGGACATCGGCAGACTGGATGAAAACGGCCTTCTCTATATCACCGGCCGGAAGCGCAGAATGATCATTCTAAAGGGCCAGAACGTCTTTCCTGCCGATATCGAGGAATTCATGGCCACCCACCCCAAAATAGCCGAGGTGAAAGTGCAAGGCGTTGCCGATATCGTAAGAGGGGAAACGATAAAGGCCATCGTGCGCCTGAAACCGGGAGAGAAAGCCACAGAACAGGAGATACGCCATTACTGCCAGGGGCGCATGGCGAACTATAAGCTACCGCGCGAAGTACAGTTCGTGGATATTATACCTGAAACAATACCGCTCTGGAGGCGCCTGGCGAGCATCGAAATCACCGACCTTATGCTAGAAGGATAAGACTGGCATTCCAGGCCACGATAACCGCGTAACCGATAACCGCAATCCATGAAGCGATTATCCCCACCCTGGGGAAACGCCCCCACCCTGGGGAAACGCCGGTGGACATCCCAGAGGATAAAGGCACATAATAACGCCCCGACTACCTTTAAAATCATAAAACCAGTTTGCCCCACCAGTGGCTCCAGCAACGGATTAGCTTCCTTCGCCGCCCCTTTTCCCACCAGGAACTGCGTCATTACCCCGTCCATGACCACCAAGGTGACCAGGGCGCTCAAGAGATATATTATTTTATGTTTTCCGTTTAACAGGATTCTTAGCGCTTTATTCATATCCGAATCCTACTTTCTGCAATCTTGCCAAGAGTATATCACGGCATCGTGTAATATAGCGTAAAGAAAGCGTTAAATTAGGATAAAGAAATTATTGAGATTTTGAACTTATTTTTTTACTTTTCTTAACTTTTCTTCACTTATCTTAACTATCTTACCAATTTTCTTTTTGATATTTTTACCAATAAATGCTAGCTCCATTCGCTGGTGCCGCTCCAGACGCGCGTCAGTTCCGCAGAGAGAAGGCGGTTTTCCGGCTTTTTAAAGTCGGGGTCTGTTTGAAAGAGCCTGATGGCCTCGGCGCGGGCCAGTTCCAGCAGGGCGACATCGGAGATTCTGGCCATGCGCAGGTCGGGCAGGCCGCTCTGGCGCGTACCGAAGAACTCGCCCGGCCCGCGCATTTTCAGGTCTTCTTCAGCCAGCTTGAAACCGTCCCCGGTATTTTCTATTATGTCAAGTCGTAGCCTGGCGACCTCGGACGGGTTCTCTGCCAGCAGCATGCAGTAGCTCTGCTCCTGTCCCCGCCCCACCCGCCCGCGGAACTGGTGCAGTTGCGAAAGTCCGAATCGGTCGGCGCTCTCGATGAGCATCACCGTAGCGTTGGGAATATCGATGCCGACCTCGATAACTGGCGTCGAGACCAGCATATCCAGTGCGCCGGCGCGGAAGCTCTCCATGACGGCGTCCTTGTTTTTAGATGACAGCCGACCATGCAGCAAGCCGAGCTTTAAATCCGGGAAGACCTCACGGGACAGGCGCTCATGCTCGACCACCGCCGCCTGCGCGGCCACGGCATCCGACTCCTCGATGAGGGGACAAAGAATGAAAGCCTGGCGTCCCGCGGCTATCTGTTTGCGGATAAAGGCATAGGCGCTCTCACGCTGGTCAGGCCGGAGCCATTTGGTCTTGACTGTCTGCCGGCCCGGTGGCAGCTCGCTAATTACGGAGAGGTCCAGGTCGCCGTAAAGCGTGAGCGCCAGGGTGCGCGGTATCGGCGTGGCCGTCATGACCAGCATGTGGGGATTAAAGCCTTTCTCCCGCAGTGCCGCCCGCTGTTCCACCCCGAAGCGGTGCTGTTCGTCCACCACCGCCAGTCCAAGATTATGAAAATCGACGCCCTTCTGCACCAGGGCATGCGTTCCGATAACGATATCGATTTCGCCGTTCTTGATTTGCTTCTGTATCGCCTTTTTTCCGGCCTGCTTGATATCGCCGATAAGCAAAGCTATTCTCACAGGGTGTTCACCGAGCCCGTAATAGCACTTTATATTATCCTCCCCCTCCTCCCGGCCTATCTTCGCTAAAAGTCCGCCGATGGTGGCGAAATGCTGAACCGCCAGGATTTCCGTCGGCGCCATGAAAGCGCCCTGAAAGCCGCTGGCCACCGCCAGCAGCAGTGCCGCCGTCGCGACGACGGTCTTGCCACTTCCTACCTCGCCCTGGAGCAGGCGGCACATCGGCAGGTCCTTTCCCAGGTCAGCAATAATCTCCCCGAGCACTTTGTCCTGGGCAACTGTTAGTGTATACGGCAGCGAGTCCAGGAACTTTTGCAATATCTCTTTTTTTACATCGAGAGGCCTGCCCGGGCGGCTCTTCTGCCAGTCGCGCTTCTTCCTCATCACGCCAAGCTGGAGCAGGAAAAGCTCATCGAAGGCCAGCCTCACCCTGGCCCTGTCTTTACTCGCCTCATCATCCGGATAATGCGCCTGGCCAATGGCTGCCGGCAGCTCCGGGAAGCCAAGGCGCTGTCGCAGCGTGGTTGGGAGGAAGTCGGTAACGCGTCCGGCCCACAGGTCGATAAAGCCCTTCATCAGCCGCCTGACCTGGCGCGGGCGCAGTCCCTGGGTAAGCGGGTAGACCGGCACCAGCCGCGCCGTGTGTACGAAGTCTTGGCCTTCCATCAGTTCCCAGTCCGGCGAGACGAACATCTGCCGGCCATGGTACACGCTGACACGCCCTGAAAGAATTATCTTGCTGTTGGTCGTCAGCGTCCTGGCCAGGTAGGGCTGGTTGAACCAGACGACGCGGATATTGCCCGTCTCATCGCCGACGATGGCCTCGGTGCTGCGGCGGCCGCCCGGCCGGGTCTCCTGCGCCTGCCAGACGTTAGCGATAATGGTCTGTTCTTCGCCCTCGGCCAGCTGCGAGATGGATTTGAGTTTGCTGTAGTCGAGGTGGCGGTGGGGGAAAAAGTAGAGCAGGTCGCGCACTGTCTTCACGCCCAGCTTACCGAATTTAGCGGCCAGTACGGTGCTGATGCCCTTCACAACCGTAACCGGCGCATCCAGGTCCGATGTGACACTTGCCGGTTTTTTCACTTTTGGAACGGTTTTCCAGGGCGTCGCGGGCGATTTAGTTTTAATGGGTTTCGCCGCGGTGTTCGTTTTCTTTTCTGTTTCATCAAGGAAAGCGAGGACATCCTGCGTCCATTGGCGGCGCTTTTCAGTGCTCATCGCGCCGTAGCCGGCCTTGAAAAGCTTGCGGAAGCGCCGCAGCAAAGTGGGGCTGGCTATCGAGGTCGCCGCCTGGCCGGCCCAGTTAGGCAGGAATTTATCCAGGCCGCCGAAGACGGCGGTATCCGCGTAACCGCGCTGGCGCTCGAGCTCAAGGACTTTACGTAAAGAATCGGCGTTCATAAGTCAGACGTTTCGCCAATATTATAGACAAATTGCGGGGTAAAAGCACGGGGGAGGCTTATTTATCCCCCAGCACCGCCACGCCGATAACGCGCGGCCCAACGTTAGTGCCGATGACCGGGCTTACCTTGGCGCAGTAGATGCGCTCTCTCGGGAAGATAATGCCGAGCCTGTCCAGGAGCATTTCAGCTTCGCCAGGCGTGGTGGCATCCTCGACAGCCACCTCCTCAATCTTGCTAAAGCGGTACGGGAGTTGAAAACTATCTATAAGGGTACTACTGTAATGCCCAGTCCGTCAGCAATGGCCGGAGGAATGTCGGAAACGCTATCCGTGACGATTTTTACCGTCATACCAACATTTAAGCCTCGAGGATAGAAATCGCCATGGCATCAGGGCCGGCGTAGGTCCCTATAACGGGGCTTATTACCGAACGGTAAATGCGTTCTTTAGGGTAGATAGAACCGAGTTTTTGCACCAGCTTGTCCGCGTTCTCCAGAGAGGTAGAATGCTCCACGGCCAGCAGTTTAATGTTGCGAATAGCCGCCACCGCGTTGAAAACATAGTCCAGCCCGGAGCTGAACGAGCGCACCCGGGTCAGGGGGGCCATCTCGCCTTCCCTGATAGTAAGCAGCGGCTTGACCGATAACATCGAGCCCAGAAGCCCCTGTGCTTTGCCGATACGCCCGCCCCGGGCGAGGTACTTCAGCGTATCGAAGTAAGCGATGAGATGCGACTTCGGCAGGGACTTACGCGCCAGTGCCGCCGCTTCATCTAGGTTCGCGCCTCCCTTGACCGCCCCGGCAACGTCGATGACGATTAGCCCGAAGCCCATGGCTACCGAGAGCGAATCGATTACCTCTATCCGGCATTCCCTCTTTAAAAGGTCCCTGGCCTGAATAGCTGATTGATAGGTGCCGCTAAGCTTGCTGGAAACGGTGATGACCAGAATCTCGTCGGTTTCTTTGGCCAGCTTTTTATAGACTTCGAGAAAGTCATTAGGAGTCGGCTGTGTTGTCGAAGGGAAAACGGACTCATTTATCAGCCGCCGATAGAACTCATCGGAGCTTATCTCCACTCTGTCGCGGTAGATAGACTCTCCGAAACGCACATAGAGAGGAACAACTGCAACCCCCAGTTCTGCAGCCAAGTCACCGGTTATATCGGACAGGGTATCAGTAACTATTTTAACTGTCATGCCGATACTACCTCCCTATTCGATTGAAATAATGTAGCTATAATGCGGCTGACCGCCGCGGATCACCTCTACCTGCAGGTGCGGGAATTGTTTGGTAATGCCGGCGCTGAATTGCTCGGCCTCGGATACTTCGGCCTCGGACCCGTAGTAAACGGTGATTACCTCGGCTTGCTCCAGGTCGAGTTTGGATAACACTTTATTGATGACTTCGATGTTAGTCTCGCCCGCGGCGATAAGTTCGTCATCGAGCAGGGCGATAGGCTGCTTCTTTTGTATCTTGAGGCCGTTTATTTTCGTCGCCCGTATGGAGCGGGTGACCTCAATCGTCTTCACCGATGCCAGAGAGTTTTCCATTATCCGGGCGTTGGTCTTGAAATCAGCCTCATAATCGAAAGCCAATAGCGCCACCACACCCTCCGGAATGGACTTCGAGGGTACTATGGACACTTTCTTTTGAGTCAGATTCTGTACCTGGTTGGCGGTCAGGATGATATTTTTATTATTAGGCAATATAATGATTTGTTCCGAAGGCACCGAGTCCACCGCGCGGAGGATGTCTTTGGTGCTCGGGTTCATCGTCTGGCCGCCGGGGACGACCGCCGCAGCGCCCAGGCTGCCGAAGACTTCAATCAGTCCGTCTCCGCTGGCCACCGCGATGACGGCCGTATCGGTGGTGGGCATTCTCTCCTTCTGCATTTCCAGGAAGTCCTGGTGCTGCTCGTCCATATTGCGGACGCTGACCTGGTGCAGGGTGCCCAGCTTGGTGGCAAGCTCGATGATGTTCCCCGGGGTGAGGGTATGGATGTGGATGCGGACGGCTGAATCATCGCCGACGACCATCAGGGACTCGCCCTTCTTTTCCAATCTCCTGCGCAGCGTATCCGGCTCCAGTTTTTCCCCCTTCAGAAGGAACTCGGTGCAATACCCGTAAGGCACCTCTACTACCGGCCCGAAGGTCACCGGCGTTGCGGCGTGAATCTCGCTGACGATTATCTGGGGTTTGCGGAGGCGCATGAGCTCCGTTTCCCCCTTGAGATAGCGGAGCGCGCCCTCTAAAATCGTATAAAGGCCCTGCCCCCCGGCATCAACCACCCCGGCGTCTTTCAAGACTTTCAGCAGCTTGGGCGTCCGGGCCACGGACTCGCCGGCGGCGCTGACCGTAGCCTCCAGTACCAATACGATATCCTTTTCGCCTTCTTTTACGCTGGATTCAGCGGCCTTGGCGGCATCCTTGATAACCGTCAGCATTGTCCCTTCCACCGGATTGGATACCGCTTTATAGGCCGTTGCCACGCATTGCTTTAAAGCCCCGGCCAGGTCTTCAGCGACAAAGGAATCTTTATCATCCAGGCCCTGCGCCAGCCCGCGCCATATCTGGGAAAGGATGACGCCGCTATTGCCGCGCGCCCCCATCAGAGCCCCCCTGGCCATGGCATGGGCGACGCCCGCGGCGCTGTGGTCAGGGGCGCGGAAGGCCTCTTCCATCGTGGAACGCATGGTGAGCATCATATTCGTCCCGGTATCGCCGTCCGGCACCGGGAATACGTTCAGAGCATCGATATCCGCCGAGCTTTTTTCCAGCCAGGTAGTTGCCGCCTGGAACATGTCCCTTAAGTCCTGGCCGGCCAGAGAACTTACTTGGCTCATTTGTCACCGTCCTTGTTATGTACGTCTCGTACTCGCGTCTTGCCAACCCAGACGCACTATGATACTATATATTAATCAGCAGCATAATACAATAGTTATTCTGAATAATCAAGGAGACCAGTAAATTGAAGTGCGATTTATGCGGGAAATCTCTGCAATTCGGCCATAATGTAAGTCATTCCAAGCGCCATACGAACCGCCGGTCTACGGCCAATGTGCATCCCGCCAAAATAGCTATCGAAGGACAATGGAAGCGACTCAATGTCTGCACGCGGTGCCTGCGTACGCAGAATAAAGCACCCAAGGCCGCCTAGCTATTCCCGCCCCACCATCCGCCTCGCTTTAGCCAGCGCCAGCTTGACCCGCTTCGGGGCGGTGCCGCCGAAGACATCCCTCGCCGCGAGAGAAGATTCTACGGATATCTTATAAACGTCTTTATCAAATAGCGCCGAAAGTTTCTTATACTCACTTAATTTTAGTTCCGCGAACGATTTCCCTTTTTCCACGGCGTAGCTTACGAGATTAGCGACGATTTCATGCGCCGTGCGGAACGCCTCGCCTTTTTTCACCAGGTAGTCGGCGAGGTCGGTGGCCAGGACATAGCCCCTTTCCGCCGCTTTGTGTGTATTTTCCGCATTAACTCTTAACGCGCCCACCATACCCGTGAATACCTTCAGGGTGGCGAGGAGCGTGTCCACGGTATCAAAAAGCCCCTCTTTGTCCTCCTGCATATCGCTGTTATAGGCCAGGGGCAGTCCCTTCATCGTCGTGAGAAGCGCCAGGAGATGGCCATAGACCCGCCCGGTCTTGCCGCGGGCGAGCTCGGCGACATCGGGGTTTTTCTTTTGCGGCATGATGCTGCTGCCGGTGGTGAAGGCGTCATCGAGCTCAATGAAACCGAACTCCGCCGAAGACCATAGCGCCAGCTCTTCTGCCAGGCGTGAAAGGTGCATCATGCAGATACTCGCGGCGGCCTCGTACTCCAGCACGAAATCGCGGTCGGCTACGGCGTCGAGGCTGTTGCGGCTGACTTCGCTGAAGCCGAGCTCCTTCGCCACGAATGTACGGTCTATGTCATAGGCGACACCCGCCAGCGCGCCGCTGCCCAGCGGCAGGACGTCTACGCGCTTAAAACAATCGCTGAAACGGGCGACATCCCTCTCCAGCATCTCGAAATAGGCAAGCAAATGATGCGCCAGCAGTACCGGCTGCGCCACCTGTAAATGCGTATACCCGGGCATGATAACGGTTTTATTAGCTTCGGCCAGGTCGAGGAGCGCCCTCTGGAAATTCCTTATCGCTTTTATGGTATCCGCGATGGCCTCGGTGATAAAAAGGCGCGTGTCCAGCGCTACCTGGTCGTTGCGGGAGCGGGCGGTATGGAGCTTGCGCCCCACTTCCCCCACCTTTTCGATAATGCGGGACTCGACGGCCATGTGGATATCTTCAAGTTCGGCTTTAAACTCGAATTTGCCCTGTTTTATTTCCGCGAGGATGGACTTCAGCCCGGCGATAATCTGCCGGCCTTCTTCATCCGTGATAATGCTCTGTCTGGCGAGCATTTTAGCGTGGGCGATGCTGCCGGCGATATCATAGGGATAAAGGCGGCGGTCAAAGGGGAGTGAAGCGGTATACCACGCTGCCAGCTTGTCCGCCGGCTTGCTGAAACGCCCGCGAATTTGACTCAATTTATTTTTCCTCTTCGGCAGGGCCCATGATGCTCAAAGGCCCCTCCTTGTCCCCCAGCAGCTGCACCTGCGCCTGCGTCTTGACCGGCAGCCCCCACAGGTGGATAAAGCCCTCGGCGGCTTTCTGGTTGAACTTGTCGCCCTTATCATAGGTGGCCAGGGCCAGGTTGTACAGCGACCACGGCGATTTCCGCCCCACCACCATAGACGTCCCCTTGAAAAGCTTCACCCTGACCGCGCCGGTGACGTAGCGCTGGGAGCTTAAAATATACGCGGCGAGGTCGCGGTTGAGCTGGCTGAACCACAAGCCGTTATAAATAAGGTCGGCGCATTCCACGGCCACCTTCTGTTTAAAGCGCAGCTGGTCCTTGGACATGGTCATGGCTTCCAGCGCCTGGTGTGCCTGTATCAGGACAACGGCTGCCGGCGCTTCGTAAATCTCCCGCGATTTTATGCCCACCACCCGGTTTTCAATGTGGTCGATGCGGCCGATGCCGTGTTTACCGGCAATCTCGTTCATTTTCTGTATCAGGGCAACCCCGTCCATTTCCTTGCCGTCGAGGGTAACCGGCAGGCCCTTCTCAAACCCGATTTCCACGTACTGCGCCTTGTCCGGGGCTTCCGCCGGCGATTTCGTCCAGGTGTAGACATCGGCGGGGGGCTCCATCCAGGGGTCTTCCAGCGCGCCGCACTCGATAGCTCTGCCCCACAGACACTCATCGATGGAATAAGGGCTTTTCTTGGTGACGGGGATGGGTATATCGTGTTTCTGCGCGTATTTAATCGTCTCTTCGCGTGTCATGCCCCACTCACGGGCCGGGGCGATGATTTTCATCTCCGGCGCCAGGGCGTTGATGCCCACCTCGAACCTGACCTGGTCGTTCCCCTTGCCCGTGCAGCCGTGAGCGATAGCCGTCGCGCCCTCCGCTGCCGCCGTATCTACCAGCAACTTGACCATGAGCGGCCGCGAAAGCGCCGTGGCCAGGGGATACTGTCCCTCGTACAAAGCGTTCGCCTGCAGGGCCGGGAAAATGAAATACTTAATAAAAAGCTCTTTGCCGTCAATTACCAGCGCCTTGACCGCGCCCACTTTGAGCGCTTTCTGGCGGACGGCCGAAAAGTCTTTTTCATTCCCGACGTCGATGGTCACCGCGATGACATCCAGGCCGTACTTCTCGTGCAGCCACCGTATAGCTACCGAAGTATCGAGCCCGCCGCTGTAAGCAAGCACTACCTTATCCGCCACGACTGGCCTCCGTTAATTTTTACTGCCGAAGTTTTTCTTGATGAAATTCACGACTCCATTATAGACGCCGGGGTACTGCCAGGAGTAGTCATGGCCCGGCGCTCTCAACCAGAACAGGATATTGCCGGGTTTTTCGTTCGGGGAAGACAGGCCGAACCAGCTTTTCACCGAGGCCCAGATCATGGCGGGGACATCGCCGTAGCTGAATGTATCGACAGTGGCGCCGTTGCTGTTGATTAACAACGTGCGGTCGAGCTCGGCTGGTTTGTGCCAGAACGGCGTGCCGGTCTGGATGCTGTAGACCCGCGGGTCGTCCTTCAGAATAATCATAGTCTTATCGGAAATGACCGTGCCGGTGCTTTCCCCGGCGATAATAACCCTCAAATCCGGGAGGTTATCGGTGAGAAATTTAATGCGCATGGCCAGGTCCCGGGCTTTATTAGGATATCTCATGGCGGCTTCAAAGAATTCCTTGAATATCGCTGCAATCCCGCTGCTCGTCCGCCGATAGTTCAGCACCAGCGTCTGGTATCCTTCGCTCTCCAGCTGCGCTTTCATCCCGTCGAGAATACTCCCCCAGCCGGACGTATGCGATGCATTCCATCCCCACCCCCCCGGATTAAAGACGACGACAACGTCGCTGTTTTTAGCATCGATATATGTGGCCAGGAGCTGGTCAACGAAGTTTTGCAGCTTTTTCTGGTTGTTGCCGACAACCTCGGCGGCCATTTGAACCGCGGCATTTACCACTGACTGCGGTACCGATGAGTAGTCACTAAGCGGTAAACTTGAACTCTGGATACCTGCGTCTTGAGCCATGCCTGCCTCTGAATCGAAAAAGATGATCCAGATTACGGTAAGCAGGGGCGCTGCTATAATTATTACCACCAGCCCCAGCCTGGTTATTTTTTTAAAAATTTTCATCTCTTGCATAACCCATTCTAGCAATATTTACTTATTAATTCCAGAGAACACCTTATCCAGGATATCAATCGCCCGGTCGACATCTTTGTTATTAATTATTAAGGGCGGCATCAGGCGGATAACGTTAGGTTTCGGCTTATTGACCAGCAGGCCTTTTTCCAGGCACTCCATCTGGACCGACTGCGCCAGGTCGCTATTGAACTGCACGGCCAGCAGCAGACCGCGCCCGCGCACATCGGTGATGAACGCATATTTGTCCTTCAATTGCTTCAACCTTTCGATGAGGTACGTTCCCACTTCCACGACGTGGCCGGTAACTTTGTTTTCTATGATGTATTTCATGGTAGCGTGACCGGCGGCGCAGGCCAGAGGGTTCCCACCGAAAGTAGAGCCGTGGTCGCCGGCGATAAAAACCGACGCGCTTTCTTTGGCCAGCAACGCCCCGATGGGCACGCCACCCGCCAGGCCTTTAGCCAGGGTCATGATATCCGGCTCGACGCCGTAGCACTCGTAGCCCCAGAGTGCGCCCAACCGGCCGATGCCGGTCTGTATTTCGTCCAGAATCAGCAGGATGCCCTTCTGGTCACACCATTCCCGCACTTTTTTAAGATAATCATCATCGGGCACGATGACGCCGCTCTCGCCCTGAATCGGCTCCAGCATCACCGCGCAGGTCTTGGCAGTGGTGGCTTCCTTGATTGCCCCGATGTCATTATAGTTAACGTTGATAAAACCTTCCGGCATGGGCAGATAAGGTACGTGGAACGATTCCTGCCCCGTGGCGGCGGTCATCGCCAGGGAGCGCCCGTGAAATGAGCCCAGGGCCGTGATGACCTCATAAGCGCCGTTCAATTTGAGTTTGCCGTAGCGGCGGGCGAGCTTGACGGCGCCTTCGTTGGCCTCCAGGCCGCTGTTGCCGAAGAATACCCGGTTCAGGCAACTCTGCTGCACCAAGATTTCTGCCAGCTGTAGTTGAGGTATAGTATAGAACTGGTTGGAAGTGTGGATGAGCTTTTTCGCCTGGTTGTTCAGCGCTTTAACCACCACCGGGTGAGCGTGCCCCAGGCAGTTAACCGCCCATCCGCCGACAAAGTCCAGGTATTCCCGGCCCGTTTCGTCCCATACCCTCGCCCCTTTACCCTTCACCAGCACCACGGGCAACCGGAGATGGGCAAAAGTGCGCATGTAGTACTTTTTTTCGAGCTCCATCCAGTCCGTCATTTTGCCACCTTCTTAATAAATAGTCGTGCCACCTTCCCCACCCTCAATCTCTTTCAACAGGGCGTGCGACTTCTTTCCATCTATTATACGCGCTGTGGCCCCGGCGTTTAAAGCCTTGAGACAGGCGTTTACCTTGGGAATCATGCCCCCGGAAATCACGCCCGAGGCTATTAAAGCCACGACTTCGCTTTCCGAAAGATGCGAGTAGACCCTGCCGGAAGCGTCGGCGATGCCGGGCACGTCCGTCAGGAAAATCAACTTCGCCGCTTTAAGCGCCGCCGCGATATCGCCCGCCACGGCGTCGCCGTTGACGTTGACCAGCAGCGGAGCATCTCCGGGCCGGTCTAATGAGTACAGGCTAACCGGCGAGACGACAGGGATAAAGCCGCCCTTGAGAAGCGTTTCCAGGAGCCCCGTATTCACTTTGACGACCGCCCCGACATAGCCCATCTCACGGTCTTTGATGGCGCTTTCGATGAGCGCGCCATCGACGCCGCTGATGCCGCAGACGCGACCGCCGCGCAGATTTATGGCCGCCGTGATTTCTTTATTGACCAGGCCGGCCAGCACCGCAGTGGCTACCTGCAGCGCCGCTAAATCGGTAACGCGCTCGCCGCGGACGAAACGGGTGCTCACGCCCTGCCGCTTGAGCCAGTCCGTGACCGCGTTGCCGCCTCCGTGGACCACTACCAGGGCGTGGCCTTTTTTCTGTAAGGCCACGATATCTTCGACGGTCGTATCACCGCTGCCGAAGGTTGACCCGCCTATTTTAACCACGGTAACGTTTTTCATTTTTTCCTAAAATCCTGAAAAGGCTATTTTAACCCGTCTCGCCCGTTTTGTAAAGGGGTAAGCCGGCGAGTTTACTATGTCGTATATTCGGCGTTGATTTTTACGTATTCAGCGGAAAGGTCACAGCCCCAGGCCGTGGCTTTAGCGCGGCCGAGATGAAGATTCAACGTAATCTTCACTTCCTCGCCGCACAGGATTTTCACGACCTCTTTTTTATAGAAAGCTGCCGGCACCCCGCCTTTGACCAGAGTCACGCCGCCGATTTCCAGTCCGATTTTATCCTGCTCCAGCGCGGCGCCGCTACGCCCCGCCGCCGCAACAACTCTTCCCCAGTTGGGGTCGCAGCCGTGCACCGCCGTCTTGACCAGCGACGAGCTGACAATCGTGCGGGCGGCTTTTCGCGCATCGGCCAGGTTGGCAGCGCCCTTGACAGTGACCTCGATAAGCCGGGTAGCGCCTTCGCCGTCCCGCGCGTTGGCCCTCGCCAGGTGGATACATACTTTATTGAGGGCTTCCTGGAATATTGCGGCTTTCCGGCTGCCTTTAGTAATAGGTCTACCTCCCGCCTTACCGTTAGCCATGATAAGCACGGTATCGTTAGTGCTGCCATCGCCATCGATAGAGACCATATTGAAAGAAGTGTCCACCGCTTTATGCAGCGCCTTTTTCAAGAAATCCGCGTCGACGCTGGCATTGGTGGTCAGGAAGCAAAGCAGCGTAGCCATATCGGGATGAATCATCCCCGCCCCCTTGGATACCCCGCCGATAGTGAAATCGCCCGCCTTTACCGCCACCTCCTTGGGCACGGTATCCGTGGTCATTATCGCCCGGGCGATATCATGCCCGCCTTTCACGGAGAGCTTTATTCCGGATATGGCTTTCCGGATACGTGACATCGGCAGCATCGTACCGATGACGCCGGTGCTGGCCGTCAGGACATCTTCCGCTTGAACGCCTGTATGACACGCGGCCAGCTCTGCCATTTCCATGGCGTCCGCCATGCCCCGCTGGCCAGTGCAGGCGTTGGCGCAGCCGCTATTGACCACCACCGCCCTGGCCCTGCCCGCCTTCAGCCGCTGCTGGTCTAATATGACCGGCGCCGCTTTTACTTTATTGGTGGTAAAGACCGCCGCCGCCGCGCAGGGCGCCTCTGAATACAGTATCGCCAGGTCGAGACGTTTTTTATCAGCGTGCTTGATACCGGCGCCGGTAGCGCCGGCGAGAAAACCTCCGGGTGAGGTGACCCCGCCGGAAGGGATAATAAAGGGTTCAGATTTCATCTTAACAGAACTAAATATAACATAACGGGCCGAAGCTGGCAATCATTATCAGTTGAAACGGCATACGGTCGGATGCTAAACTCACCATATGAAAATAGTGAGATTTACCACCGGTTTTAACATACAATACGGGATTATCGACGGCGATATGATAACCGGGCTGGGCGCCCCCCCTTTCGAAGGCATCGAGTTGACGCACAACTACTATCGCCCTACCGATATGAGAATCCTGGCGCCCTGCATGCCGTCCAAAATCATCGCGCTGGGGGTAAACTACCGCAGCCACGGCGAGGAAATGAGCCACCGCATTCCGGCCGAGCCCCTTATCTTTTTAAAGCCGCCGACCGCGGTCATCGGCCACGAAGATAGCATCGTCTATCCCCCGTCGTCGGAAAGGGTCGATTACGAGGGCGAGCTCGGCGTGGTTATAAAGTCAGTAGCGCGTAACGTGACCAAAGCGAAGGCTGCCGACTACATCCTGGGCTATACCTGCTTCAACGATGTCACTGCCCGCGACCTCCAGGCTAAAGATAAACAATGGACGCGCGCCAAGAGCTTCGACACGTTCGCGCCCATCGGCCCGTGCATCGAGACGGAGCTTGACCCTGCGAACCTGGCGCTGGAGACCCGCCTCAACGGGGTAGTCAAGCAACAGACCCGCACCAGCGAGCTTATCTTCCCCGTCGATGAACTGGTGAGCTTTATTTCCCAGGTGATGACACTGCTGCCCGGCGATGTTATCGCCACCGGCACCACAAGTGGCGTCGGCCCGATGCTGCCCGGCGACATCGTCGAGGTAACGATAGAAGGCATCGGCACGTTAAGGAACTACGTAGTCAAGCCGGATTGACCCGGATGAAAGGAGTAATTTGGAACTTAAAACAGTCTATTTTGAAAAACCGGGCGGGGAGGAAAATACCGCCCAAACATTAGCCCTGGCTAAGCAGCGGGCCGATGCGTTAAAAATTAAGACATTCGTGGTGGCTTCCACAACCGGCGCCACCGCCGTGAAAGCCGTGGTGGCCTTAAAAGGGTATAAAGTCATCATCGTGACTCATACCGCCGGCTTCCGCGAGCCGAACACGCAGGAGTTTACCGAGGAGAACCGGAAAAGCGTCGAGGGCAAGGGAGGCGTCATCCTTACCGCAGCCCATACCCTGGGCGGCATCCAGCGCGCTTTATCCCCGGCCGCCGCCGGCGGGTCGCCGGCGCCCTCCCACGCCATCGGCGATGTGGTTGCCATGGCACTCCGCATGTTCAGCCAGGGCACGAAAGTCGCCTGCGAGATTGCCGCCATGGCCGCCGACGCCGGCCTGGTGCGCGCGGATGAGGAGATTATCAGCATCGGCGGCACGGGACGCGGCGCGGATACAGCGCTGGTGATAAAGCCTGACTATACTCACCGGTTTTTCGGTTTGAGGGTTAAAGAGGTTATCTGCAAACCGCGGCTTTAAAGCATGGTCATTCTAAGTGAAGCAAAGAATCTCGGGGACGGCGAAAAGGGGGATATGGATTCCGGCCTTCGCCGGAATGACGGATTTATGGCAATCAGGGATTACCCTAAAAACCCCGCCAGAACGCTGGAAAATTGCTTTAACTCATCCCGGTGGACGTTATGGCCCCGCTTTTCAAAGACCTTCACCTGGCAGTCAGGAATCACTTTGGCCGCGGCGTAGGCCTGCCGCACCGGCACGATGGGGTCTCTGGCGCCCCATATCAACAGCGTCGGGACGTTAACCTCCGCGAGCCGGTGTTCCAGCACCAGGCTCTGTTGTTTTAAAGTAGTGATATTTTCGCCTACGAGCATGCTGGCCGGGCTAAACGGCATTACAAACTCGATGGGGTTCAAATGCTTGACCACCCATCTTATCGCTTTAAATACCCCCACGATTATCGTCCCGACGGAGCGGACTATCGCGGGAATCGAAAGAAGCCTGACCCAGAAAGCTATTTCGCTGCCCAGGCAAAGGCTGCTCACCAGCACCAGCTTTTTTACCTTATTCGGTGATTTCAGCGTATAGTCCAGCGCGATGCCGCCGCCCAGCGAATGCCCCATGAGGTTGAATTTATCCAGCCCCAGGCTGGCCGCGAACTTACCTATAAACTCCGCCAGCTCCGGTATATAGTAATTACCGCTAAGAGGCTGGCTTCCGCCGTAGCCGGGCAAATCCGGCGCGTACACCGTGTATTTCACCGCCAGCTCGGCGATGTTCTTCCACCAGGTCCGGGCATCGCCGCCGCCACCATGTATCACCACGAGGGGCTCGCCCTGGCCGGCGGCATAATAACGGACATCCCGGCCGTCAACTTTTATCGATTTGCTTTCAATATCGTTCATCATACTTTTAGTTTATTGCACCCGCTGTGTCTACGACAGTGCCCCGGGTCATTATCCGAAAACTCGGGCCATGATTTTAAGAAACATCCAAAATGACATCTGTCATGGTTGTCCTGATAAATACAATACGTTCCGCACCCTACATTCCGCTCTCAAAGCAACCCGGAATTTTTACGAAAAGGTCACAAATCATCGCGCTCTTAATTTTTATAACGATGGAACGCTTGATAAGTTACCCCGGTCTGATAAATTTTAACACTGGCAAATCGCCTGTAGTCAACGGTTCAAACCCGTACTTTTAGCAGGGGGTAGTACCTTTTTTATCAATACACGAATAATTATTATCGATTATACCGAACAAGTATTAAGGAAATGTGAAAAACAACTTTGTTTATAAATGCCACGATTTTGTAATTTTTCTTCACCCAAGTTAATGATTTCTTGATAACCTTCATAATATATTAACGTTATAATAATAATATGGTATTGTTAAATTGTACGAGTCCGTGAAGAACCGGACTCTTATGCGAGCAGTCGCCAGCGACTCCCGGGAACGCTATCGAGGAGGTCTGAAAAATTGAAACAAAAAATTGTAAGCCTCGTCGTGATTCTTTTATTACTGGTCTCTTCAATATCGATTGTGCTCGTAAATTCGGCGGCAACGTTCGCTGCCAGTCCCACTATTACTCTTAACCTCACCAGCGGGCCCGCGGGCGCGGTGGTCAGCGTCGCAGGCTCCGGCTTTAGCAGCAATGAAACCGGCATTAACATTACCTTTGATAGCGTGCCAGTTACGACGGGGATAGTGGCTATTGCTGCAGGCACCTGGAGCTCCTCCTTCACCGTTCCGACGGCAATCTATGGCAATCATTCCGTAGGGGCTTTCGGCTCGGTTACCGCAGCCGCCTCGGTCCCCTTGATAAGTTTCTTCGTGCTGACTCCCAATGTCACTATTACCCAGAACACCGGTACAGCCGGCACGCAGGTCTCGGTTAGCGGCTCCGGTTTCGCGCCGGGCGAGACGGGCATCACCATAAGCTTCGATGACACGGCTATTGTCCGCGGCATAGTCGCCAACTCGCTGGGTAACTGGAGCGGCATCTTCACAGTTCCGTTAACGACCTCCGGCTATCACGTTATCAGCGCGTACGGTACCATCACGCAGGCCGGCTTTGTTCCCAGCTTGACGTTCCTGGTGGTAAACCCTTCCGTCACCGTCAGCCAGATGAACGGCACCCCCGGCACTCTGGTCACCGTCAGCGGCTCCGGCTTCGGGGCCGGTGAGACGGGTATCACGATGACATTCGACGGTACACCGGTCGGTTTCCTGGTCACGGCCAGTTTACAGGGTACCTGGAGCGGTACCTTTACGGTGCCTGCCGCAGCCGGTGGCGGCCATGTCATCACCGCGTACGGCGCGGCCACATCGGCTAACAACGTGGCCAGCGTCACATTTATCGTCACACCAATTATAACTTCCAGCCAGACGAATGGTCCTCCCGGCACTTCGGTAACCATAAACGGCTACGGTTTCGGGGCTAACGAGTCCGGCATCACCGTGACTTACGACACCCTTTCGGCTGCTTCTAGCATAACGGCCAATTCCCAGGGGAGCTGGAGAGCTACCTTTACTGTGCCATCTTCGGCTTCGGGGTCTCACGCGCTGGGTGCCTTCGGGGCATCCACGAGGGCCAGCTCAATTATGACCGTATATTTTACGGTAAATCCAGCCATAGCCATCAGCCAGACGAACGGGTCTCCCGGTGCTACCATTTCTGTAAACGGTAACGGTTTCGGCAGCAATGAAACGGGCATCACGATAACCTACGATGGCAGTGCCGTTGCCTCCGGTATTACAGCCGACTCCCAGGGGAGCTGGAAAGGCACTTTT
>JBEKDL010000001.1:0-58743 GCA_050014355.1 Dehalococcoidales bacterium | reverse complement strand
CGCTGGCTCGGGGGTATAAAGATATGTCCCGGGGTCGATGATAAAGCTTTTATCATAGGCAAAAAGTTCAAAACTCAATCGGCTGTTGTGGCGGTGACCAGAAGGGGCTGTGGTTTCCCGGTTCACACAATCAGTAATGAGATATAGCGTGTCTTGGCGCATGATATAGAATCCCCCGCTGGCAAATGGTTGGGATGTTACCGCGGGTACCGGCGCTGATAATGCCTCGTATTTACGCTGTCCCTCCTCTCCCAGCAGCCAGAAGGCTTCCTCGTGAAATCCCCCGGACGCCTGTTTAAAATCAGGGCGGTTGAACAACACTGCGCCGGTGGCGAGCAGGTACCTGTGGTCGGCGCGGTCCCACCTGCTGTAGTCCGCCAGGATATGGAGCCTGCCGTCGTCACTATCCCCGATTTGCGGCGCTTTACCGTCCGGCCGGGTGTAATTTTTCACAAATTCGAGCATCTGCTCCAGGCGTTTCAAATACCAGTCCGGGAAGCTGATGCCGTTCGCCTGGCAGAGCAGGGTCACGGAAAGGAAGATTTCCGCCACCAGCCGGTGATAGCTGATGGAACCTTCGTAGTCGACGCCGTCCGGGTAAACCTGTCTTTTTGCTTCAATCAACATCTCACTAATACCGAGTTCCCGCCATTTTTGAGTATCTTTGACTTCCGGCAGCAGAACACCGAGGTAGACCAGACTGGCAAGGTCGGAAAGGTAATGATTGCTGTTTCTTCCGGACGGGTCTTTTTCCAGGTTCCCCATGATGAAGCGCCCGTGCAGATAAAGGCTTTTCAGGAACTTGCCCAGGAACTCATCGCTGACCGCCGGGGATTCCCTTAAGAAATACAATCCCCAGAGCCAGTTGACTGCCCGTATGGCGACATCCATGGTACAGGCCCAGTTGACGCCAAAGGTTGCCGGATTATTCGCTATCCAGTCATCCACCTCTTTGACGAACTCACCGGCGTACTTTTCATCACCAGTAAGCCAATAGGCTTTGCCCAGCATAGGGAAATGCTGGCAGCGGGAGAGCTCCCACGGCACTTTAACATCGACGCCGGCTAAGTGTCCGTATCGAATGTCCCGATAGAAAGTATCTTTATCCCATGTGTAACCTGATTTAAAATCCGTGTGCCAGTCTAAAGGCTCGTAGCCGCTTTGGCTAACGCCTCCGGATACCTTTTTAGGGCCGCTGCCTAACAGGTCGAATATATGACCAAGGACTTGCCCGGCGGCCGATAGCGTCTGTTCTGTGGCCAGAGGATAAAGACTTTCATATCTGGCAATACACCGCTCGACGTCTTCCCGGTTAGTGAAAGCAAAAAACACCGGCCTGTTGCGGCGGCGTATATGGGTATAAAAATCCCCGAGTGTCTCAAATCCGGAGAGCTTTTTTAAAAAGGCATCGTCATCGATTTCGGCCAGGCGGAAGCCTCTTTTTCTCCATGATAGGAGCTCGGCCAGCGCTTGAGCCGCAATCCGCAGGCGGACGTGCCATGGGTAGGCGCTATCATCACGACCCAGTAAAAATACCAGCCCCCGCCTTATTTTCCCTGCCGGCTTCATGATTTCAATATCTCTCCGAGTCTGGCTATCGTTTTAGCCACATGCGACCGCCACGTATATTTCTCAAGCACTTCCGCCCGTGCGTTTTTTCCCAGTAAGCCCCTTAGTTTTTCATCCTGTACCAAATTTGTTATACCGTCAGCGAGTTGAGCGGCGTTACCCGGTTCTACCAGCCAGGCTGTCTTGCCGTGCTCCAGAACCTCACCTATCTGGTCGAGGTCGCTGGCCACGATACCTTTACCCATCGCCATATATTCGAACAATTTTGTCGGAGAACCGAAGAACGGAGACCCGTCCGGGTTAGGCACATGGGGCGCTACGAGGATATCACAGGCCGCCAGATATTCCGGTCCCTGCTCCTGAGGGACGAGGCCGGTGAACGTCGTCCGCTCTTCGATATTACCTTCCCGGATAATTCTTTTTGTTTCCGGCAGCTTCACGCCATCACCGATGAAAAGGAAATGTACCTCTGGCGGTAAATTGAGTTCGCGGACAAGTATCACGGCCGCTTTGGCCAGCACTTCGGCGCCATGCCAGTTGCCGAACGTCCCGATGAAACCGACGATGGTTTTACCTTCAAGCCCGTATTGCTGCCTTATCCGGCCGCCATCGATATCTGGCCGGTAGCGTTGCGGGTCGACTCCGTTAGGATTAACGAGTATTTTACCCGCCGGAATACCTCTCTCGATAAGTTCATCTTTTAAGGGATTAGAGACCACGGTAACCAGGTCAGCAGCGTGAAAGTTCAGGAGCTCAACCCGGAGGGCCAGCTTCTCAAAGCGTAAGCGTTTTCCCCAATTCCGGGCCACCCAGACCTCGGAGCCGTTGTATTCCAGGATGAAGGGTAGCCGGAACTCCCTGGCCAGAGCGACCCCGCTAAAGTTATTAAGGCTGTATCTCTGATAAATTAGATTCGGACTTTGTTTTTTAAAGATGGAGCCGGCGGTTTTGAAAAGGACCCGATTGTAATACATTTCCGGTATCTCGGCAAGGAAGTTGTACTTTGCTTTCGGTTTCACCGGATAAAGGGGTGTTTGTTGTTTATCAATAAGCTCCAGTTTGTCCGTGGAGATGATAAAGACTTGAGACCCCCTCTCAATAAAACCATTGACCACCCCGGCGATATGCCCCACCGAACCACCAGCCTTGGTCCCGAACACAAGGTCGGTGCGCAGGTAGGCCAGTTTTATCGCTTCTCCTGGTTTTTCTCGGAGGGACGCGCGGGGGCTCGGTTCCTTTTCTTCCAGAATCCGTAGTTTTTTTCTGATTCTGATAATCTCAAAGGGGAGAGAAAACAACTGCATTATCACCGCAGGTAGACAGCGAAAAAGCAGGTCTCCCCAGCCAACCTTTTCTATCTTTCCCTGCATATCAGCTAAATAGGCGCCTTTCCGGGAAAGCCAGGTAAGGATTGATGAGTATTGGAAAAGAGAGCGCTGCACTCTAAGGTCATAAGTAAAAAAAACGGCCATTTTATAAGAACGGAAACCACGGAAGAAACGAAATACATTTTGCTGGCGCAACTCCAAGGGAGATTGTATTTTAAAAGAGATACCAGGAAATTTATCCCGTAGCACCGCTTCAGCTAGGGCCTTATCGGATGCAAGGCAAAAACAGATATTGGTACTCATAGAAAAAGAGCATTGTATACCATATTCGAGCTCGCAAGATGCTGTGTTGATTCGATAATGTGATAAAACATAACTTAAAGAAATAATTTGTTTACTAAGGTCTGTATTTTCTCCCTTTATTTATATTGATGACCGTATTATACCTTTTTCCCGTTTATTGCCATGAACCAACCGCGCCGGTCTCCCAAAAGCCTGACCAGCCATGACGGCGGAAATATCCCTTTCACTTTAATAAAGTCGTAGTAAGTCAAAATGGGCTGGATTTTAAGGTCGGAAAAAACGGAGAAAAGTTTCCTCGTCTCTCCGGGAGTATAGGCTTTCGTGCCGGGGCTCTCGAAATGTTCGGCAGTTATCCGGGAGAGCGGTGTAAATATTTTCCCGGTCAGCAGGCCCCATCTCAAGTACAGCTTTAAGCCTATCCAGGAATGCCGGTTGTACACCATCACCCTTATTTGGCCGCCCGGCTTGAGGACCCGGTATATCTCCTTCACAGCCGCCGCGGTGTCCGGCGTATGGTGCAGGACACCCCAGGAGTAGACCATGTCGAAGTAGCCATCCGGGAAAGGGAGATGCTCGGCATCGGCTTCTTGAATTTCACCTTTTAGTCCATAGAGGTTTAATCTCTGCTTAGCCAGCGCCGCCGAATGCGGACTCAAGTCGATAGCATAAACCTCGGCGCCCGCCCGGGCAAACTGTAAAAGGTCGGTCCCGCAACCGCAGCCCACTTCAAGGATTTTTTTTCCGTGCCACCTGGTAAACTGGGCGAAGGAATGAATGCAGGACTCCACGCGGTAGCGGTAGCTTTCAATTTCTTCGAAGTACTCTAGGCTGCCTTCGGCAAACGTGGCACGGTCTGTTCCACACGGCTCGTTGTCCCAGAAGTCCCTGACACTTTCCTTGAGCAGCTCTTTAGACATCAACTACCTTTCCTTCTCTATGCCCATATTCTGTCATAATGTTCACACCCGAGCAAATATAAGATTGATTCTGCTATTTACTGGTTTATTCGGGGTTTATGTTTTACAGCAACATAAATAGAAGCCACTGGCTATTGATTTAAAAAAAGACCCTAGGGCGTTGTTTATCTTTACCGGGAGTTTAAAGCCTGTAAAAAGTAGATTGGAGAATTTCCCGGCAAAAAGTGTGCTGCCTTCTACTTCCAGTATACGAAAGCCGACGGCTGTTATCATTTGCTTAATCTTACCCAAAGTAAACCTTTGAACATGCGGCGAAGTGGAAAAAGAAGAAAGAAGAGCGGATTCTTCTCTTCCTGTAAGTTTCTGTTTAAGCATGCTTATAATCCACATTATCTTGAGCCGTTCTATCGCTTCACCCAACCTAAGCCTCTCCCACAGGAATTGCTCAAACTCAAAGCAGCCATACCCGTTGGGGACGGAAATTAACAAAAAGCCCTGCTCTCTTAATAAACCATGACTTATTTTCAGTAATGATTCCGGCGCGTCTAGATGTTCCAAAACCTCGGACAGGATTATAAAGTCATAATTGCCTTTAAGCTCGGCTGCATCAGTGCATAGAAATTGCGCATTTTCAAAGGGGTTCACGGAGGTAGCAAAATTTACACTTTTTTCATCTATATCGATTCCCAGTACATTATATCCAAGTGAAGCCAGGGGGATACTGAGCATAATACCCGTGCCACAGCCTATTTCCAGGACCTTAATATCGCTTTTCGGCCTATCAGACGCGTATTTATTTATCTTCTCCATTATCCACAGCAGGCGCTTTTTATGGCCGTAGATGTTTTCTGGAATTTCAGACGGAGTAAGACCCCATTTTTTGGAGCCGGATACGCTCTCCTGCGAAAATAATAAGTTCATAGTATCTATCGTTGCGAACCCATTTTACCTTTAAGAAAGAAGCCCTGAAGGTAATTTATAAGAACCGTCACGATATAGAATATATGGCAAGGGACTATGATAAAAATAAAACCGAATAATAAATACAAATACACGATAATTTTTTTGATGTAAAGGCGATAAAATAAGTCCCATTTTCCAGCCAACCTTATATAACCGTAGGTGTCTTCATATATCAAATAAAATCGCATATCGGTCCTTAAGGCTAACCGCTCTAAGGCAGGCCGGACCGTCCCATCTATGTCATAAGGCTCAACAGGAATAACGAGGGCGTACTTTTCCTTTAATTTATTATTCTTGATGGTTGAAGTGTCATACAGGGTAAAGGTCCATCCCGGAAATTTTTCTTTCATTTTGTCAATAAAGCCGGAATATTTTTCATAGCTCTTTTCTTTGTCATAGATAAAGAGAATCTTCTGCGGCTTCAATTCGAACACTTCACTATTGAACCCGTCTAATAGCAAATTTTTTGGCTTGTTCATGTGATGTTCTTTCCTCTTTTTTATTTAAAAGCTTTGAGCGTAATGTAATAGCCGAAGTACCGAGACAGCAAGTCAAGTGCTTTTTTAGAGAAATAGTTGGATAATGCCGGTATCTGGTCCGGTGTCAGCGTGGTCAGATGAAAACTAAGGTCGTGAAAACTATCGAACAGGTTTTTCAGGTCTCTTTTGTTAAGATACCGTAACGGCGGATAGCCGAATCCATCGCCTGCGTACCAGCTCTTTAATTTGTCAGGGGTAAGATACTGTAATTCACCCTGAACGACACCATGCCACAGTAAAATTTTAAGATAATATTGGAATGAGTCTTTGTTATAAAATAGCGCAATAACTTTGCTGCCGGGTTTCAAGACCCTGTAAATTTCTTTGATGGCGCGCTGGATATCCGGAACAAGAAACAACACGCCGCAGCTATATACCAGATCAAAAGTATCATCATCAAAAGGCAGATTCTCGGCATCAGCGACGTTAAGGTTAGATTTTAGCCCGAGTTTTTCCAGCCGTCTCCTGGTTATATCAATGTGTCTCGGGGTCAGGTCGATACCGGATAGCTCTGCGCCGTTTTTCGCAAACTGGTTATGGTCGACTCCTTCACCAACTCCTATTTCAAGAACCTTTTCACCCCTGTGTTTATCAAACTCCATTAATTCCGGTAAATATGGGTAAAGGGTATACCGATATTTTTCTGTTTGTTCGAAGAACTCTCCGGAACCGAACGGAGTAGCCACATACTTCCTGCCCAGGGTAGCATCTTCATAGGAATAGAAATCGCGGAATTGTTGCTTAATTGACGCCGTCTTATTTTCCCCGTTAGACTCCATTAGCCGATCACCTTCTTTCATTGCTTTTTCTTCCATGGAAGGATACGCCCCGATATATGATATAAATCTAATACAATAAGCTCCAAAAGCCTTTTCGCGGAACGATATGGATATCTAAACCAATTAGCACGGATATAATTTTTAGTATTGTTCCTGGCAATCATTTCGTTTATCGCTCTGGATAGCTTGATAAATCTATCTTTCGGCATGTCAGAGAAAATCTTGATCGAGTCCAGAGATTGCAGCGCTCCAATTTCTTCCCATAACTTATCAGAATAGGTTAAAACCCCATTTTTAAAAAGCTCGGTATAATAAGGACTCCCGGGCAAAGGCAACAGGTTATTTAGCCCGGTACAATATATTTTTGTATTCTTGATAAATTGCATCGTGGCTATTAAATCGTCTTCATTTTCTCCCGGCAGGTTTGTAATAAAGGCAGAATTAACCAAAATGTGAGCTTTATTGGTGAGCATGGCTGCCCCTGAATTTTGTTCTACGGTTGTTTTTTTGTTCATCGAATCAAGCATTCTCTGGGACCCTGATTCAAAACCATAGTTTATGAAAAAACACCCGGCTTTTTTCATAAGCTTCAATATCTTATCATTTACCGAGTCCACCCGGGCACTACAAGCCCACCTGAACTTTTTATTCAATTTCCTGTCAATCAACTCATGACATAGTAACTCAATCCTCTTACGGTTAGCTAGAAATTCTGTATCTACAAAATATAAAGCCTCAACTTTATAATTCTCCAATATGGAGTAAATTTCGTCTATAGTATATTTTACGGAATGGAATCGTACGGTTTTGTAAATAAGCTTATTGGCGCAGAACCTGCAGCTAAACGGACATCCTCTGGAAGTAATAAGCGTTGTCACTCTGGCCGGTACATTAGGAATCACTATCTCATTCAAGCGGGTATAAAATTCCATATCCAAAAGGTGCCGCGCCGGAACAGGAAGATTATCTAGGTCCGCTATCGGACATTTCTCTCCGGTAGAAAGCACCTGGTTGTTTTTTTTAAATGTCATCCCATCAACGTTTTCATAGCTTTCTCCGGACGCCAGTTTAAGCATCGTCAACTCCCCTTCATCCTGGCAAACCGCATCTATTTCCGGGCATTCTTTTAACGTCAACTCAGGCTCCGCTGTAGGGTGAAAACCCCCGGCAATCAGAGGATAATTCTTCCCTCCAGGAATGCTTCGAATCAACCTTGCCACTCGCTGAGTGTCATAAATCTGTATTGTCATCGCTCCGATGCCGATAAGATTCGGCTCGAAATTTAATATTTCTTTTTCGGTTTTTTTATCGAGTTCTCCAAGACCAATTTCTCCATCCTTATATTTGAGTGATACCCGGTCGATGATTTTAATTTGATGCCCGTTCTTCTCCAGGGAACTGGCAATGTAAGCCAACCCTAACGGAGGACTATAACTTATCGAAGAATTAGCACCATATAACGGGTTAATAAGACAAATCCGCATCGTATTTCTCCAAGTCAATAATATTATACATAAAAACTCAACCACCGCAGAAGTGGTAACTTAATTAAAATCATTTTACCAAAATCTTGCCTTTTCCCGAGTATTTTTTGCCGATTTTATGAAACGAACAAGTATTAATATAAACACAAAAGTATATGTCATTGAAGAAACTATTGCAGCTCCATTAATTCCCAATCGGGGAATTAAAAACATGTTTACAGTAACATTAAATATCAACGCTATAACCCAGGATAAAGGCACAAACTTGGGAAGTCCGGTGGCAACCAAATACATGACGATAATAGTTTCTATACTTAAAAAGAAAACCCCTGGCAACAGCCACAGAAGAGCGTCAGCCGCTCTGGAAAACGCCTGTCCATAGAAGAACGTGATAAAAGGCCTGGCTATTATCGCTACAAAAATGCAGGCCGCCCCCATTACAATCGCGGTTGCCCTGGCTACTCTTTTACTGTGAACCCATCCGCCCTCGCTCATCGCGGAAACATGGGGAAACAGTATCATGCCGATGGACGCTGGTATCATTAATAAGATATCCCCGGCATTCGTAGCGATGGAATAAATCCCGGCCTGCTCTGTACCGAGCATGGAGTTGACCATCAACATATTGAGACGTATGACGAGAAAACTGAACAACGCCGCCAGGTAAGCCTTGAATCCGTAGCGCGCCATTTGCTTTAACAGAGAAGGGGTGAACCCGAGCCCGTTCTTTTCAATGCGCCACAAATACCAAAAAACCAAAGCGCCGTATAAAAACGTCATGATTGTTGTGAACGCTATCAATGAAAGAACGCCTTCTTTTAAAAGAACCAGCAAGATAACGACGACCAGGACATTGATGATAGCCTGGATGAACTCAAAGACGTTCAGGACCTTGATTCTCTGTATACCCAGCAGGATGTTCTGGCCGAGCAGAACCAACAGGGTGAAAGGGATACCCACGACACCGATTATCACATACTTAATAGAAACGCCCGACGCAAGCTCCGGTCGGAAATAAAGAATACCCGTGGCGATAAGAGCGATAATAGTCCCGCCGATGAGACTCACCCAGAGCGTATTGCCGGTTATCGTCCCGAGCCGGTTACGGTCCCTGGCGATAAAATATGTGTTGGCAGCGTGCAATCCCAGGTTACCGAACTGCGTCCCCATGGCCACGATGGAGGCTGTAACCGCATATATGCCCCTCCCCTCCGGCCCCAGGTAACGCGCGGTGATGACGCCCAAGACGAAACCGATTATCAGAATCAATATACGAGTTATCAGCGTCAGGGATACGCGCTGAATGAATAATGAGGCCCTGACACGCCTGACCAGTCCTATTGCCAGCAGCTTGTTTATAACTTTAAATGATGGAATATTCTTCATTTACTTAAGTTAGATAGCTATCTACTCTTCCTCGCAAAGACCATAATATACTAGCCTAAAAGTGAGGGAAGGAAAGCAGGCAGGTATTTTGTTATACGTGAGAATATCCAGGGGAAATAAATCTGTTCTTTTGCCCATTGATATTTTTTTATTTTTACTGCCGTGAATTTAGTAAATAAACGTTTGCATTGGGATGAAGTATAGACTTTTACCAGTGGCTTAGCACCGCTCCGCGAAAATTCTACACTTGAGGAAAGAAGCTCAGCGATAGACATTTTAAAGAGTTTACGTTGAAATATTCCCTGAAGAAAGACCAAATTAACCCAATAATGCCATGAGTTTTTATGGTAAAGACCAACAATTGCCAGTCCACCAGGTTTTAAAACCCGGTGGATTTCAGATATGGCTTTTTCTATATTTGGTGTATGATGCAGTACTCCAAAACTGTAAACTACATCTACTGACTCTGAAGGCAGTGACATACATTCCGCATCCCCGATAATAAAATCAGCTGGAAAACCGAATGTATCAAAAAGTTTCTTGGCCAGTTCAATATGCCTGGGGGTTAAATCAAGACCGATGACCTTGGCCCCATTTCTAGCAAGACTAAGTAGATCGGCACCCATACCACAACCCACTTCCAGCACCGTCTTACCTTCCACATCTAACTCATCAATCATTTTTTTCAACCAGGGTGCATGCGCCTCGTATCTGTTTTTCAAGGCGGCTTCAAAAAACTCCTTTGAGCCTTCTTTATAAGTCTCGGCATATACCGCGCCGCAGGGGTCATTCGTCCATTGTTTAATGGCTTCCAGCTTTTCTTTTTCCATACTCTTATATCCTCTCTCCCGCTATCCAGTAATCATACCACTTGCTCAAGTTGAACAGAATCCAGAGTGGCACACTGTTTTCAGCTTCTCCGCGGCGCTGTTTCGCCAGCAAATCGGTCAAATACTCGTAGTTGAAAAAACGGCGTTCCCTTATCTTTGAATTTAAAATACCGTCCGTGATATATCTTCCAAGCTCCCCGCCGAACCATTCCTTGACCGGCGCGCCGAACCCCTGTTTCTTGCGGTAGATAATATTATCCGGGATGATGCCTTCCACCGCCTTTTTCAAGATGTATTTCGTCTGGCCGTTTTTTATTTTCAACGCGCTCGGTATGCCCATGGCGAATTCCACCAGCTTATGGTCGAGATAAGGCGCCCTCCCTTCCACGGAGGTGGACATAGTTATTTTATCCACGCGCATCAGGAGAAGCTCCGGCAGGCGGTGCTTTAGCTCCAGGTAGACCATTCTTTCCAGGAAGTCCGCGCCGGGTTTTTCAGCGTAGATTCTGGAAAGGAGTTCTTTTACGATACTGGCAGAATCCATGTTTTCCCAGCCGGCGGTGGTATCTATTAGGGCTTCTTTTTGGGTCTCGGTAAAAGCGATGGCACCGCCCCAGAACAGTTCCTTATCCCTGGCGGCACGTCTCAATATTTCTCTCACGGCAATGCTTCGTATTACCGGGGCATGAGGAAAAGATGTGGATACACTGTTGACCGCTTTCCTTACAAAACCCGGCACCATCATGTACGGTTTCCAGTATTTATGATATAAATCCAAGGTGTACTTATATCCTTCATAGCCGAAGAATATCTCATCGCTGCCTTCGCCTATCTGGATGACGATGACCCCATTATCCCGCGCCAGTTTAGAAACAAAATAGAGCGGCACGCAGACCCAATCGGCCACAGGCTCATCCTGGTTAAATATCAATTTCGGGACATAGTCCATGAGGTCTTTATCGTCGATGATGATTTCGTGGTGGTTGGTCTTGAACTCCTGTGCTATCTGCCGGGCGTATTTGAACTCGTCGAAGGCGGGTTGGTCTTTAAACCCCACGGAAAAAGTCTCCACCGGCCGATCCATCAGGCGGGACATGAGGGCAACGTTCGTGCTCGAGTCGATGCCGCCGCTTAAAAACACCCCGAAGGGTACGTCAGACATCATTCTTTTCTTAATGGACTCGGTCAGAAGGTTCCTTATCCCCCCGGTGTAGTATTCTTCCGGCTGTTTTTCCCGCGGGGCTGGCACGATGGCGTCCCAGTACCGCTCGTAAGAGATATTGCCACGCTGGTCGCAGACCATGTAAAAACCAGGGGGAAGCTTGTTTATTCCTTTAAAAAGGGTGTAAGGCGATGGCGTGACGAAAAAAGTCAGATAGTGATAGAGGGCGGTGGTATCTATATCTCTTACCAGCCCGGGGTACTCTAAAATGGCCTTAATTTCTGACGCGAAAATAAAAGCCCCGTTTTGGCACGAGTAATATAAAGGCTTTTTACCTATCCTATCTCTGGCTAAAAAAAGCTGCCTTTTCCGGCTGTCCCAGATGGCGAAGGCAAACATGCCTTCGATGTCATGAACACAATCGAGGCCCTTTTCTTCATAGAGGTGCAGGATTGTCTCGGTATCGGTGCGGGAACGATAGACGTGCCCTCTGGCCTCTAGCCACGGCCGCAGCTTTTCATGGTTGTAAATCTCGCCGTTAAAGACAATCCAGACCGTACCGTTTTCATTAGACATAGGCTGCTTGCCGCAGGAAGACAGGTCGATGATGCTTAAACGTCGATGCCCCAGGCCCAGCGTCCTGTCCGGCGAAATATAGACGCCGGCGTCATCGGGTCCGCGGTGCACCATCGTGTCGCGCATTTTCACAAGTATTTCTTCAGACACTTCCGGGTACGCTGCTGCGTATTTAAAAATGCCGCATATTCCGCACAAGGGCGTCAACCATCCTTTTCAGGCTAACTTTTTATAGACGTTTAACAGAATTTCCGCTGATTTATCCCAGGTATATTTTGCCACAATCGTCTGTCTGGCGTTGAGACCGAGGCGGGTATTATCCGCCGCCAGCGCGTCGAGCAGAGTTTTTTTCAGGCTTTCCGCATTTTCTTTTTTAAAGAGGTATCCATTTTCACCATTCTTTATTACTTCAGCCAGCCCCCCGACATCGCTGGCCACCACAGGTTTGCCCATGGCCATGACCTCGACCAATTTCAAAGGGACTATCGTCTCCGTCGATACCGTGGATGGGCGCGGGACAACGAAGACATCGCACATATCATAATAAACCGGCATATCATCGTAAGGCACACCGGGTATTAGCGTCACGTTTTTCTGAAATTTACTTTCTAGGTCTGATAGGCTCCGGTTACCCGCCGGTCCGCCGAGGAAGATGAAATATACCTCCGGATTTTCCCTAATTATTTGTGGGGCAACCGCCGCTAAATCATTCACGCCGTTAATCCAGTCCATCACGCCGGCATACATGACCACCTTGCCGTCGATACCCAGTCTCTTTTTCAGCTCCGCCGCCTTGTCCGAGTATTCTTTTTGGGGAGCAAATCGTGTAACATCGGCGCCGTTGGGCACTACGGTGATGCGGGAATCGGGAATCCGGTAATGGCGTATTATCCACTCCTTCAGGCGGTCGGTCAGCGTGACAATATGAGCGCATTTCCGCATGACGTTTCTATCGGTGCGCTGAATATAATAGGCCTTAACGCTCTTGAGAAATCCACTTACAGATTCGTGGGCCAGGCCGTGATACTCGAAAACAAAAGGACGGCCGGTTTTTCCGGCTACTTGAGCGGCGGCTTGCCCGAAGACGACGGAATTATGGGCGTGCAGAATATCAAATGGCTGTTTTTCGGCAGTTCCAGCCAGTAATTTTTTATCCCGGCGAATTGTATTTATCGCCTCCCAGGCTGAATTGCTTTGCCCCGGTGAGCCGAAGGCCAGCGGCAGGCGGTTAACCGTCACATTGCCAAACTGCTCCTGCTTGAGCGGAATTGTCTTCCCCGGCACTGTCCTGTCTGCGGTCAGAACATGAACATCGAAAGGCAGGCGGCAGATAATGTTGTAAAGTCTGGTCGTGGTGCCGCTATATTCGGGAAAAAAATAGTTGGTGAGATGTAAGACGTTCAATTGCGCTCCCGTGACGGGTCTTGGGCAATAAGTGCCATTCTACTCTCTCAAAACAAATGCGCTTGGCGTTTAACAAGTACGATTTCATGCCCTATTTTACCACGGTCAGCAACGACCAGCGATGCCTTAAACTATTTTTTCCAAATTATTGATAAAACCTGATGATTAAGGGATGGCGCATGGCCTTCTTTATCCTGGTTTCTTTGGCGACAATCTCTTCCCGGACGGCTTTATGCTCCACCAGCACCACGAGGCAATCGGCGCCTTTAACAATCGACTCTATCGATTCGTATTGACGGCCGTTCACCACCGGGTCATAAACGCTGACCTGATAACCGTCAACCTTCAGCAAATCGATTATTTCCTGCGCCGGGCTGTTCCGGGTATCGTAAGTGTCCGGCTTGTATGTGATTCCGAGCGCCACAATACGCGGTTTTTGGATATCTTTAACGGCTTTTTTAATCTCTGCCGCCATCTTGCCCGGCACCTCGTCATTGACCTTGCGCGCAGCGGTGATAAGCCGTGAGTTGACCGGGTCTACCTGCTTGATGAACCATGGTACGATGGGAATACAATGCCCCCCTACGCCGATACCCGGTTTTAAAATGTTGACCCTCGGGTGTTTGTTCGCCAGTTCGATGGCGGGGAGAATGTCGATGCCCAGCCCGGCGGCGACGGCGGCAAACTCATTGGCCAGGGCGATGTTGACGTCTCTGAAGGTATTTTCCATGAGCTTGACGAGTTCTGCCGTGATAATGTCGGTTTCATAGAGATTGCCTTTGACAAAAGAAGCGTAGATTTCTTTGGCCATTCGGGTGGATTCCCGGTTCACTCCGCCGATGACCCTGTCATTCTCGACGATTTCCTTAAGCACCGCGCCGGGGAGGATGCGTTCCGGGCAATGAGCCAGAAATATATCCTTTCCTGCTTTTAGCCCCGTCTTTTCGATAATAGGAGTTAAAACGTTTCGGCAAGTACCGGGCGGGACGGTGCTTTCCAGTATCACCAGGTTCCCGGCCTGCAGGCAGGGAACGATAGATTCCGCGCCCTGTCTGACCAGCGAAAGGTCGGCGGCCTGTTTTTTCGCGTCGAGGGGGGTGGGCACGCAGATAATGAACACATCGGCCGGGGCGGGGGTTTTACTGGCGCGTAGGTTTTTTCTGACTTCCGGCTCTTCGAATACCTGCCTGACCTCGTCCTCGGCCGGGAGAAGGGCTCCCTTGTTGATGGAATTGACCACGCTGTCCTGGACATCCACGCCCATCACCTGATAGCCGGAACGGGCCAGCATGATTGCCAGCGGGAGACCGACATACCCCGTGCCGATGACGACAACTTTCTTGGTCATTTTCCTGTTTTAGACCTCTTTCCCTTGTAAAATATCGATAATGCGACCAGCAGCCCTGCCATCACCGAAGGGATTATTCCAGGCGGGTTTTTTAGCCAGCATGATTCCGGCGCACTCTCTGATTTTATCAGGGCTGGCGCCTGCCAGAAGGTTGGCGCCAACATCCACCGTCTCTGGCCTTTCGGTATTATCTCTCAAGGTGACACAGGGTACGCGCAGGATACAACTTTCTTCCTGCACGCCGCCGGAATCCGTCAGAATGAGCTTCGCATTTTCTTCAAGCTGTAAAAAACCGAGAAAGTCTACCGGTTCTATCATCGTAAGGCGCTCGGCCCGCAGCCCGAAGCGCTCTATCATCTTCCGAGAACGGGGGTGGATAGGATAAATAACCGGCATTTTGTATTCTTTAGACAGACTTTCCAGTCCCGAGATGATAGATGTGAATCTGGTGCGGTCATCCACGTTCTCCTGCCGGTGCAGTGTCAGCAGGAAATACTTACTAGGGGTGAGGTTTAGCTTTTTAAGGATATCGCTCTTTTTTCGGGAAATCTCGGAGTTCTGGTAGAGGGCGTCCACGATGGTGTTACCGGTGACGGAAATTTTCCCCCCGGGAATGCCCTCGCCAAGCAGGATTTGCCGGGCTTTTTCCGTCGGGGCGAACAACAAGTCGGCGCAGTGGTCGACAAGGATGCGGTTGATTTCCTCGGGCATGCGGCGGTCATAACTTCTAAGTCCCGCCTCGATGTGCCCCACCCTGATACCGGACTTGACTGCGGCCAGCGCTCCGGCCAGCACGCTGTTGGTGTCCCCTTCCACGAGCCCATCGGTCGGCTTCTCGTCTTTAAGCACCGTTTCCATGCCGATGAGCATCCTGCCCGTCTCTTCCGCATGAGAACCCGAGCCTACACCGAGGTTGTATTTAGGCTGCGGAAGATTAAGCTGTTGGAAGAAGATATTGTCAAGGTTAGGGGAATAATGCTGGCCGGTATGCAGGATAAAATAGTCAATTCGGCTTTTTTCCAGTTCCCGTATCACCGGCGACATCTTGATTATTTCAGGGCGGGTGCCCAGTATCAATGCAATCTTCATCTGTTTTCAGGTTAGCGATATTTCCTGTTCATTCCAGGGGAGTAACTGGATGATGCAATAAATTCAATATCTCCGGATAAGGACTTACCTTAATATTACATCTCTGGCGGGACATATGTTCTTACCAAGTTTATCTTATTTGGAGTGTCATTGTAAAATAGAATATCATTAGGGCTGCTAGTCCATAAATGATATGAGAGAATATACCGAGAAGAGGGTCTTTCCTTAAGGAAGAGGAAACGAGGAAAACGGCCTGACGTTAATCAGTAGCCGTTCGTTTTAAAAAAGGCGGTTTATAGTCTAAACCGAGCAAGCTGCGAGCTTTTTTCTGCAATTGATTTAAATATAAAACGAACTTTCGTTTATCCGCGGCTGACAGGGAAGAAAATACCATTTCGATTGACTCTCGCGTCACTCTTTCGAATCTGTCCTTCCCCTTTTTCGTCATGATGACTTTAAAAACCTTTTCCTTTGGCACTTTCACCTTTTTTACCAGTCCGACCTTTTCCATTCTATTGACCAGAGTGGATACCGAATGTCGTTGACGCATGGTGAAAGAGGCTATCTGGTTCATGGTTGCCGAGCCACCCCACATTGTCAGTACATATAAAACCTGGGTCTGTTCCTTGGTTAGATTAAACTGTGCGAGTTCCAGCAAACGCGACCTGGTTACCGCGAAGTGTGCCTGGTCCAGCAGTACCCATATATCATAGTCATTATTAGGATTAAAGTTGTTATTTTCCGCGGGCGGATTCTGGTTTATATGGCGGCTCTGCTTCTGGCGTATTTTCATAAACTATTATTACCCGTTTTTTTAAAAATGGCTTTGTCCATTCTGGCATAGTTGCCACCAATTTTCAAGTCTCCGTAGTCTGTGTGATTTTAAAGTGTGCCTCTTAATCTGGGGTCCAAAGCGTCTCTCAAGCCATCTCCTACCATGTTGAATGAGAGAACCGTGAGTGTGATGGCAATACCCGGCGCAAAAGAAAGCAGCGGGTTGGTGAAAAGGTACTTATACCCGTCGCTCACCATAGAGCCCCAGGTCGCTGTCCCCGGCTCGACGCCAATACCCAGGAAACTTAAGCCGGCCTCGGACAAAATCGCCGAGCCTATTGTGAGAGTCAATAGCACCAGCAGGGGCGGAAACGCGTTAGGGAGGATATGGCGGAGCATCACCCGCGAATCTCTCGCCCCGAGAGAGCGCGCCCCGGTGATGTAGTCGTCTTCTTTAATCGAAAGCACCTGCCCGCACATCAACCGGCAATATCCCGGCACCATCGCTATGCCCAGCGATAAAATCACGCCCTTCAGACCGCCTCCGATAGCCGTGGCGATGGCCAGGGCCAGCACCAGAGGCGGAAGCGACATCATCGCGTCCGTTATTCTCATGATGACGTTGTTCGTCCAGCGACCGAAATATCCGGCCAGGATGCCGAGTGACATGCCGATTAAGCTGGCGATGCTGATGACCAGCAAGCCCACCATCAGCGAGATACGCGTGCCGAAGATGACGCGGCTTAGCACATCCCGGCCGAGCTCGTCGGTCCCCAGGACGTGTTCGCGCGTTGGCTGCTGCAGCCTTATCTCCAGCGCCTGCTTATTGGGATTGTAGGGAGCTACCAGCGGGGCGAAAATAACCACCAGGATTATCGCGATGATAATGAACGCCCCTACCGCCACAATCCACCGGCTGAACATTACCCTGAAGATGCGCCGGGCTTCGCTGGCCTGGCGCGCCGGCGCGGCCGTTTCGATAATGACATTAGCTGCGGGTTCAGTCTGCATGACTTATCAGCTCCCTAGTCATAGTGTATTCTGGGGTCAAACCAGCCGTAGGATATGTCAACCGCGAGGTTTACCAGCACCACCGCCAGGGCGATAACCAGCGTGCAGGCCTGGACGACGGGCACATCTTTGTTTGTGGCGCCCTGGACAAGGAACCTGCCCATGCCGGGAATATTGAACACCCTTTCCACCAGCACCGAACCGCCGAAGAGAAAACCCAGCTGCAAGCCGAGCAGGGTCACTACCGGTATAAGGGCATTCTTTAAGGCGTGTTTGGTTATGACAATCTTTTCCAGGAGGCCTTTAGACCTGGCGGTGCGGATGTAGTCGCGGCGCAATACCTCGAGCATGCTGGAACGGGTCTGGCGCGCTAAGGCGGCGACGGCAGGAATAGCCAGGCAGATGATGGGCATGATAGCGTGCTTGATGCTTAGCCAGAAATTATCGAAGGGCGATGTGTAGCCCTGGATTGGTAGCCAGGTCAGCTTTAGCCCGAAATAATAGATGCCCAAAGCGCCCAGCCAGAAAACTGGCACCGAAATACCGAAATTGGCAAAAAAAGTAATCAGCGAATCTAAAAAACTGCCCCGCTTCACCGCGCATATAATGCCGGCCGTAATACCGAGTAAGCTCCCTAAGACCAGGGCAATTAGGGAATAGTACAGGGTGATGGGCAGCCGGGTAATAATCGCCGTTGCGATGTTCTCGTGGTATATCGATGTACCGAATCTAAAGTGAAGAGCGCCCGAAAGCCAGTGCTCGTACTGGACAGGCAGGGAACGGTCCAGCCAGAGCTGCTTTCTCATGTCCTCCAGCTGCTCTTTGCTGGCCTGGGGGCCGAGCATCGTTATCGCGGGGTCGCCGGGTATGATCTGTATGAGAAGAAAGATAATGATGGTGACCAGGAAAAGAACGATAATACCCAGCAACAGTCTCCGGACGATGTAGCTTGCCAAATTACTCCGTCTTTATTTCTCGTGGATTTTTCTTGAAAGAATAAGATTGATTTGATAATAGATAAAGTCAACGCGCATGTCAACTATGTTTTAAAGCAATATGCACTAAATTCAATTTTGAGCTATTGACCCGCAAAAGGAGAAGGGGTGAGCCGGGAGGCCGGCCCACCCCCTTTTTCCCGATTCCGGATTAATGTTCCATCCAGGCGTCTTGAGGAGTCCACTGTCCGCCCTCAATCATGTCCAGGCCGTCATTATGGACCTTCGGTGACCTGAAAGTAATATCATCGATTACCCACAGCGGAATCATGACCGACTGCTCGCCAAAGACCCTGTCCTGCACTTTCCAGGTAAGCGCCTGCTTGGTCTTGTCGTCCGGCGCGGCCTTGGCGTCCTTAATCATCTGGTCGGTCTGGGCAGTAAAGAGGATACAGGGCATCAGAGGGGCGCCCGTCTGCACCCAGCCCAGCCTCGAGAGAACGTCGCCGTCAGGCTGCACGCTCATGAGGAGCAGGCCGTCGTCCCAGCCCTTCATGATGGGCGCAAATAGTCCGGCAACGTCGTAGACCTTGATATCAAGGTTGATGTTCACGGCGGAAAGCATGTCTTTAACCGCCTGGAGCACCGTCACATGGACCGGGTTGCACATAATGTAGGTGCTGAACCCGTTGGGATAGCCCGCGGCCGCCAGCAGCTCTTTGGCCTTGGCGGGGTTATAAGGATGGCTGGCCATATTGGGGTCGTAAGCGAAGTTACCGGGCGGGCCCCACTCGTCGGTGACTACCGCGTGGCCGTAGAAGAAGCTATCGGCAAGCTTCTTTTTATCGATGGCGTACTCGATGGCGTTGCGGACCCTGGCGTCGGCAAATTTAGAGGTCGCGTGGCCGCCGTCGGGGACTATCATCCATTGCGTTGTGCCGTTGCCATTTTTAACGGCGGTTTCGACGTATTTGTTTCCCTGCTCCAGCGTCTGGGCCATTTGAGGCGTCACGGCGAAGATAACGTTCGTTTCTCCGGCCTGGAAGGAAGACTGTCTCGTCGTATCGTCCGGAATAAAGACAAACTTGATGCCGTCGAGATAGGGTTTGCCTTTCTGCCAGTAGCCGTCGAATTTCTTGAAGATGATGGATACGTCATGCTGCCAGCTCACGAACTGGAAAGGGCCGGTGCCTACCGGGTTCGCTTGGATCCAGGCCGCGTCATGCGCTTGTGCGGCGGTGGGGGAAATCATGCCGCCGGATGACCAGCATACGTCGTAGACGATTGAGCTGTCCCACTGCTTGAGATTGACGCGGACGGTAGAGGTATCAACCACATCGATGGAGGCGACGCTCTGCATCTCCTGTTTTTTCATCGCTATTTCGTGGTCGAGGTTCCACTTCACGGCTGCAGCATCGAAGGTGGTGCCATCATGGAAGGTGATGCCTTTTTTAATCGTGATGGTGAGCGTGTTAGCCACGGGGTCGGTTTTCCAGCTATCGGCCAGCCAGGGGACGATGTTGCCGTTATTATCAAAGATTGCGAGGTACTCGATGGCAGGTTTCTGCATCAGCTTGGTCCCTTTTTGAGTTCCCGATGGCTCGCCAATCATGTTCACGTCAGCGCTTAATGAGATGACCAACGTGCCGCCGTTTTGCGGCGTCAGTGTGGTGGCTGTGGTGGTGGTCGGTTTGGATACAGATGTCGTTGTTGCGGCCGCGGTCGTGGAAGTGGTCTTTGTACCACAACCGGGAATTAGCAACAACAAAACGATGCTCAACGCCACTGCCAGGTAGACAAACTTGAGGATTGGTTTTTTCTTTTTCACCAGGGGGCCTCCTTCTTATATTTTTGATATTCTTAGCGTACCGGGAATATCGTTGTTTATTATCATACCACTTTTTAAATGTTTGTCAAACATATATGATATCTTACTGGATAATTATTTTGCTTTGATGTTTAACATGATGATAGAATATGGCAACGATCGTCGAAATTAACAATTTAAAGAGGGGGTATCAAAGAATGGGTAAATACGATAAGTACTTTTATTCGAAAGCGCAGGGTATTACGGGGCCGTCCCGTCCGGAAATTAAAGGGACCAGCATCTTAGTTGATAAAGGCAAGTTAGGGGACTTCGGCATAGGCTGGGTGCCGATTTTTAAGCCTTTCAAGATGGTTCCGGAGGGCCATAAGCATGATTACGCCCAAATCCTGGCTTTCATCGGGGGTAATTTAAGTGACGTCTTCGACTTCGATGCCGAAATAGAGCTTTACGTGGGAGGCGAAAAGCACATCATCAACCAGACTACTGTCGTTTATGTTCCCGGCGGAGTGATGCATTGTCCATTATATTTTAACAGGGTGGGTAAGCCTTTACTGTTCAACAATATGTATTTTACCGCTGAATACATGAAGAAGACGGATTAAAAGAAAATATCGGTATTTGCGTTGCGGGGCGTGTTTCACTAAGCGACGGCGCGTACCGAAACTATTTTATGGCTTTCAATCTCATACATGTTGGGCAGCCTCTCCGCCCACACGTCGAATAACCTGACTTCACCCGGGGCTATATCTTTAAAGGTCCCGGAACATTGGCCCAGCGAATTGCCGGACTCGTCGTAGAATTCAACTTTTATTTCAGCATTAACATTAGCCGGACCAAGGTTTTTTACGGCGCCCTGGACTGATTTGGGCCCCATAGGAGGATAAACGATACTGTGGCGCATTATCTGCAATTTTCCATCTGCTGATACGATAGGTTCAGCCATATTCAATCTCCTTATAGATTCCGGCTTAACTCAACTTTTAAAACGATGTTCATGCTCAAGATTATACAATATATTGTTTAAAGTGGTATATCACCCAGATTCACATCTTTTTCCGTGTTGATTTTATCTATCGTTTTAGTATGGAAACTTTTGGCCTCTATTTTTAATGAATAAGTGCCTGCCTTGAGATTTTCAAACCAGAAATCGCCGAATCCATCAGTCGTAGCAGTAAAAGTGGCACCCTCGCCGGTGAGGGTGCAATTGGCCCCCATGATAATCCTTTTTGTCAGGATATCATATACCGTACCGGCGACAAATTTCTTGGGCACGTTGAGATAGTATACCCGCGGCTTCGTACTGTACTCGGGATGCGCTACTTCCAGTTTACCCTTGATTTTATCGAGCTCGGATTCATCAATAAGCCTTAGAGCTTGCGTCGGGCAGGAATCAGCGCACCGGGGCTCCTTCCAGCCTTTATCTAATAAATGGGCGCAGCCGGTGCATTTCTGGGCCAGGTGCAGGTCATCGTTATAATAAATAGCACCGTAAGGGCAGGCCAGCACGCAATTTTTGCAGCCGGTGCACTTCTTTGGGTCGATAATCACCAATCCGTCGTCTCTCCGGTACAGCGCGCCTTCGACCGGGCAGGCCGCCATGCAAGGAGCGGCGGCGCAATGATTACAGAGGACAGGCTGGTATGCCACGCGGACTTTAGGAATAGTCCCTTTCTCCTCGTAGTTTACTTTCAGCCAGAACTGGCCGGTGTCCGGCTGGGGTCTGGCATACGGCGTCCAGTCGTTGCCGCAATGCTCGTCTTTGCAGGCTACCTGGCAGTTATAACATCCGACGCATCTCGCAAGGTCCAGCACAAAGGCTTTCATTTATTTATTACCTCCTTCGACCTCAACCCAGCTGGTGAAACAAAGGCCAGTCGATGGTTCATAATCCCGTTTGAATGGCGCGGGGTATTTCTCCCGCCACTCTTCCATTTCCCGGGGGTCCAGCTTTTCGATTTCCACCAGGAAATTGTTGGTAGCCATGGCGGTACAGTGTTCAGAAGAGATATGGTCCGGGCAAATGAGGTTGTGATTTCCGCCTCTGTCTACACCGGGAGAGATGATTTCGTCAGTCCGGGCGCCATGGTCCTGCATCACAGCTCTCGGGATGACCCTTTCCGTGACATAGGCGGCACCCAGGACGGTGCCGCGGTCATTGAACATTTTGATAATATCACCGTGTTTGATGCCTCTTTTAGCCGCCTCCATGGGATGAATCCAGGCAGGTTCATACAAATACCCATCCGGGCCTCTCATCTTACAGGTCGGGATTTCACGTATCCAGGACTCATCATCGCACTGGACGTGATTTCTCCACCGGGGATGGTTCGAAATTACCAGAAGAGGATATTTCTTCGCTCTCTCCCCCAGGAGGGACTCATCTAAAGACCAGCCGGGACCTCCCGGCACCCAGTGGGGCACCGGAGGCCTTTCCCTGTCATCCGGGAAGTGCTCGGCCAGCCATTGTGAATAGAACTCTATCTTGCCGGATTTCGTATGCACGGGATGGCCTTCGGGGTCCTTGTAAAATTCGTACATGCCGGCCGGGGCTTTTTCCCAGTCCGGTCGCGGTGGAACGACAAAATAGCCCTTTTCGTTTAATTCTTCCCAGCTTATCATCTCGGCAACACCGGAGTTCTCATAGCCGTGCTTCACTTTTTCCTCAATGGTCTTGCCTCCGGAGTACTGCTCCCACATGCCCAGCTTTTTGGCCACCTCTCCTACCGCTTCGTAATCGGACTTAGATTCGCCTAAAGGTTCGATGGCTTTTTCCGAATGGAAGACAGTGGCGTAGGCCCCTCCACTTAGTCCGGTGGACATGATGTCTTCCTCTTCCATGATGGTATTGATGGGCAGAATAATATCGGCGTAGAGGCAGTCATTTTCCAGCCAGGGATGTTGCGCCACGATGAACTCTATGCTGGGGTCTCTCCAGGCTTTAATCATCAGGTTGCCGCCGTTCCAGTTGCCTATCCAGCTGGGATGGTCGGTCCATAGCATGTGGAGTCTGGTACCGCCCTCTTCTTTGGGTATCGGATAGGTATATTTGATGAACTGGTCTTCGACCGGCAGGAAAAAGCGGCTCTTGCCCCAGTGAGAGATAGGCGGTTCAAGAATGGCTTTATGAATGAAAACCTTGCTGATAAGCTGTTTCATCCACGGCAGGCGGCGGAACGGCGCCGCGCTGCTGCAATCCGGAGATACCATCGGCAGCGGTATACCGGCGGTGGGCCAGCATTCCTGGACTCCGGGTTTGCCAATGCCCTGCATCGCCATGCATAGAATTTCGAGCCGGGCGGGTTCACTGGAAAATGGCCCGCGAATCATCCCCCCTCCCCCGAATTGAACGATAGAAGTTAGCCTGGTGCCCCATTGCTGGGCCAGGGCATGGATGGTCCACTCGTTAACGCCGCATATCGGGGAAGACCAGGCCGGCGTCTTGGGTATGCCGTCTTCTTTGCCCAGCACATATTCACAAAACTTATCAAACCCGAAGGTATGGGTGGCGACGTACTCTTTATCGTAGGTGCCTTCGGTAATCCAGTCGTAGGCTATGGCCAGCAGTAAAGCTGCGTCCGTGTTGGGGATAACCGGTATCCATTTGTCGCCATGCACCGCCGCCGCATAATTCAAATCCGGGGTTATAAAAACACGTTTGATACCCAGCTCTTTGTACCATAGAGAGAACAGGGAAGGGTCCTTTTCCCGGGGAGTAGTCTCAAAATCGGTGCCCCAGTGTAAAATCATCTCGGTGTGCTCGGAGATATCCTTCAAACAGTTGGTTTGAGGTAGCTGCTGGCCTTCCTGCATATCTCCCCACACGTGCTTGGCCCCCCAGTAGAAGCCTTCGGCGCTATCCGCGTTCCTGACCTGGTCGGTATAGCCGCCCATTTTGCCCAGGAGCCACTTCTGGCAGCCGTGGGTGCGATGCACGTTCTTCGATTCCCCGTGGCCTATCTCATCTCCCTGGCAGAGTATAGCAAAAGGTCCGTACTCTTTATGGATTCTCTTTATCTCGCTGGCGATGATATCGGTAGCCTCGTCCCAGGAGATTCTCTTGAACTTGCTGATACCGCGGTTCTGGGGATTCCTTTCGCCGTTGGGGTCAAAGTCGACTCTTTTAAGCGGATAGAGAATCCGGTTCGGCGAGTAAACCCTCCTTTTGTAGCCTGTTTGAATAGCGTAAGGTAGGGATTTCATGTGCGATTCGTATACTTTGCCTCTGGCTTTTATTTTCCAGGGCTGGATATGTTCCAGGGAGTACTTTTCATCAAAATGGAGCGGTCTGATTCTGATAATTCTGCCGTTTTTAACATCGACCCTCATGGGAAGGCCCTGACGTCCTCCGAGGTTGAGCGTTTTCGTAACTGTTCGCTCCGGTTCAAACGCCGGTTCAACTACTTTTTTCTCTTTATCCTTTGGCACCTGGTTCCCTCCTTATTAAAATCTAAGCTGAAACTTTTCGATTGATAAAGGTTTTTCCTATCGGTAAACGCCATACTCCCTGGTAGCGTCAACCATGGCCCTGACATTTTCTATCCTGGCTTCATCCAGCACGACACTATGCCCCATGACATAGCCGCCGTCCCTGCCGATGGTTTCAATCAGTCTTTTACAATGGTCTTTAACTTGTTGCACACTGCCTACCTGTAAAAGTGAAGGCGACATACCACCGGCGATGCAGTGATGTCCGCCTAACACCTGGCTGGCCTTAAATATGTCTGTCCGGTCAAAGCGGCAGAGTATTTTCCCGGCGGGCAGTTCAAGAAGATACTTCAAGCGCGAGGTATAGTCCCCCTCCCAGAGGACATAAGGAGTGAACCCGCTTTCAATCACGGCCAAGATAGTCGCTTTTAAACCGGGCCAATAGAATTTCTCAAATTGTTTTAACGACATAAAACCTTCCGACCCCCGATGGGGTCCCATGAATACCAGATTATTGCCACTAACTCTGGTGAGGGTCTTAATTTTTCGTATCAGAATAGGTAAAACTCTGTCCATGGCAGCCAGGAGTTTATCCGGCTGGCGGTACATGTCCAGCATTATCCCTTTCATACCCCTTAGATGGTCGGAAAAAAAGTCAAAAGGCGCTTGCCCACCGACGAGAGTAATCGCCGGATAACCCTTATCTTCAATATCTTTAATAAAGCGTTTCCAGGCGGCATTCCATTCCGCCGCCGCCTGTGAAGCTTGATAAATCGCTTGAAAGGCAGTGATGAATTCAGGCTCGGCGAAAAGCGGGGTCATCCTTCCCCTGGCAATACTCAATAAGTTAAGCTGGCCGGGAAATTCCCTGAACGAGCCCAGAGCTCCGCAGGTGCGGGGTAGATAAGTCCTCAAGATAAAATCGGTCGGGTTTTCCAGGAAGGAATCATATTCATCGGCCATCATGTATTCACCTTCCACGTATTGATGGCTCTGGTTGGGGGCTAACCCGCGCCCCGGCCATTTCACGATTCTCGTATCTATCGTTTCCATGGCGACCCCGGAGTCAAAAGGAATGCAATGGAAAACATCGGGCTCTAACTCTGTGACGGTTTTTTGATAAGCTGTGACACATTTAGCGCGGTCGTATATAATATCCCGATAGGTGACGCCGGAATATCTGGCGATAAAATAACCAAATTCCACTAGGATAGGGACACTGTCCGGTTTTTTTAACCGGATAGCGTCCTCGATTCTTTTAAGTCTCTCGTTGTAAAGTTCTCCGGAGGTTTTATTCATTTTCCTATTTATCGCATGATATGCAATAATATATTAATAATATTCATAATATATAATAATATATTGCATTATACCACATAATTACGGTATTTCAACATACTATTCCTAAATAATTTTGACAGTATTATACATTGATTGTATAATATAACAAATGATTGATAATATCAACCGCCAGATAATAGCCGCACTTAAAAGCGATGGACGTTATAGCTATACTGGTTTAGCTAAAGACCTCGGGATTAACGTAGCCACGGTTACGAAAAGAATCGAAAAAATGATTAAGGAAGACGTAATCTCAATCAGAGCGGTGCTTAATCCATTTAAGCTAGCGTATAACGCCCATGCTTTAATCACTCTAGATGTTGATCTCACCAAAGTGGACCAGGTATGTGCCCAATTCGTTAATAACCATAATATCAGCCTTGTAGTCAGTACGTTTGGCAGGTTCGATGTTATCCTTCTGGCAGATTTCCCCACTTGGGAAATGTTACAGGACTATATTACTCGAGAACTCCCCAAGATTGAGGGAATAAATAAAATAGATGCCTTTCCTATCATAGAAAACAAAAAATTATATAATCCTTTATTCAAATACGGCTCAAGCATCAATAAATCTGCCTCGATTGATGAAATTGACCAAACTATCATTGAAGAATTGGAAAGGAACGGGCGCGCAAACTACGCGGAGTTGGCCCGTAAACTGGAAATCAGCCTGGCTACTGTGTCTCGAAGAGTAGCCCGTTTAAAAAAAGAAGACATCATAAAAATTTCGGCAATCCGTAATCCTACTAAACTGGGTTATCTGGCTAATGCTTATATTGTTCTCCGGGCTGATTTGAATAAAGTCAATGCTATCTGTGCTGAACTTGGGGTTTATCCTGAAGTACACCTGATTATGACTTTAATGAGCGGTTTTGAAATTCTGGCTGGTGTTCATTTACAAAATCCTGAAATGTTGTACAAGTTTATTGTAGAGAAAATTGCTAGAATTGATGGCGTAACAAACATTGAGACCTTTATTTGTGCTGAAATCAGAAAGCGCTCATATCCGTTGTTTGAACTTGACGGCGAGTCATCAACTTCTTAAACATACTACCTGCCAGTTAGTCCAAGCGTCATCTGCTAAAAGGTCAGGTTTGCACAAACACGTATTCCCGGGTACGGAAGACTTCTTCTTTCAGGTCTCCGGCAGTGGCCGGCTGCATTCAATATCAGGCGCTTTCTAACTGCCGGCTGGACCGGTATCCCAAGACAATCCTGATTACTTTCGACGAAACGTTGGTATCCAGGTATTCAACCGGGGGTTTCCAGCTACTTTTATCGTTCAGCACGACTTTTATCGAATTTAAAATCAGGTCAGGAATGACACTGGTGAGCATATTGCTGCCGCTTTCGATGGTCTCGGGTCTTTCGGTCACATCCCTGATGGTAATCGCCGGCACACCCAGGATGCAGGTCTCTTCCTGAACTGTTCCGCTATCCGTAAGCACGCAGAGCGCACTTTTTTCCAGCGCAATGAAGTCGAAAAAGCCGAATGGCTCCAGCAGGCGGATATTTTTATTAAGCACTTTGATGCCGAATTGCTCTTTCCGATTTTTCGTCCTGGGGTGCAGGCTGCAGATAACCGGCACCTTGTACTGCTTGTTAATCCTGTCCAGGCTTACGAGCAGGTCTTTTAGCCTGCTTTCACGGTCGACATTCTCCGCCCGGTGCATCGTTACCAGGAAATACCTCCCGGCTTCCAGACCGAGTTCGGCCAATATTTTCGACCGGCCAATCTGTTTTTTGTAGTGCTGGATAACTTCAAATATCGGGTTGCCCGTGACGTAGATGCGCTCGCCGGGGATGCCCTCCCGCAGCAGGTTAGCGCGGCTGCGTTCGGTGTAAGGCAGGAGGATGTCGCTCGAATGGTCGATAATGCGCCGGTTGACCTCTTCGGGCACCCGGTCGTCATAGCAGCGGTTGCCGGCCTCCATATGATAGACGGGAATCGCGAGCCGCTTGGCCATAATCGCGGCCAGGCTGCTATTCGTATCGCCCAGCACCAGGAAACGGTCCGGTTTTTCGGTCGCCATTATTTTTTCGCTCCCGGCCAGTATCGTCCCGATTTGCTCGCCGAAAGTGCCTTTGGCACCCAGATAATAATCGGGCTCGCGCACGCCCAGCTGCCGGAAAAAGATTTTATCGAGTTTGAAGTCGTAGTTTTGCCCGGTATGGACTAAAACGTGGTCACAGTATTTGTCCAGCTTGGGAATAATAAGGCTAAGGCGGATAATTTCCGGGCGAGTGCCCAGGATAGTCATTACTTTCACGGACGCACCTCTTCTGGTGGTATTTTTTACAACCCGTTCAGCCGGTAGTCGAAGCTGGCCAGCTCGGCGACCATCTCCGGCACGGATGGTGGCTGGCGATAGCCGGCCGCAGACCATATGGCGAGATTCAATGCTTCATCAGTCGTCTTGAGAGTCCGGTCAACCACCACCGGGGTCTTAACGGGGGTAATGGTAACATCTTCACGATGAAAATATCTGGCAAATTGCTCAAGCAACTCGCATTTGGTGACTTCTCCGGTGGGAACGATATGCTGGACATGCGTCAACTTTAAATCACTGGCGATGATACCATGGCACAGCCGGGAAAAATGCAGCGTGGCAATCCCGTTCCAGCGGTGATTTATGAAACCGTTTACCCTGGCGTTCTTCGGTTGGCCCAGGAACCAGTCGAGGAGGAACTTGTGCTCTTTCGGCTCCGGGCCAATGATGGAGCAGCGGAGGTGATAAACGCCGGGGGACGGTACTTCGCCCAGGCTCTTGGTCTTGCCGTAGACATCGAGCGGGTCGAACTCGCCACTCTCCACGTATTTCCCTTTTTTCCCGGAAAAAACGCAGTCGGAGGCAATTTGTATCACCCTGGCTCCGCTCGACTCGGCTTGGCGGGCGAGCTGGTGGGGCAGCAGTGAGTTTATTTTAATCGCCATCTCCACCTCGAAGGCGTTGTCATCATGGACCAGCGGTTTGGTGATACCGATGGCGTTTATCACCCAGTCGTATCCATCGATGACTTTTAAAGCCTTCTCTGCGTCGGGTGCATTGGCGTCAAAAATGAGCCAGCTGACGTTGGGGATTTTACGGGCGCATTTCGCTTTCAGCGCGGCGGTACGCACCGTAGCCGCGAGTTTAATTTCGGGGTCCCGGGAGAGGTCGTCAACGACCATCGACCCCAGCATGCCCGAACTGCCGAGGACAATCACTTTCCTGGTCATTTCTTTCTACGCTGGTATAGGTTTATCGCTCGATAACCTGCCAGATGTCCCAGTAGCGGGCATCATAGCGGAAATCGTCATTGCGTGATTCCTCGACGGTGGCGGTAGAGAAAACAACGATGATAGTGTCATCGGTAAGCGACATGAGGCCGTTGGCATGTCCCGCCGGAATGTAGAGGACGGATGGTTTTTGGGCGGTAAGCACATAGCGGCTTACCGTGCTGTTACGGGAGGGGTTTTCCCAGTTATCTATTTTAACCGCGCCGACGACGGCAGAACCCCGGAGGACGGTGATGTATTTCGCTTCACGGCGGTGCGCGTGCCAGGCGCGCACAAAACCGGCCCGGTGGTTAGTCACCATATAAAAACGTTTCACGCCGTTGAAATCGAAGTCGTTAACGAAGCCTACCGCGCCGCGGTCATCGACCGCCAGCCCGCCTTCTATCAACCGGATGCTATCCTTTTCTTTTTTATCCTGCACTGCCATTTTAATAACCCAGGAGGTGAGTGTTAAACATCGAGAGGAACTTCTGATTGGTATAGCGCGGGTTATCGGTGTCCTTCAACCGCCCGCAGTCAAGGAGAAACTTAATTTCCTCTATGCCTTCATCAATGGAGCGCGTTGGATTGAACCCCAGCACTTTTTTAGCCTTATCGCTGCTGACTCGGTAGTTGCGCGTGTCCTCGAAAGTCCGGTTGACATGCTCGATGATGAGGTCCGGGTAGTGGTTACGTACCTGGTAAGCCAGGTCGATAATACGTACATTTTGCTTATGCAGGTTGAAAATTCCAGTATGCGCGGTGGCCAGGTTATCGACGACAGTCTGGGCCGCATCGCGCACGTGTAAGAGGGGACGGAACTGGTCGCCGCCAAAAACGGAGATTTTGCCAAGGTTATGCGCTCTGACGGCCAGGGTATTGACCACCAGGTCGAGGCGGATACGGGAAAAAACGTCGCCGACGCCGAATAGCGTGCCGAGACGGAAGATAATTGCATTTTTATCTGCCAGGCTGCGTTCCGCTTCGAGTTTGGTGGCGGCGTAAACGGAGAGCGGGTTGGTCGGTGATGATTCGTCCAGGACTCCGTCCCTGGCACCGTATACCGAGCAGGTAGATAGGAATACAATACGGCCGTCAAAGTGCCCGGCCAGCCACTTGACCGATTCCTGGTTGATGGCTATGCTTACATCCGGATTAAGGGCGCAGGCCGGGTCGCCGACCAGGGCGGCCAGCCACACCGTGACATCAGCCCAGTCCAGCTGCGGCTGCAATCTATCGAGGTCGCGTACGTCTCCATATACAAAGTCTACGGGCTTGCGGTAGCATTCTTCATATAGCAGCGCATCATAGACGCGGGCCTGATACTCGCTTTCCATCAGCAAATCGGTGATAGCACCGCCGACATAGCCGGCACCTCCGACAACAAGAACCTTCATCTGCTATTCTCCGTGCTGTGCTTCAAAACTCGCTTATATCTTACAATATTAATAGCCCCTAATCAATCCGCAGGTTCCGCCTTAGGTCAATATTGTCTCAAACTACGAAACTGGATATAATGACTGCAAGATGCTTAATGAACTGTCTATGGTTGTGCTGGCGTGTAATCAGGTGCGATGTCATTTAGCTGTGACTAACAGGAAATAGAGTTGAAAATTCTGCACGTTATAGACCTCATTTCACAGGCAAGAGCCGGGGGCTCGGCCAAAGTACCGTTTCATCTGGCGAGGGAGCAGGCCAAACAGGGAAACAGCGTTACTATCTATGCCAGCGACTGGGATGCTAAAGACCAGGGACCGCCTGAAGGGGTAGAACTGGTCAAGTTTAAGACTCTGGTCAACATCTATGGTTATAGAATCACACCCGGTCTGTTAACGGCTGATGTTAAGGACTATGACATAATTCATCTGCACAACTTCAGGACATTCCTCAACGTGTGCGTTTCTTGGCTTGCCCGCAGGGCTGACATTCCTTACGTGATGCAGGCCCACGGCTCGATGCTTATTGCACGGCCCAAGAAGGTGTTTAAGCAGATGACTGATATAGCGTGGAACAAAAACATCATGCGCCGCGCCGACAGGCTAATTGCCGTGTCGGACACAGAGGTGAAACAATACCAGGACATGGGCAGCATCCGGGAAAAAATAGTCACCGTGCCCAACGGCATTGACCAGGAGGAGTTCAGAAACCTGCCGCCGAGAGGCGAATTCAGAAAACAGTTTAATATCAAGCCTGACCAAAAAATCGTGCTCTACCTGGGCAGGATACACGAGATAAAAGGCCTTGAACTGCTGGCCAGAGCTTTTGCCCGGCTGGGCGAGCCGCAAATTACTCTCGTCATTGCCGGATATGACGATGGGTACAAGAATAAGTTTACGGCCTTGACGGAAAAGCTGGGTATTGCCGGCAGGACACTTTACACCGGGGCGGTTTACGGCTTGGATAAATTGAGACTATATACCGACGCCGACGTATATGTGCTGCCTTCACAATATGAAATATTCGGGATAACGGTATTGGAAGCGCTGGCCTGCGGCACGCCGGTCGTCGTTACCGATAGATGCGGGTTGAAGGATATTGTCCGCAATGAATATGGCGTGAGTGTTCCTTATGACGAGGAAAAACTGGCCGAGGCCATGCTTAATATAATAAAAGACGATAAAAAAGAACTATTCCGAGACCAGAGAAAAAACCTGGCGCAGCAGTATAGCTGGGCTAAAATAGCCGAACAGATGAATGAGGTGTATCAAGCGGTTTTATTACAGCGTGGCAATCAATAGTGGGCTAGGCGAAAAAGAATAAGCAAATACAGTACATTTTCGCTTCACATTCTCATATCTCTTCAACCCTTATTTAATCCCCTCCATGTCGCTGCAATGCCGTTTTCAAGGTCGGTGCCAGGGCGGTAGCCGAGCGCTTTCACCGCCCTGTCAATACTGGCGAAGCTGTGCCTGATTTCCCCGGCCTTGGCGGCAGCATGGATGACCTGGACTTGCCGCCCCGTGGTTTTATGGATGATTTCAACCAGCCGGTTGATACTGGTGGCCGCGCCGTTGGCGATATTAAAGACCCCGCCCACCGAGGCCGGACGGGTGGCGGCCAAGAGAATGCCGGCAACCGCGTCGCCGATGAAGACGAAGTCCCGTGTCTGCTCGCCGTCACCGTAGATAGTGATGGGCTCGTCTTTTTTGACTTTAGCGAGAAAAATGGAAATGGCGTTGGCGTATGCGCCGGTGTTCTGCCGCGGGCCGTAGATATTGAAGCACCTGACCACGGCAGCGGGAACACCGAACACCTTATGATATACGAGGCAGTATTTTTCCGCGGTCATCTTGCTGACGGCGTAAGGCGACTCCGGATTAAGGGGATGTTCTTCATCGATGGGGAGGTGTTTGGCTTCGCCGTAGACCGCCGCCGAGCTGACATAGACCAGCCGCTTTACTCTGGAGGAACGGCAGGCTTCCAGAACATTGAGCGTGCCACGGATATTGATGTCCATGTCCGTGTAGGGGTCGGCAATCGACCTGATTACGTTTGCGTGGGCCGCCAGGTGAAAGACGAACTCAATCCCATCTGCGATGATATCTTTGACCAACTGTTTGTCACGCACGTCTCCATTGATAAATTTAATCCTGTCTTTGCTCCCGGCCAGGTTGGCGGGCGAACCGGTGAACAGGTTATCCAGGACAACCACTTGGTTTTCCGGCGACAGGCTATCCACGATATGCGAACCGATAAAACCAGCGCCGCCGGTAACGAGGACTTTCTTGCCTTTAATTTCGGCGGGAAGTTGTTTCATGATGTTTTTCTCTAATCGCCTCCTCAAGGATTGTTTCCAGCTCCCCGGAAATCTTTTCGTAGTTGAAATTGTCCCTGACATAGTTTAGACCGTTTTGCCCAATCTGCTGGCGCCTTTCGGCTGACTTTAAAAGTGAAATCACTTCGCCGACGATGCCGGCCGCATCTGCGGCATAGACCACTCCGTGAGATTCGCCGGGCAGCAGGGAAGTGATACCGCGCAAGGGGGTGGCTACCGTGGCCTTGCCGCAGGCGGCGTACTGTACTATCTTAGACGGGAAAGTATCCATAATGGCGCCGGTGACGCGAAAAGTGTTAATACATACCGCCGCCAGGTTGATATACTCCGGCATGGTCCGGTAAGGCTGAAAGCCGGTGATTATTACCCGGTTTTTCAAGCCCATTTCGGCAATGATTCTCTCCAGTTTGGAGCGTTGAGGGCCGTCTCCGACAATCAGCAGCCTGGCCTGCGGTACTTCCTTCAGCACGCCCGGGAAGCGGCACAGAAACTCATCCAATCCGCTGAACTCGAACAGCGTGCCGATAAAGACGATTATCTGCTCTTCTCCTTCGAGGTCCCATTTCCGGCGGACCTCGGAAGAGTCGACCGAGGGACGGAATAAGCTGGTATCTACCGGGAAAGGGAGCAGTCTGATTCTGGATTCAGGGACACCCATGCCGGAGACATATTTAAGATATTGGGGTGTATTGGGCAGGACCAGGTCCACGCTGGAATAGACCTTTTTCTCCAGAAATTTAGTTATCCGGCGCAGGGCGGGGTAGCGCACCATCATATTAAGTATATCGATGGACCTGAATATCACCGGTATTTTAAATTTCCTGGCCAGACTAACCGTCTGCAGACCGTTGGTGGGCACCGAGTAGAGGATAATAACTTCGATGTTCTTTTCCCTGATAGTCTTATGGATTTCCTTGTAGTGTGTAAAAGCAGCTGATAAGCGGCTCAAGGCGGGAATTTTAATAAACCCCGGGCGTATCAAGGTCACAGATGCCCCGGGGAGCGAACGGGCGATACCATCAAACTGGCTCGTTTTCAGACTGCCTAAATCAAAGAGGTTCTTTTGTTTCCAGGTGTCCTCATAATCTATGGCGAACACATGGTGGCCGCGCAGTGAAAGCCCATCAGCGAGGGAATGAATATCAAATACGACTTTGTTCAGCCAGTCTACTTCGTGGACAAACAGGATATTCATCCTCATCCTGACAACCGTTTTTCAAGTGGTTCAATTATTTAACGTGTTCGAACACCTTGATATCCGGCAGGGTGACGTTCCCGGAAAACGAGTCGGTATACGGAGAACTGTAAACTATGTTAAAGTCCTGAATAGCGTCCAGCGGCACGGGACTGATGAACGGGTTGGTGCCGACGATATCGTAATTTCCCGACTTCTGACTGGCTATATAGTTAAGCGCCGCTTGATAGGTGGGGTACTGGTCGGCGGCGGTCACCAGCTTATAAACAGTCCCGTTTCTCGTTTGCGTGGTATAAGTAACGACCACGGGTTTTCCATCGGGCACCGCTTTGCCGTCGAAGCTATATAGCCTGACGATGAGCGTGCGATAGAAATCAGGGTTGTAAAGCTGGACTGACTGGTAAGAGCCGTTTTTAGGTACAAAGTAGGTTCCGAAATATTTATCTTGGCTCTGACTGGCCCAATCGACTACGGCCCATATCTTGGCAGCAATCAGGGAATTGTCCGCGATAATATAGGACGAGCCGAGGTCGGCCATTATTTTATCGGCCGAAGTCGTATTCTGGGACAAAAAGAGAGTGGCGACCTTTTTGATAGGGTCGGAAGCTTGAGAGGGATTTGTCGAGGGGAGGCGCTCGGCTATCCGCGAAATCCAGTAGCCATAGTCCCACCAGGCCGTCACGCCGTAGGCTGAAGCCGGATATTTATATTCGGTATTAAACAGCTTATAATAGGCACCCGGGTCGCCCAGGGGTTCCGGGGTATTGGTCTTCATCCAGGTCAGGGCCTGCTCCCAGCCGTCCGTGGGAGCATAAGGTGCAGTTGAGGCTACATTATTCGCTTGGGAAATATTAAAAAAGTCAACGCAGAAAAACACCACGATTATGGCCACTACGGTATAGACGTAATGGACGGATACGCCCTGGCTTTGCCGGCGTTTCTTCTTGGCTTTAGCTTTGGTCTCCGCTTTTTCAGCTGCGGCGTCTTTATCCGCCTTTTCGGTTAGTCTCCGCAGCCCAGCATACCAGATTATCTCCCAGGAAATATAGGCGGAGAGCACCGCCATATTCACCACGAGGTAATAAGCGAAGCGGCGCTGCACCAGCGTGGCGATGAGTATGATTAATGTCCAGATGACGAAGAAGACCTGTATTTCCTTTTGGCCGCGCTGTTTGATGGACAACACGATTAGTATAAGTAATGAAATAATTCCAAAGCCTGGGAATTTAAACTTCCAACCCGCCGGAGTGATGAACCAAAAAACTACAGCGGCTATCAACATTATTCCAAATGAAAACAGGATTAGTGTATGGTATTTATTGATACGTTGTTTAGTCCAAAGCCATATCGCAATCGCAATCGGAGGTATAGCAAAACCGGGAAACCACCAAAGCTTAGCAATTGGTAAATTTGGTGAGATCATGAAGAAGCTAGTCGTAAAATTGCCCCAGGCAACGATGGTAGTAAAGCTACCCTGCGGTGAAAGGAAAGGCTGCATCTCCATCGTGGTGGCGGCGGAAGACCCCCCTCCCGGCGCAAAGATGTAAAGGAAATTATGCCACATCGTGGTTATTGCGGAAGAGTCGATACCGCGCATTACGCCGAGTAACACACCGCCGACCGCGATGAGGGACAACGGGTAATAGATAGTATTCACTTTCCAGTTTGACATCAATCGCGATATGACGGCAAGGACAGGAGGGATAAACAGTGCGGCAACCATCACCAGGGTGAAATTCCGGTCCGGGGACTGCGGCAGGAAGATGATATCGGCTATCAGGAAAGTGACAAAACCGATAATGCCCAGATGGTCGTTGGGTTTATGCCTGAAATGGTTAATGATAAACTGAAGGACAAAGAAGACGCTGATAATGAAAACGAAGAGCAGCGCTCCCATCCAGGTGCTAAGGTAAATCCCTAGGAAAAGACCGGCCAGTGCGCTATACAACAGGGTTTTTTTAACGGTTTTCCAGTCGCGTTGAAGCAAGTTTTCCAGGGTTATCGGCGGTCCGTCTCCCGCGGGCTTCACCGCCAGAATAAAAAAGAGAACGGCTAGCGTGCTGAAAAAAGTCTCGGCGACATGGTTGTCGGTAAAGGCGAGAATCGAGCGCCCTAAAAATTCGCCGGGCAGTAGTGCCGTCAGAAAAGCTGCCATCACCCCCACCCAGCGATTGAACAGCGCTTTACCGATGAAGAAAACGGGGATAACCGTCAGCGCTGCCAGAACCGCCGGGAAATAAGCCCCCACTACATCTATGGTGTGCTGTGTGGGTGAACCCAGCCCGATAATCCAGATAATGATGGCCAGCAGATAGTCAAAGAAATGCACCCCGCTGGTAGTCCCCCCTCCGGGATAGATAAAGTAAGGGTCAAAGTGAGTGAGATGAGGAAAATTATGTACCAAGTTATCTACCAGCCGCATATGAAAGTAAGCGTCGTTGCTGGTGAACTTGACCCATCCGCCCGTGAACACGGAGTCATAAGGGAGAGCCACGCGAAATACGAGGGACAGCGCCATGAAGAGGACTATTAAGGCCCCGATGAGTATGGTTACTTTTGATTTGCTCAAGCTCATTTTCTCATTGTCTAGTGGGTTTGATTTACCTAAAAACTTAAACTCATTATGACATATTGACTATCGGCAGGCAAGCAAGCTTTAAATTGGTTCTCTTTGGTTTTGGTTGTTTTTGAGATTTCGACTTTACAATTTCAATATGTCAACTAGAGTGCTATAATCTTGCCAGAATTGGAAAGGAGTGTGACTAATGGCAATCGGGTTAACCAAAAAAGGGCTAATTGATTATTTCGAAGAGCAGTTTAAATCTATCCATGATGGGTTACAGAAATCCCAAAGCAATGAAGTAAAGACATTGATGAAAGGAGGTTATTCCGAAAGAGAGGCTTTTGTTCAAGCGAATGCAGAAAGAAGGCTTTTAGCTAGTGCTCAGGCTTTATTGGCAACGATTTCCCAGAACAATCAACGAATTCAGGCGCAATTAGAGCAGAAGGGGTTTTAACTTTAGTAATAAATTCAAGGTCTTCTTTCAAAAATAGGTCAGCTAAATCTTGTAAGTAAAATTTGTCCTTTTTTGTGCCTGTTGTCATATTAACGCTCCTAATAATATTATTCAATAAAGATGTCAACTAGCAACCAAATACAAACAGTACCTTTAAATTCCTTGGCTGGTCATCACCTGACATAGCTGCCTGCCCTCATCGCGCCCGGAGACCATGTTCCATAGAAACAAATATATTTTGTCTTCTTGCATAGTTTTTTCATAGAACTTTCATTTCATACCTTTCTCAAACCGTTTTTATACCAAAAAATAACCGGCCTGACGCTTAAATATTTACATGGAACCTGACCTGACCCGGCCATATCGCTAACCATTTAGTACTGTTTTAGTACTATCCCCGGGCCGTAAAAGTAATAGGAATAAAGTACTAAGTTGGGAGGATAAGTTAGGTTTACCCCCTTGACGCTCTTTACCGGGCAAATTATTATCAAAAGGTATGAAAAATCCACGAAAGATAAATGAAAGAAATTTGAAACTTCCAAATCTAGAGCAAGGAGAGGTAAAAATGCACATACAGATTATAGGTATGGGAGTGGTAGGTAAAGCCCAGGCTAAGGTGATGCAGAAGCTGGGGCACAAGGTCACCGGCTGCGATGTCAAACCGGGGAATTTCACGGACATACCTATAACGGATAAACCCGTGAAGAACGCCGATTTAACTTTTATCTGCCCCCCTGAAAAGGTCGTTCCGGATGTCATCGAGAATCTGGTAACCAGCAAGGTACACAATCCCTACGTTATCAAGAGCACCGTACCACCGGGCACAACCCAGGCGGCCATGCAGAAACACGGTGTCCACATCTGTCACAATCCGGAATTTCTCCGCGAGAAAACGGCCGTCGAGGACGCTTTGAACCAGAAGTTCGTGGTTATCGGGGAGTGCTGTAAAGAGCACGGCGACGCTATGGCCGAGCTCTATAAACCGCTGGGCGCGGAAATTATCCGCACCAAAGCGAACACCAGCGAAATGGCCAAGCTCGTGCTGAATAACTATTTAGTTACTCTGATTACATTCTGGAATGAGGTAGATAAAATATGTAAAGTCCTGAATCTGGACACAAAGGAGATTGCCGACATCGTTAAAAACGATAAGCGGGTCAGCGAATACGGGACCGCCTTTTTCGGTAAGCCTTTCGGCGGCAAATGCCTGCCCAAGGACCTCAACCAGCTCCTGGACCTGTGCCGCTCCAAGGGATTAATTGTCAAGCTATTCGAGACCATAAAAGAAGTCAACACCGAGCTTGAAGTGATAAACGCTCACCGGCCGGAACAATCTCAAAAGTCTCTGAAAGCTTAAGATAAACTAGAAAAATAAGGAGGAAAAAATGCATCTACATTTGACAGCTTATGAAATTATTTGGATAATCATCGCACCGGCAGTGGTGCTCTCCTGGTACTATCTCATCAGAGGATGGAAGACGTATATCCCCAAACATTACCTGATGCCGGACAATCCTCACCCCAGAATAATATTTCTCATCACTGCCAGGAAGATTACCGGCCTGCTGAACGGATCAGTGCAGTCTATCATCGCTTCATGCTATAAATGTGGGTTCACGAATTATGAGATAAAAGTCCTCGCGGATAAAGACGGGGAACTTGAAGGGGCCGAACACCTCATCGTACCTGAAGATTATGTTTGTCATTCCAAGTTCAAGGCAAGAGCGCTTAACTATGCGCTGGAGTTTACGCCGAACTCACCCGATGTCTGGACACTTCACCTTGATGAAGACGCTCAAATTACGGCGCAAACAGTGCCCAGCATCCTCAAGTACATCAAAAAGAACGGTAACCCGGTGGCTGATGGCCCGACGGTCTTCCCTTACGATGGTAACCTGCTGACATTCTTCGTTGAGGCACAGCGATGCTGGACCTATTTCTGGGTAAAGCGCCAGCTGGAGACCTCTGGTGTTTACTGGATGAACGGCTCAAATATGTTGATACGCACTGACGTAGAACATAAAATCGGCTGGGATTTCGAAAATGTCAAATATAGCGAGGACACCCGGTTCGCCTATGAAGTCTCCAAGCGGTGTGGCAAGGTGTTCGGCTGGCATGGCGGCTTAACTCTGGAGAAACCACCTAAGACCGCCGGTGCTGCTATCAAGCAAAGGAAACGCTGGTACTGGGGTGGCATCTTAATGCTGAAACATATCCGCTTTAACGACCTATGGTACCGCTTATACAGTTATACCGCCTGGTTCCTAGGATTCATCTTAACTATGTTTATCCCGATAGGCGCACTCAACCACATATTCCCTAAAGAACTCATACCAACAACGGTGGGTTTCCTTTCCCTGGGAGGAGTATCATTGGCCGGAGTACTATGGCTTGCCCGTTATCAGCTTGGCCTTTACTGGCAGCTGAAATATACGCCGAGCAGCTGGATCAAAAAAATAGGGTATCATGCTGGCCTGTTCGTATTATCCCCTGTCATCGAGTTTATCTGTACAGTGCCAACAATCTTATCGTTTATCAACCCCCCAAAGGTCTTTGAAGTGACTGATAAAAGCGGGGGTGGTGACGCGTCGGTGGAGAAGGAAAACAAACAATTAACTGGAGTCGGCTCATGATTATCGTAGCGGTAAGCGGCGGTTTCGACCCCATACACGTCGGCCACCTGCGCAGCATCCAGGAGGCCAGGGAACTCGGCGATAGCGTGATGATCATATTGACGCGGGACGACCAGTTGATAATGAAAAAGGGCTATGTCTTCATGCCTTACCATGAGAGAAAAGAAATCCTGATGAGAATAAGCGGCGTGGATATGGTATTGCCAAACATCGACCCGGACCTGTCCAGCACTCAATCTCTCGAACGTTACAGTCCGGACATTTTCGCCAAGGGCGGCGACCGCACCGAGGGCAATATGCCGCCAACCGAAAAAGAAATCTGTCAGAGAATCGGCTGCAAGATTGTCTACGGCGTGGGCGGGGGCAAAATACAGTCCAGCTCCTGGCTCGTGAACAAGTCTGGCGAACAAAAGAACAAGGTCCTTGCCAGGACTGCCTGGGCAACGACATAGGATATACTATCAGGCCATCTTAAACAATATTCCCCCCTCCGATGCATTTTCCGGAAGGGGGGAATTCTTTTTATACCAGGTTTCCTAAAGTGTTTCCCCGTTCAATTCCAGGTAAAAGCTTGTAAGCTCAACAGCGCCCGCGCCGTTCCATACCTCTGTACCCAGCTCCACCTCCGAGATGTACCAGTCCTTATCCGGTTTAATCCGTTCGATTAAAGCTTTCAGGTTAATCGCCCGGGCCGTGGATGACGATTTGGGTTTTACAAGAAACGAGTGATAATCAAAGCCGTTGCTCTTCGTCCACGAATAGTCGTCAAACGTGTTGCTGCCATCGGAAACAACACCTTTATATGATGAGGCTGGTTGCGGCAAAGTCCAGTCCAGCCAGACCATTATTTCTGATTTCCGGTTGTCCGTGGCTGTCCCCTTTTCCCGCAAGAAAACATCGAAAGCCAGGTTATAAGAGCCTGTCGGTTTCTGCTTGTAGTCATATTCGGCAAAGAGGTTGAAAGACTGAATGGCGCCCACGGCTGCCGGCGTTTTTAAAACGATTCTGGCGCTGGGATATATCGGCTGGACGTAAGTCAAGCCTCGTTGTTTCAGTGGATTTAACCGGCTCCAGTTCCAGCCCAGCGCGCTGTCCGAGCGATAGAGTGTTGCATCAACGGCCTCACCTTTTGGCGCTCCCCAGAGATTCCGCACTGTTACAGCCAGCGGAGAGACGCTTGCCAGCACCGCGGCGTCGGTTTTAGAAAGGTGCACGGGCCATAGGGTAAGAGCTAAAGCTGTCACGGCACAGAAGACTAATATCTTTCTGCGTATTTTAAAACTGAATTTTTTATTATTATTCATATTCCACTGCCGCCGGAAATTAAATCTGTGAATTAAAAGTACTCTATTCTTAACGTTTTCTAACTTATTCTAACCATACTAATACCAAAATTCCAACAAATTCTAACATAGTTCTAACCAAATTCCAACTTTCTTTCAATACGGTTGAAATAGACCTTAAAAAAACGCAATAAATTTGTAACTTTTACGCGGATTTATTTATAATTTTTCAATAACCGTGGTGATAAGATGCGGTTGTCAGGCCAAGAAATAAAAGGAGGTCATATGGCTGAAAAGAAAAGTACCACGGTAAAGAAGGCCGCGCCACGGAAGAAAGTTGCCGCCAAAGGTGATAGCTACATGTGTGATGTATGCGGGCTATCGCTGATAGTCGATGAAGAATGCGGCTGCATCGAAGCGCACGAAATCCTTTGTTGTGGCGAACCCATGAAGGAGAAAAAAGCCAGAGTCAAGGCGAAATAGTGGGTTCTCACGTTTGGGGGGCGTCGGTACGCCCCCCTTTACTATCAAAACTATTTTAAAACAGTTTAATTAACGCCGGAGCTGTTTCAAGAAATTAAGCTTGAACTCTCCGTGCTGTTTTTTGCGTGTAATAAGGACCGCGGGGCTTATTAGAGGTGTTATGAAACAGGTATTGTTAACGCTATTTATAATCAGCCCCTTCCCGGTAAAATTTCAAAACATCCGGGGCCTTGATTACCGGGCAACTTTTTTCGGGCGCGCCCAGGACTTTTTATATAGCCCGGCAGGCGCCGTTCTTTTAGCTATTGTAATTATCCTGCTGGCGGTACTCCTCTACTCAAGGTATGTCACAGGCAGGCTGAAGCGGAATTACCGCGAGTTTACTGCTCCTATCATCGAGGAAAGTCAGCGCGGCAACCTGGACCTCTCGGCACGGATAGAACGCACGGAAAAAGCCCTGGATAGCTTTGCCAGTGCGATGCAGGAATACGCCGGCCACATGGCCAGCCATAACCGGGCTATCGTGGGGCTCTCGGAAGCATCGCAGGCGCTTAGGACCAGCACCGCGGAACAAAACCGGATATTACATCGGCTGTCACAGACCCTCGAAAAAGAAAGGGCCGTGGGGGAAGTCTCCCGTGTAGAGAGAGCAGTCAAGGAACTCGAAAAACGGACAGTTCTCGTGTTACAGGCCAGGGACGAGCTGGAGAACAAAATCCCTCAAATTACAGCGGCGCCTCAAATAAAACCCCTGATAAAAGTAAAAATAAAATCCCCACCCGGCTGCCTGGTAAATTCCAGGGCGCTTTATTCCCACGAGCATTTTTACGCCAATTGATTTCCCCGGTTGAATCGGCAAGCCTTTTCTTTTATCGCGTGCGCTTTCACCCCAGTTGCATCAAATTGACACGGGCAAGGGATAACTATATATTGTCTGGGAGAGAATCGGGCAGGAGGGAGAGAATGAAAGTGCTGGTCCTGGGGGGCAGCGGGCTTTTCGGGCGCAAGACATGTCTTTACCTGTTGCGGGATAAAGAAATATCCGGTGTGGTATCCATGGACCTGGCCCCACCGGTGGAATGGTTCCAGAAGTCCATCTCTAAATACAGAAGCAGGTTCGAATTTGTTCGCGGCGACGTATCACAAATCGAAGATATTCTGAACGCGATGAAGCAGCATGCCATAGACCGGGTCATCAACTGGGCTTTTATCATGGTCGCTCAAGACGTGCCTGTTGACCCGCGGCTGGTCACGAAGGTGAATATTCTGGGTATGAGCAACGCTTTCGAGGCGGCGAAAATAATGGGCGCCGGGCGAGTTATTTATGCCAGCTCGGAGACGGTTTACGGTCCGCAGGCGATGTACGGCCTGCGAGAGGTGACCGAGGACAATCAGACCAACCCCACCCATTCCTATGCGGTGTCTAAAAAGTATGCCGAGATAATGGCCGCTGATTATTCCCGGCAGTTCGGCATGAGCTTTACAGGGCTAAGGCCGACCATCGGCTACGGGCATGGCGGACGTTCGCCGGCCCAATACTGGTCGGACATGCCATCGCTATGCGCCGTTGGAAGGCCTTTTTCGATGAAAGGAGACGGCCACGGTCTCTGCTCGCTGGTCTCCGCGGACGACCTGGCGGAATTCACGAGAATGCTGATAAAAGCCCCTTCATCCCCCCACCCGGTCTATAACGTGGGCGGCCTGGCCACCAGTCCCCGGGACATGGCGAGAGTGGTAAAAAAATATATCCCGGACGCTAAAATCACCTTCGGGAAAGAGCAGATAATCGACCCTGAAGGCGAGGCCGGCCTGCCGTGGCTGGTAAGCGGGAAGCGCGCTCAAGATGATTTCGGCTTTTCCTGTATGCCGCTGGAGAAGGCGGTTTTGCTGCACATTAACGATGCCCGCCTGGAAGCAGGGCTGAAGCCGATAAAGGGGTAGAAAGCGCCCGAAAGAATATGTCATTGCGAGCGTAGCGAAGCAATCCGTTCTCTTCATTTAAATTGAGTAATCATGAAATTCAATAAGCAATACTGCATATATTTTATGGTTAACCGCACCAATGTTGCTTTATACATCGGAGTAACCAGCGATTTAAAAAGAAGGGTTTTTGAACATAAAAACAAACTGGTCAAAGGATTCACTGCGAAATACGATATAAATAAACTAGTGTATTACGAGGTTTATGATGACCCGGAGGAAGCTATCTTAAGAGAAAAGCGCCTGAAAGGCAGTTCCAGGGCAAGAAAGAACAAACTTGTAGAATCGTTCAATCCTCAATGGTCAGACCTGTACGATCAGATACAATAGATAAGCTATAAAGAAACGGATTGCTTCGGGATATACCTTCGCAATGACAATTATTGCTTTTTCTTCAGCTTCTTTTTCTTAGCAACGCACTCTTTAATAGAAACCGCAATGTCCTCGGCACGGAGGCCGAAGTGCGTTTTAAGCTCATCGATATCGCCGGTAATTTTGCCTGACTGGCTGAACTCGTCCTCGACCCCTACTTTTATAAGTGGGGTGGGGAGGTTTTCAGAAAGAACCGCCGCCACGCCGTCTCCCAGCCCCCCGATGACGCTGCCGTTTTCCGCCGTCACGATAGCGCCGGTCTGCCGCGCCGCTTTGATTATCGCTTCATCGTCCAGCGGTTTAAGCGTGCACATGTCCAGCAGGCCCACGTCCAGGCCAGCCTTTTCCAGTATATCCAGCGCCCTTATTGCTTCGGTCAGCATATAGCCGGTGGCGATGATGGTGGCGTCCTTGCCGTCGTGCAACGAAAAAGCCTTGCCGATATCGAAGGGGACATTAGGCGCGAATATCCTCATCGGCGACGGGCTGGACTCCTGCCTTAACAATACCGGGCCGATGTACTGTAACATTGCCTCGGCGGCTTTCTCCGCTTCGACGTCGTCAGCAGGGTTTAAAATGACCAGGTTGGGCAGCACACGCGCGCTGCCGATGCCTTCTACAGTGTTATGCGAGATGCCGGTCTCGCCCCAGGCGCCTTCGCGTCCGATGAATTTCACGTTAAAACGGTCGACCAGTATACTCTGCCTAATCTGGTTGTAAGCCCGGCCGACGTTAGCGAAAAGGAAGCTGTTGATTATGGGAATAAAACCTTCCGCGGCCAGTCCGGCCGATGCCACGGCGGCGTTCTGCTCGGCGATGCCGCACTCCATCATGCGGTCGGGCGCGTTTTTCTTGAACCAGAGCATGCCCGGGAACCCCATATCCTCCAGCACCGCGATGATACGCTCGTTCTTCGCCGCCGCGGCGGTAATTGCTTTCTCCAGTCCTGCCGCCACTGTCACCGGCTTGTTTTCTATTTTCACGTATTTATTGAAGGTCGGCATATTTTTTCCTCCCTTCCTTAACGCCCCTCATAATCACGTCGCCGCGGCCCAGGTGAATGTGCTCGGTCTCCCAGGCCGGTATGCCGTGGCCTTTAACGGTATGGGCGATAATGCACTTGGGACGGTAATCGCCGTAAAGATGGGTGGTCAGGTCAAGCGTGTCGACTATCTGGCGGATGTCGTGGCCGTCGATTTCCGTCACCCACCACCCGAAGGCTTTCCATTTATCTATCAAAGGCTCCAGGTTCATCACCTCGTTGGTCGGGCCGTCCAGCGAGAACTTATTATAGTCCACAATAGCGATGAGATTGTCCAGCTTGTACTTGGCGGCGAACATGGCGGCCTCCCAGACCATGCCTTCCTGGCATTCGCCGTCGCCCAGGATAGCGTAGCAGCGGTAAAGCGGGTCCAGCCTCACGATATACCTCTGTAAAAATCCGCCCTGGCCGAAGTTGATGTCCTTGACCGCCGACTTCAGTTTTTCAGCGTAGGCCATGCCCGCGGCGAAAGAGAGCCCCTGCCCCAGCGAACCCCCGGAGTAATCGATGCCCGGCGTGCACCACCTGTCCGCGTGCCCCTGGAACGGCGAGCCGTAGCAGTAGTAAGTCTTCAAAGTTTCTTTAGTATAAACGCCCAACTCGACAAGGGCGGCGTAAATAGCCTCGCAGCAGTGGGCCTTGGAGAGCACCACGCGGTCGCGATCCGGCCAGTCGCATTGTTTCGGGTCGAACTTGATGTGATGGAAATACAGGCTGGTGATGATTTCGATGAGCGACATAGTGCCGCCGCTGTGGCCCATCTGCGTCGATTCAAAAATAGTGAAACAGTTTTTACGTATCTCGTCAGCCTTCTTTTCCAGCGCCTTGATGAGCTTTTCATCGTGCGACATGTTTTTTCCGCCCCTCTGTCTTGATTTCTACCGTCTTGAGCGTCAGCTTGGCGCCGCAGCGGGGGCATTTGTTTTCGTAGAAGCCCAGCACCGTTGCCTCCGAAGGTATCGCCCGCATGTAGAGCCGGCGCTTTATTTCTTCGCCGAAGTACAGCAGCATGTGGCATTTCTTACAGTGTATCTGTTCCGTCATGGTCGGCCTCGCTTTATTTTTATGGCTGAATCAGAATCTTTATCGGCTTCCTGGTCTCGTGCAGCTCGAAGGCTTTCTTAATGTCTCTTAGCGGAATTATGTTCGTGATTAGCGTCTTGATGTCGAGTTTAGGCAAGAGAGTCAGCGCCCTGGGGAAACAGTAGGGCGATACGAAAACGGAGCGGATAGACAGCTCTTTCGCGTACATGGTAAAGGGTGGCACGCCGATTTCCGCCTCGACGGGGTAGACGGCTGCCCAGACTACCGTGCCGCATTTGCCCGCGAGGTTAATCGCCAGCTTAGCCGCCGCGAGGTCACTGCTGGCCTCGATGACGGTATCGAACCCGCGCCCCTCCGTCAGCTTATTGCCGAGTTCTTCCAGGTTTTCCTTGTAGGGGTCGGCGGTGACATCCGAGCCCAGCTTTTTAGCCACATCGCGCTTACCGGCCACCGGCTCGGACACCATGACCCGTGCCGCCCCGGCCTTGAGCGCCACCTGTAAGCAGAGCAGGCCGATGGGACCGGCGCCGGATATGGCGACGGTACTGCTCGGGCGGACGCCGGCGATGTCGATAGCATGGACGGCGACAGATACCGGCTCGAGGAAACAACCGGCCTCCAGGCTGATGTTATCCGGCAGCGCATAGATAGCGCTTTCCGGGTAGACGGCGTACTCCGCGAAAGAGCCGGAAGCGCGCGCCTGGTCCTGGCAGAAGTGCTCCATCTGGTTACGGCAGTAATAGCATTTTCCGCAGGCGCCTTTGAAATCGCAGGCAACCCTTTGCCCGACCTTATAGCTTTTGATATTGCTGCCCACCGCGACGATAGTGCCCGAAGCCTCATGTCCCAGCATCTGTGGCTTCTCGTACGCCTCCGGGGGTATCAGGCCGAAGCGCCCCTCGACGTTTTCGGGGTCGGTGCCGCATAAGCCACAGTAAGCGATTTTCACCTTGACCTCGTCCGGCCGCGCCTGCGGTTCCGGGACGTCCTCAACGTGTAAGTTTTTCAGCCCGATGCCTCTTAAAATGGCTGCTTTCATAATCTTTTCTCCTCGTTTTATAGCTGCCTTAGCTCGGTAATGATTCCGCCGGCGCCGCCGGTCTCGAAGTAAGCGAAACCTCCGCCTCCTGCGACAGCGCTGGTCAGGACCTTGACGCCCTGTCTGGCAAGTGTTTTTATATCTCTATCCAGGTCATCGGTGATGTAGCCGATGTGGTGCAGGCCCTCGCCGTGAGTATCCAGGAACTCCTGCAGCAACGATTTTCCACCGCTGGGTTGGAGCAATTCGAGCTCCCCGCTGCCGAGTCTGGCGTTGCTGATTTTTACCTTCCATGCCGCGGGCCTGCCGCGCAGTTCGCCCTTGAAAGACACCTCTACCCATTTCTCCCCGCCCGGCATGCCGAACGGCCCAATGCCCAGCGATGTAAGATAGGCAATCGTTTTTTCAATATTCTTAACGATAACGCCGACATGATGATAATGCTTGTTATCAAATGGAGAATTTTCAAATATTTCTTGCGCCATGAAAGCCCCTCCGGGTGGCAAGCGAATAGTTTCCCCATGAAATTACATCGTTTCAGGGGAAAATGTCAATTATCGGAATGTTTTTTAAGAAGCGAAAAAAGCATTATCTTCTCCCGCCGCTCAAATACATCATTATCGCCCCGCACACGGCCGCGTTGAGCGACTCCGCTTTTTCCCGCGCTATTGGTATGCCCACGCGGTAGTCGGCGATTTTCAGCAGGCCAGGGGAAAGGCCAGCGCCTTCGTTACCCAGCGCCAGGATAAAACGGTTAAGGTGTAAAACATCCGGGCTGTCCCGGCCGTTCAGTTCCGCGGCGATAAGCTTGTAACCTCTGGCGCGCAATGAGTTCGAGAGCTCCAGATACTGCGCAGCGGCTCTAAGCCATACCGACATTACCGCGCCGGCGGTCGACTGCACCACTTTGGGAGAAAAAGGGTCGGCGCATTTATCCGATAAAATCACGCCGGAAAAGTCGAAAGCGGCGGCGGTGCGGATAAGCGTGCCCGCGTTGCCGGGGTCCTGGATATCCTCCAGCAGGAGGATTTTACCGCCGGCCTCGGCAGGAAGGCGGGCGGAATAGATGTCCGCCGGCATTTTCAGCACCGCGGCGAGACCCTGCGGCGTACGTGTGGTGCTGATATAGTCGAACTGGCTTTTGCTGACCTCGCGCGTGGGATATTTACGGAAATCGAGCGGGGGTTCACCTTCGGAAATTATCTCTATGATAGCTTCCGGGTGATTGGCCAGCACCTGGCGGATGGCCTTTTCCCCTTCCATGAGGAAAGCGCCAGCGCTTAACCGAGCTTTTTTATCGGCTAATTCTTGATACCATTTAAGGGGTTTTAGCTTGGCTGTCACGGTCTTTTCTCACGCTCTTCAGGTACTATTATAAAACAATCGAGTTGAAAGGTGTGATAAAAAACAACATCGGGCTCCGGTTGGAAACAGAGCCCGATTTCTGGAGGAAGTACGTTATCAATTACGCTGGTATTGATAGCGCCCAGGTGGTTATTTATTGAGGGCTTTGGCCATCTGGATTTCTTTGACCAGGTCTTCGATGGTGATGGCGGACATCGTCAGAGGTTCCAGGGTGCCGCGGGAACCGAGTGCCGCCGATACCCTGGCGATGACAGTGTTGCTCGGGGCTTCCAGGATGTTGATGAAATCCCACTCGCCGAGAAGGGAGTACTGGGAAATTATTTTCGCCCCCATGTCCTCGACCTCTTTGTTCACTTCCCAGATTCTGGAGGGATTGCGCATGACGGTTTTCCGGCCGGCATCGGTCAGTTTAGTCATCATTACATAATACGGCATATCGGTCACCCCTTTTAGTTAGAGTCGTGGTTTTCGACTCATGAATACAATAATGAGCCTATGATACACTAACTGTATTTAGCTGTCAATGTCGGGATTGGACTTTTTTAGGGCCACCGGCAGGCCGGCCACCAGCAGATAGACCTCGTCGGCCCGGGCGGCGAGCATCTGGTTGGCCCGGCCGAGCAAATCGCGGTAAAGACGACTGACGCCATCGGCGGGGATAATGCCCAGCCCCACCTCGTTGCTGACGATGATAAAAAGGGCATCGGATTGAGCGGCGCAGTCCAGCAGCGCTTTAATCTCTGCCTCGACCGCCCTTTCCAGCTTCGAGGGTCCGGCGTTTTCGCCGTACTTCTCGAAGATGTTATTCACCAGCAGGGTGATACAATCGATTAGCACTGTCCGCGCCCGGCCGATATTTTGTTTTATCTGCCGGCCGATATGCAGCGTGGCTTCCAGTGTCTTCCATTCTGGAGGCCGTGTCTGACGGTGCGCTTTGACGCGGCGCTTCATCTCATCGTCGCGGGCTTCGGCGGTTGCCACGAAGAGGACTTCACCGCCCCGCTTCTGCGCCATTTCCACGGCCAGCCGGCTCTTGCCGCTGCGCGCCCCGCCGAGGATAAGAATAGTCTTCAAATACCAGCCTCCATTATCCGGTAGATTTGCGGCAAGTCCAGGCTTCCGCGTACCAGGTCTGCTAGTTTATCGTACTGCTGGTCTTTATCCGTCGTGATGCCGCTCGCGCTTTCGGGCAGTCCACTGTGGCGCCGCAGGTTGTTAAGGAACACTTTTCGGAAATCATCGTTGTAGAAAAGTCCGTGCATATACGTGCCGAGAATGTCCCCTTTTTCGTTTAAAAGACCGTCGGAATAATCGGTGGCGCCCTGCGGCGTCTCGATAATACGGAAAGCGCACTTTTTATCATTAACGCTGGTCTGCCCCATGTGTATTTCGTATCCGGCGATTTCCAGACCTTTAGCCCCCGCCAGCAGCCCCGGGTCTGAAACAACCTGCGCCCTGACCTGGCTGGTGGACTTCTCCGGGATGAACTCGGTGACGGCATCGAGCAGGCCCAGGCCGGCGACTTCCGTCTCATTCGATTCCACCTTAAGCGGGTCGAGGATTTTTTGCCCGAGCATCTGGTAGCCGCCGCAGATGCCGACCACTGGCGTGCCAGCTTTCGCTTTTTCGAGGATAGCGGCGGCCAGCCCGGAGCGCCGCAGGTAGGTCAGATCAGCGATGGTGCTCTTGGTGCCAGGGAGGATAATGAGGTGGGGACTGGCCAGCTCGAAACGCTGCGTCACGTAGCGGACCGTGCAGCCGTCCTCTTCCAGGGGGTCGAAATCATCGTAGTTGGAAATGTGAGGCAGGCGTATCAGGGCGATATCGAGGCCGCCGGTGGGCGCGGTGTTTTCCTTTTCCTCCAGGTAGACGGAATCTTCCTGGGCGATGCGGATATCGCCAAAATAGGGAATGACGCCCAGCATGGGCAGACCCGTGCGCTTTTCCAGGAAATCGATGGCGGGTTTGAGAAGAGAGACGTCGCCGCGGAACTTGTTGATGACTAGACCTTTAACGTGACGTCTTTCGTCCTCGTCCAGCAGTTCCAGCGTGCCGACGAGCGACGCGAACACCCCGCCCCGGTCAATATCCCCCACCAGCAGCACAGGCGAACCGGACGCTTTGGCTACCCGCATGTTGACGATTTCCCGCTCCTTGAGGTTTATCTCCGCCGGGCTGCCCGCGCCTTCGATGACGACGATGTCGTAGGCGGCGCGGAGCCGCTCTAGCGCTTCCGTGATAGTGGCCAGCAGGGCAGGGGTGTATTGATAGTAGTCCCGGGCGGAAATGGTGCGCGCCACTTTACCCAGCACGATGACCTGGCAGCCGGTGTCCGTGGTGGGCTTGAGCAGTACCGGATTCATGTCCACCGTGGGCGCTACGCCCGCCGCCTCCGCCTGGACAACCTGCGCCCGCCCGATTTCCCCGCCTTCCGCCGTTACGTAAGAGTTAAGCGCCATGTTCTGCGCCTTGAACGGCGCCACGCGGTAGCCGTCCTGCTTGAAAATACGGCAGAGCGCGGTGACGATTACGCTCTTCCCCACCGAAGAGGCGGTGCCCTGTATCATCAGGGTTTTAGCTTTTTTCATAGGCATTTTATCATCTGTCATTGCGAGCCATCCCGATGAGCCTCTTTGTTCCCTGGCGAATCGGGAGGCGCGGCAATCTCTAACATGGATTTATTTCGATGATAGAGATTGCCACGTCGCTTATGCTCCTCGCAATGACGTATTACTGTAAATAATTATAATCAGTATCAGCGCCATTACCTCTGCCGACTCGTTGATGGCGCCGTAGGTATCGCCCGTCAGTCCGGCGAACTTGTTTTTAAAATACAGGGCAAGCAAGGAAATAACGAAAAATATACCCCCGAACGTAACAAATCCGGCCACGGAAAACAGCGGATAGAGGGCGGCGGCTATCGTTAACGTGAAAACGGAAGCAATCGTAAACTGCGGCCAGCGCGTCGCCTGTTTGTAAGCGGTGCCCAGTCCTTCGGGGCGGGCGTAGGGGAAAGCGAAAACGGCGTAGACCATCGCCCAGCGGCTGACCACCGGCATGAAGAGTAGCGCTGGTAACATCACGTCAGCCGGTATGTTGTTTAGCGAAACATACTTGGTTAATAGCAGCAGGACAACCCCTACCACCCCGAAAGCGCCGGTGCGGCTGTCGCGCATAACCTTCCAGCGCTCCTCGACTGTTTTATAGCCGGCTAGTCCGTCACACGTATCGGCGAAGCCGTCCAGGTGCATCGCCCCGGTGATTAAAACCAGCGCCACGATGAGCAGCGCGTTGGTGACCGATTGCGGCAGGATGAAGTCCAGCAGCCAGTTGAACAGGGCCAGCATCCCCCCGATAATTAGACCCACCACCGGGAACCAGGCGGTGGCGCGCCCTACCTGTTGCGGCGTCAGTTCGCGCTTGATTTTAACGGGTATGCTCGTTAAAAACTGCAAAGCGGCCAGAAAACTCAATTCTTGCTCTCTTCTTCTGAAACACCGGCCTCGGCGAAAGTGGCCATTTCATTAAGTGTCCGGACGGCGGCCTCGGCAATAAAAATGCCCAGCGCCGCGCCGGTGCCCTCGCCCAGGCGCATTTCCAGGTTTAGCAGGGGTTTCAGACCCAGATATTTTAACATAGTGGCGTGTCCCGCTTCCGCCGAGATGTGCCCGGCGATGAGGTAATTTTTAATTTGCGGCGCCAGCCCCACAGCGATAAGTGCCGCCGCTCCGGAGATAAAGCCATCGATGACGACCGGAATTCGCTGCGCCGCCGCTCCCAGCATCACGCCGGCCAGTCCGCCGATTTCGAAGCCGCCGACTTTAGCCAGCACGGAAACGGGGTCGGCTTTATCGGGCTGGTTGCACTCCAGCGCCCGCTTGATGCAATCTATCTTATGGACAAGCTGTTCATCGGTCAGGCCGGTGCCGCGCCCGGTGACTTTTTCCGGAGGGAGGCCGGTCATCGCGGCGAAGATAGCGCTGCTGGCGGTCGTGTTACCGATGCCCATGTCGCCGGTGCCGACGATGTCCAGGCCCTTTTTAGCTTCACTGTTGATGATTTCAATTCCAGCTTCTAAGGCTTGTCTTGCCTGTGCTTCCGTCATGGCCGGGCCTCGGCAGATATTCGCGGTGCCGCGGCTGATTTTTTTGACCATAAGCTGCGGATGCGGCTTGAGGTCGCCAGCCACACCCATATCCGCGAAGACAATTCTAACTCCTGCCTGGCGCGCCAGCACGTTGATGCCGGCCCCGCCCCGCAGGAAATTTTCCACCATCTGGGCGGTGACCTCCTGCGGCCAGTTCCCCACCTTTTCCGCCACGACGCCGTGGTCGCCGGCCATGGTAATCATGGTTTTCTTCTCGATAGCAGGCCGGGCCTTGCCCTGGATACCGGCAATCTGAATGGAGAGCTCCTCCAGCCTGCCGAGGCTGCCGGCAGGCTTCGTCAGCGTGTCCTGCCGCGCTTTAGCTTCGGCCATAGCCGCTTTATCCAGCGGCCTTATCGAGGCTATGGTCTTTTCTATTATCTTCATTTTATTTCCTTTCCCTTCGTGGCACCTTTCCTAAGGCTCAATTCTCTTGACTTTAACCTCAACGCCGGGCTGGTCGTTGGCCAGCGGCGGCAAAATGTGCGAAAGTAGCTGCTCGGCGCTAAGGTTTCTGACTTTACCCGCTGGCGTGGTTTGTGTCCAGCTGTCCTTTCCTTTGCAGTAGGTCCACGTTGAGCCGGGTCTTGTTGAAATGTAAATCATATATTCACTATTTTTCACCGGTTCCTCTCCTTCTGGAATCCAGGTTTTTCGATTTCTCTTTTCATCGTTGCTACCAACTTTTCGCATTCGGGTAAAGTGCGCGGTGAAACGCGTAAGTACTCCGGCAGGCCGAAGGACGTACAATCGCGCACCATGACGCCCTGTTTCAACAGCGTGCGGCGGCACGCTTTAGCGTCGCCGACCTTTACCAGGAAGTAATGCGCGTCCGAAGGCACGACGCTGAAACCCAGCCACGTTAGCTGGCCGGTTAAATATCTTTTCGCCTCCCGCACCTTGACCAGGGTCTCTTGCAGATAGTTGTCCTGCCCCAGGACGGCTTTGCCCGACTCCTGCGCGATGACGTTGACGCTCCACGGCGGCATGACGGCCCGTAGCGTTGCGATGATGTCCCGGCTGGCCGCCGCGTAGCCCAGGCGCAGGCCGGGCAGGCCGTAGTCCTTTGTCATCGAGCGTAGCACTATCAGATTAAAACGCTCTATCAAATCGAGCGGGTTCCAGGTGTTTTCTACGAAAGTGACATATGCCTCATCGAGCACGAGCAGGGCGTCCCGGCAGGCCTTTAATATTTTCTCGATTTCAGCGCGCGGGAGGTATTTCCCGGTGGGATTATTCGGATTACAGATAAAGACCGCTCTGGGACGGCGTTGACAGATGATTTCGCTGACCTCATCCATTTTCGGGGCAAAGCTGTCCTCTTCTAAAGCACGGTGCTTTAGCGCGCGGGCGCCGGAAATACGGCAGGCGACTTCGTATTCGCCGTAGGTTGGCTCTAAAATGAGAACATTATCGCGTTGCCTGAAGTAAGCCTGGGCGATAAGGCGTATTAGCTCGGTGGTGCCGCTGCCGACCAGGATATTTTCAGAAGAAATCTTAAGCCTTTCAGCCAGGCGCTCGGTCAATTCTGTCGACTGCGAATCGGGGTATCTTTCGATGGGGATGTTCTGCATCATTTCTCTGATGCCCGGCGGCGGCATAAAAGGGTTGGTCGAAACGCTGAAGTCGAGGACGTCCTCCGGTTTTATCCCCAGCTCTTTAAATTCAGCGTAGTTCGTGCCGCCGTGCGCGCAGGCTTTAAGTCCGGCGATGTATTTTTTAGGCTGTAACGGCAAAGTGAATCACCTCCCCCAGCAGGCAGAGTAATACCCAGATGAACGCCGCCAGCGTGAATATTTTAGCCGCGCTTTCGATAGTGGCTGTTGATGGCGCCGCGCCGCTTTCGTTAAAAATGTAGTGTCCCACCTTTTCCAGTCGTGCGCCCAGGGCGCCGGCCATGGCGGCTATCGTCCAGCCGGCGTTAGGACTTTCGGTGCGCCGGTGCTCCTCGCGAGCTGTTTGCCAGGAGTCCCATCCGCTTTTTTGAAATGTGGCGGCGAGCACCAGCACCAGCGCCGCCAGCCGCGCCGGTATATAGTTCAGGATATCGTCCAGCCGCGCGGCGAATTTTCCCAGGTATTCATACTTCCCGTGGTAGCCTATCATGGCGTCCAGGGTATTTACCACGCGGTAGCCGATGGCCCCCGGCACGCCGAGGAACAGGAAATAGAACATGGGCGCCACGACACTGTCGCAGGTGCCTTCCGCCACCGATTCCACCGCCGCCGAGGCCAGCAGCGGCCCGGGTAGCTCCGATGTATCGCGGCTGACCAGCGCCCGCAGCTCGAAGCGTGTCTCGTCGAGTTTTTCACTTTCCAACAGCTTTTTGATCTTCAGCGCCGCGCGCCGCAGTCCTGTGATGGTGAAAGTGCTTTTAAAAAGCAGCGCCGCCACTACCACTCCCAGGATAACGTTAAAGCGCCAGGCGTAATGAATAATAAAAAAGGTGGGGACCACGAAAAGCGCCATGACGAATAAAGTCATGACCATGCCATAAATAAATTGCCCGGCCGGTTTAAGTTTCAGTCCGCCCTTCTCCAGGAAGGCGATGACTTGACCCATCCAGGCCACCGGGTGAGCCGCATCCGGCGGGTCGCCCAGCGCCAGGTCGACGATTACCGCCAGGGCCAGTACCGCTATTATCTCCATGCTATTTTCCGTTAGCCTTATTCCGGTGCGCGCCGAGCAGCACGGTGGGGAGGCCGTTCACGGGGTGGGTATAGACGCAGTTCTCGGCGCCGTAGACCTGCTTCATGTTCTTTTCGGTAATGACCTCGCGGGGACTGCCCTCGGCATGGACTTTCCCTTTGTGAATCAGGATAACGCGGTCGCAGTACTGCGCGGCCAGGTTCAGGTCGTGGATGGCGGCCAGCACCGTCAGGTTGTTTTCCGCGCAGAGCTTTTTAATGAGGTCCAGGATTTCCACCTGCCGGCCGATATCCAAATTGGCGGTGGGTTCATCGAGAAGTATCGCTTCGGTCTCCTGCACCAGCACCCGGGCGATGAGAACGCACTGGATTTCGCCGCCCGAAAGCTCGTTGATGTGGCGGTTGGCCAGCGATTCGGTCCCGGTCTTTTCCATCGCCTGCCAGGCCATCGCCAGGTCCCGGCGGCTTTCCGATTGCAAAAGGCCGAGGTGCGGGTTCCGCCCCATGAGTACGATTTCAAAAGCGGTAAAGGAGCTGGGGAGCAGGGGCAGCTGGGGCACCACCCCCACCTGGCAGGCGAGCTCCTGGCGAGGTATGGTCGAAATGTCCCGCCCGTTGACGGTTATTTTACCGGATTCAGGCTGCATCACGCGGCAGAGCGCCTTGATGATGGTGGACTTACCGGAGCCGTTCGGGCCGATAAGCCCTACTATTTCCCCGGGCGACGCTTTCAGAGAAACATCCCGCAGCACCGGCTGGTGATAGTAGCCGAGGGTGGCATGACGCATTTCCAGTTCAATCATCTTAGAAAATCGCCTTTTTCCGCCGTCTTAAAAGGTACAAAAAGAACGGGGCGCCGCAGATAGCGGTAATCACCCCTATCGGTATCTCCGTGGGCGCCAGGACCGTCCGCGCCAGCAAGTCGGTGAGAATCATGAAAATGGCTCCGGTCAGCACCGCCAGCGGCAGCAGGAAACGGTGGTCGGCCCCCCACATCAACCGCACCGCGTGGGGGATAATGATGCCGACGAAGCCAATCGTGCCCACGAAAGACACGCTGGCAGCCGTAATCAGCGTGGCGGCGGCGAGCAAAATAAGCTTGAACCTTTCCACGTTCACCCCGAGCTGCTGCGCCTGCTCTTCATCGAGCTGCATCACATTAAGCAGCCGCGCGAAGATGATGATGACGGCCGTTCCCAGGGCCACGTAAGGCAGGACCGTACCGACCTCCGACCACTGGCTTAAGGAAAAGCTGCCCATCAGCCAGAAGACGATGCTGTGCATCTTGTCCCCGCTGGAAATGATGAGGTAAGAGACGATCGACCCGAGCAGGGCGCTCAATGCCACGCCGGCCAGAATAAGCGTGGTCACGGGGAGCGTTTTGCCAACCCTGGCCAGCAGGTAAACAGCTATGGTGGCGAGGAGCGCCCCGATAAAGGCGAGCAGGGGAATGAGACCGAATCCCGCGATGTTCCAGCTAACGGGCAGAAGGAAACCGATGACGGCGCCAAGGGAAGCGCCCTGTGCCACGCCGATAAGATACGGGTCGGCGAGGGGGTTGCGAAAGAGCCCTTGGTAGGTCGCCCCGGCGGTAGCCAGAGCGGCACCGACCAGCCCGGCCAGGATGACGCGCGGCAGCCGGATATCCAGCACAATGGTCGCGACGGCGCTTTGCCACGTCTGATTTAAATCGACGAAGGGCAGTTTATCCAGCAAAATACGAAAGGTAGTCAACAGCGGAATATGGACGCTGCCGACGCTCGTGGCCAGGGCGATAGCGACGACAAGACCCGCCGATAGCCCGATGAGGCTGACGATGCGCGTACGCCGGCTCGAAAAAAAGGTCACGGCCTTTATTTTATCGGTAGAATTAGATGACATTTCTTTACTTAAACAGCTCCGGATGGATATCTTTGGCGAACTGCTCCAGGGCATCTACGATGCGCGGCCCGGTCCTGCCCACGATGTCCTGGTCGATGGCATAGACATGGTTATTAATCCGGGCGGCAGTGTCTTTCAGCCGGGGCTCGGTCTGGATGAACTGGAAGGGTTTATCCTCACCCGTTCCCATGCCGATGCCGGCGATAATGACCCCGGGGTTGGCTATTACAAGGTTTTCCAGGCTGAAATCTTTGGAATACCCGGTGAGTGCGTGGCCGATATTGGTGCCGCCGGCTTTCGCTATCAGTTCGTCGTGGAAAGTGCCGGAGCCGGCTATCGTCAGCGGGTCGTTCCAGACGACGAAACAGGTCGCGGGCTTTTGCGCCGCAGACAGCCCGCCCGTTTTATCAGTCACGGCCTTGATGCGTTTTTCCATGTCTGAAGTCAAAGTCCTGGCCTCATTTTCCTTTCCGGTCACTTTTCCGACGAGGGCTATAGCAGCCAGAATATCGTCGATGTTCTTCGGGTCGAGAACAAGCACGGTCAGCCCCCTGGCCTCGAGCTGGGGGACGATTTTCGCCTCGTGTATGTTAGCCGCCAGCACCAGGTCCGGGTTTTTCGCCACCACTTCCTCGATATTGGGCGTGCTGAAGCCGCCGATACTCGGTTTTATTTTGGCCTCGGGGGGATAGTTGCAGTAATCGGTCACGCCCACGATTTTATCCCCTAGTCCCAGGGCAAAAAGGATTTCGGTGTTGCTCGGGGCAAGCGAGACGATTCTCTGGGGGAGAGCCTTAAGCGTTACCGCTCTCCCGGCCTGGTCGGTGATTGAGCCGGGTGACGGCGGCGTGGTTTGAGACGCGGTGACGCAGGATATAATAAAGCTCAATGCGAAAATGACGGCAAGGCAGATAGTTCCCGTTTTTTTCAGCATTCCGGTCAGGACTCCTATAAAAATAAACCCCTCGCTCCAGCCGAGGGGTAATGACTCAATAAAAAGTCCTACCACTCCCCGCGGAGTCTGTAGGTAGTTCAGGGGCTGGCGTTCTGGCTTCCCCGATATTATCGGGGTCACAGCGGCGCGGCCGCTCCGGGTTTTCACCGGATTGCTTTCCAGTTGGGCCCTCGCTCGCGCTCGGGCGCCCCTCGGAAAATATTCAGTTGTGCTAACACTATACATTAAGTGATAAAAGAAATCAAGAGTCTTGGCTGAAGATAACGGCGGTTATGGCGAGGGGGAGGGCGTCATGGATTGCCTAGCCGAGGTTACGATGAACGGGAGGGGCTCGCAATAACTGGAAATATCACCCCTTTTTTGAGCTGGTGCGCCTTAGCTTGGCCCGCACGCGGGCGACGAGTGACTTCGGCCCGAAAGGCTTGCGAATGTAGTCATCGGCGCCGTGGGATAAGGCCTGGCGCAGCGCCTCTATGCCGTACTCCTGGTTCAGCATGATGATAGGCACGTCAGAGTGTTCCCGTATATGGTCGACCACCTCGATATTATCATAACCGGGCTTCAGTTCATCGAGGATGACCATATCAGGTTTTATTTTTTCCATTAAATGCAGGGCTGAATCGCCGTCGGTGAC